>CAZTRL010000029.1:0-13683 GCA_964616715.1 uncultured archaeon | reverse complement strand
AATCCATCTCCGAGCTTCCTCTCTCAAGGCTCGTACGGATTATCGGCTTGCCAGGACTTTACCCTAGCAACAACCTAATCCGGCGCAGTCCAATCCTCAAGCGCCGAAGCTTTGGATAAGGGGACATTCCAGTACCTCTTGCCTATCTGGTATTAGCCTCAGTTTCCCGAGATTATCCCAGACTCAAGGGCATGTTGACTACGTGTTACTGAGCTTTCTGCTGCGGTGTCCACAAGTGAACACCGAAACTTGCATGGCTTAGTCGGATCCGGATAGCAGTGACCTCCGGCAGGATCAACCGGAATTGAAATTTGGCGGTTCACGCATTTTCTCCTTATTAATCTTTAAAACTCCACAAAGGACATGCTTCAAACTCGAAAGTTCACTTCCGAGCTCACATCATAAAGTCATCGTTTAGTCGCCTAAACTCGCATCTATGTATTAACAGGTGGTATTTATAAACGTTCGCTTATAGAGACCGGAAACGGCCACCCGGCTCACTTGATTTCGTACGCGCTTTTTATGCCTTTGTACTTGCTTATGTCGCCTGCGCTTATCTCCAGGTCCGTGCGGAACATCATGTAGATCCCCGCCGAGTCCGTATCCATGCTCTCAAGCCGCAGTCCGAGCTCGTCCTGCATCACGCCGTAATCCAGCACGCTCCTCTTGCGAGGGGTTTGGTTCTGGCCCTGGACATAGCTCCTAAGACCGTTCTTATCACTTTTCCTTGCAGGAAGGAGTGTGTCGCTGTCTATGAGTATTTTTGAAGGTTCGGTCGGTGTGAAGTGGGACTCACTTGCATAAACCTTGAATCTCCTCATTTTTCCACCTCCGTTTGCAGAAGAGAACTATGGTGAACACCTTTAAATAGCTAACGCAGGCCAGTACGGCACGGTGGTTGTTTTAAAAACAGTGCGCTCATAAAATAACTACGATGGCTGTCGTGGTGTAGTGGTTAGCATAAGAGCCTGTGGAGCTCTTGGCCCGAGTTCAAGTCTCGGCGACGGCCCTTTTGCGCAGGCTATTTCTTTTTCTTCGTGATTTCCACGAACTCCCTTATGAAGTCGGGAACTGGGTACTTCTGGTACTTCTTCACGCGCCCCTTGCCGAGCGCGAGCCTGGATATGGCCTCCGCCGTGAGAAGCGCGTCGTTGAGCGCGTTGTGGGAACCCTTCCTCTCGGGGATGCCTATTATCCTGAGTATGAGGTCCAGGCTCCAGGGCACCCCCTCGGTGAGGAGCGACACCTCGTGGAGCTCTACCGCCTTCCCCTGGAACGGCCACTTCAGGCCGAACTTCTTCGACTTCTCCTTCATGAAGCCTGTGTCGAACCATATGTTGTCCCCGGCAAGCGTCCTCTCCTCTATCCCTTTCACCCATTCGAAGAACTTTCCCAGAAGCTCGTTTCCTGTGGGCTTCTTCGGGTCCATTATCTCGTGCAGCGAGAAGCCGTTTATCTGGAGCGACACCGGGTCTATCTCCAGGCCTTCCTCGACCTTGCACTCTCCGTAGAACCTGTTCCCGGGATTCTCGAACTCGACAGCGCCTATGCTGACTATGCTGTTCTTCTTGGGGTCCATCCCCGTGCTCTCTATGTCGGTTACAATCATGCCGTCTCGGTAGGGGAAGCCTGATTTCACCCGCCGCCCTCATCTTCTCATGGCGACGTATATGTCGGCTTCCGCCATCTCCCCATCATTGTAGAAGTGGTGCACGAAATAAATATTCCCCTCGCCGTCGAGCGTGGGCTCCCCGGCGAAGCTCGATATGATGAGCTCGGGCTCCTGCCATTGCCCTCCGGCCCTTTCCGATTTGAAGATTGCGGGACTGCCCTGGTAGAACCTGTTGAACCATAGCCCGTTCCCGTCTGCCGTGAGGTACGGCATCATCTCGTTCTCTGCCGTGTTCACGGCCTCCACGTTTTCCGGTTCCTGCCACTCGCCGTTGACGTTCCTAGATACCCATATGTCGTTCTGGCCCTTCCCCCCGGCTCTCCCCGAATGGAAGTAGAGTTCCTTCCCGTCGGCAGATATGTGGAACTCCCCGACCTCGTAGCTCTCCTTGAAATCCGCTATCCTCCAATTCTTCCACACACCGTCTATGCGCTCCGCCGTGAACCAGTGGAGCCCGGTGTATCCCTCTCGGGCGCTGCAGAACCACATCTTGTTCCCCTGCACGAACTCGCAGCCGTCAAGCGACAGCCTCCCTGGGTCCTGAAGCGTCACTCTCCGGGCTTCCCCGAAACCCTGTCCGGACTTCCTGGCTACGTATATCCCGGCGCTCTTGTCTAGCACCTGCTTCTCCGGAGGCACGGAGACGTCAGGCACGAAGAAGAAGTACAGATCGTCGCTTCCGTCAGGTATGAAAGGGGAATCCTCTGCGCCTGCCGTGTTCACCCCTCCCGCGACCGGCACTGGCTGCTCGTAGCCGTCCGAATGAAGCACCGGAGGATGCTGGTCCATGGACGGCGTGAACTTTACGGCTCCCGCTGGTATGCTGTCATGTCTGTTCACGGTCTCGGAAACGGTGTTCTGTACGCATCCGCTGCTCAGGAGAAGAAGGAGTATTGCGGTCGCGACGAGAACCCTCATTATAGTTTATTCCCGCCGTTGCTATAAATCTGGCTGCGCCGCCGCAAGAACTATGAGTGCGGGGGGCAGGATTTGAACCTGCGAAAGCACTGAGCTACAGGATGTCCCAGAGGGACTTTCGTCATCTTGAAATCCGCACTTAAGAGTCCCGCTCTTAAGTCCTGCTCCTTTGGCCAGACTCGGATACCCCCGCGTGTTTTCTAATTGAAAGGCTCTATTTAAAAACGATATCATGCATCGGGAAGGAACCTGTGGACCTGGTCCTTCGCCTTCTCGCGCTTCTCCTGGTGCCTGACCAGGAACTCCGTCACCTTCTCGACTAGCATCTGCTTGAGCTCTCCCGTGAGCATCCTGCCGGACTCGTAATCCTCCCTCACCTTTGCAATCTTTTTGTCGTCGGTTTCGAACTGCGCGTACAGGTACTGGTACGAGACGTCCAACTTGGTGTCCCCGCCGTGCTTCCTGTGCTCCTCGACGGTCTCCCTGCCACCGGAGAACGCGTACTTCATTATCTTCGTCTTGACGGTCTTGGGGTCGTCAGTGAGTGCTATGTATGACAGCGGGTCGGAGCTTGACATCTTGCCGCCCTTGAGCCCCTTCATGAACTCGTGGTACGTCGCACCCGGGAGCTCGAACCTGAAGTCCCCGCTCCGGTTGAGCTTTGCCGCGATGTCCCTGGTGAGCTTTATGTGCGGGTCCTGGTCGACCCCCACCGGGACCACGGTCGGAATCTTGCCCTCGAACTCGGGGAGCTGCGGATGGAGTATGTCGGCCACCTGAGTGAAGACCGATATTATCTTTCCTGGCGTCAGGTCGCCGTATATGGCCTTCAGCTCGTTCATCGTGACCCTGCGCGAGATTATCCCGACCATCCGGTAATAGGCGTTGGATTTCTCCGCCTCCCTGGACCTCTGGCTCTGGAAGTAGAAGTCACAGTTCTTGGGCTTCAGCCCGAGGGCGATGTAGTTCAGGAGATACTCCTCTATCGCGGTCTTTCTGAGCTCCTCAAAGCTCTTCTGCCTCATGTTGTACGCCTCGGTGTCGGCGACGCATATGTAGGTCCTCGCTCCGTGCTCCTGCAGGTATATGAACTCGTCGGCCACCATCTTGTGGCCGAGGTGGAACTTGCCCGAAGGCATGAGCCCCGTGAGCATCACGAAGGGTTGTTTCTTCCTCATCCTGTCGGCAATCTTCCCGAAGTCCCTGTGGCCGAAGATGACACCCCTCCTCATGTAGAGACTGGGCTCGGGGACCTTGCCGAGTACGTTCTTGAACGGCTCTATCCCGAAGTCGTCCATGAGCCTCTTGTAGTTCTTGACTTCCCCCCTTCCCCACGGGTCTATCGTGTCCTCCATGGCATCACCTGGTGAGCTGGTATCCCTTGACCTGCTCAAGAAGCTTCCGGGCCTTCACGTTCTTCTCGAAGTGCTTTCTGACGGGCTCTATCATCTTGTTTATGTGGGTCGCGGTAGCATTCTTGAGGTCCATCGGGTGCAGCTTGCCCCGGGAGTATATCTTTGCGAGCTCGTCGTACGAGCCGATGCTCATGTTCCCGCCGAACTTCTCCGGCCTCTCGATCTCAAATGAGCCGAACTTCTCGAATACCATGTAGCGGCAGTACTCCATTATCGGGTTCTCCTCGGCCTTCTTCTCCGGGCAGTAAGCCTTCCCTATCTTCTTTCGTATGTCCTTTTCGGTGTCGTCCATGAATATCGCGCTGTCAGGATTTGACTTGGACATCTTCATGTCTATGGCCCTGTCCGCCGCGCTGCCGCCGGCCTTCGGCGGCTCTCCGAGCCCCATGAGCATGTGATGAGACACGACGACCGGCTTCCAGAAGCCGAGCTTCGGCCCCACCTCGCGGGCGAGCATGTTGACCTTCCTCTGGTCCATCCCAAGCTGCGTTATGTCAGCCTTCAGGTGGAAAATGTCCGCGCACTGCATGCATGGATAGAATATCTGGGCAGCCGTGAGCCCCTCGCCCTCCTTTCGTCCCATTATCTGCGAGCACCTCGTAATCCTCGTGACCGTGTTCATCCTTCCGATGTTTACGACCTTCTTCCAGTACTCGTCGTCCGCCATGGCGTCCTTGGACCACACGAACTCTATCTTGTCGGTCTTCATGCCGCATGCCTTCCACGTCTCTATAAGGTATTTTCCGGTGGTCTGTATCTTCTCCAGGTCGCCCCCGAGTTTGTTGTTCATCCATGCGAACCAGTCGGCGACCCACATCTTGAAGTGCACGCCGGCATCGACCATCTTGTTGACGTTTATCGCCCGGAGGACCCCCTGCGCGATGTGCATCCTCCCCGAAGGCTCAAACCCGTCGTATGCTATGGGGCGGGTCTTTGTCTGGAGGAGCGTGAGCAGTTCCTCCTCCGTCACTATCTCCTCGCCGACCTCCCCTATGAGCTCAAGCCTGCTCCTTGTATCCATCCAAAGCACCGAGTTTTCCGGATAAACGTTTAAAGCACGTTCCGATAGTAATAGTATGGAAAGCGGGGCTATTAAATCATTTGCCGGGACGGATTTCTATGCAGCCCAGGCTACCAGTTGTGCATATCCTATTTAAGTCCCGTGCGGGCGCTATAATATCTGACAGGTGTTTTTATGGACAAGGTGCGTGACTTCTCAGTGGAGAAGGGAATGAAAGTCTCGGAGCTCGTGGGCAGCCTCTCATCTTCCGGCTTTCAGGGAAAGGAGATAGGCGAGGCAGTGAGGGTCATAAAGGAGATGCGCCGGGCCGGAGCGAAGGTCTTCCTGAGCTTCACCGCGAACATGGCCGCAACCGGGCTTCGCGGGGTCATCGCGCAGATGGTGAGGGACGGCATGGTGGACGTCATAATAACGACCGGCGGCTCTGTCGACCACGACATCATAAGGTCCGGGAAGGACTACATGCTGGGCGACTTCGGCATGGACGACAATGAGCTTCACGGGAAGGGCATCAACAGGCTGGGCAACGTGCTCATACCAAGTGACAGGTATATATTCCTGGAGAAGTTCGTGCAGAAGCTGTTCTCCGATCTCGAGAAGGAGAAGGCCGCATGGTCCCCGAGCGAGATAATAGGGGAGATAGGGAAGAGGATAGAGGATACCGGTTCCTTCCTCCACTGGGCCTACAGGAAGGGCGTCCCCGTGTTCTGCCCGGGGCTGACGGACTCCGCGATAGGCCTGCAGCTGTACTTCTACAAGCAGGACCACAAGGACTTCATGATAGACGTTTCCGGCGACATGAGGCTTGCCGACATAGTCATAAACTCCGAGAAGACCGGGGGCATAATACTTGGCGGCGGCATAGCGAAGCACCACACGATAGGCGTGAACATACTGAGGGAGGGCCTCGATTACGCTGTCTACGTGACGACCTCCTCACCATGGGATGGCAGCCTTTCCGGGGCGACCTCAAACGAGGCAAGGTCCTGGAGCAAGATAAAGGAAAAGGGGAACACGGCCACGGTCTACGGGGACGCGACCGTCATGCTCCCTCTCATTGTCGCGGGTGTTACAGGATGAGGATAGTCGTAACCAAGGGCGCCGGGGAGGGCTCGACGAGGAAGTCGGCTTTCGACAGCGCCCTCCGGGACGCCGGCATAGACGGCTACAACCTTCTGGAGCTGAGCTCCGTCCTGCCTCCAGGCTGCGAGATAGCCGAGGAGAAGTTCGCCATGGACCCGGCCGAGCACGGGCACAGGCTATATGTGGTCCTCGCCTGCTCCTTCCAGGAGTCTGCAGGGAAGAAGGCCGTGGCGGGAATCGGCTGGATCAGGCAGCACGACCCCGACGGTCCGGGAGTCTTCGTGGAGCATGCGGGTGACACGCCAAGCGGCGTTGCAGGCGACATAGCGACGAGCCTTCGCGAGATGGCCTCCCGCAGGAAATGGGATTTCGAAAGTCATGGTTCCAGCACATCGGAAGCGGTCTGCAGCGGCAAGGTAGCATGCGCGGTGGTTGCCGCTGTTTACATGTCCGAGGGCTGGGGATGAACCCGCTGGAGAACACAGCGCTTGTCTTCATCCTTGCGATAGCGCTGGGCATCGTGCTCCCTCAGTTCGCGGTGGCCGACAAGACCGTCATAACCCTTCTGCTCGTTGTCGCCATGAGCCTCTCGCTCATGCACGTGCGCCTCTCGGGTCGCGGCCTAAGGAAGAACGCGGCGTTCTCGGTAAGGTCATTCCTACTGAATTACGGGCTTCTTTCAGGATGCATCATAGCGGCGGCCTATTTCCTGGTTCCCCAGTCGGGCTACTTCGCAGGCTTCGTCATAATGGCTGCCGTCCCTCCGGCTGTCGCCGTCGTTCCTTTCGCCTACCTCCTGAAGGGTGATACGCCTTCGTCGCTGCAGGGTGAGGTCCTCTGCTACATGCTCGCCCTTGCCGCGGCCCCCGCGATAACTCTTTTCTTCCTCGGGTTCACGATAGATGTTCTGGAGATGATATGGATACTGCTCAGCATGCTCTTGGTCCCGCTCGCCATATCCCTGCTCCTTGGCAGGCGTCTTGCCGGGAGGGTCGAGCCGTTCAGAAAGCCGGTCGTCAACCTGGCGTTCGGCGCAATAACCTACATAGTAATCGGGATGAACCAGCATTCCATAGTCTCGGATCCGGTCTCCCTTGCGCCGATGCTCGTAGTTCTGGCCATGGCCTCCATCGGAACTGGCGCGCTCGTCTACTTCGGCTCCCGCAGGCTGGGCTCGGGGCGCGAAAGGGCCGTCAGTTACTCGCTCTTTGCCGGACTTAAGAACGGGGGGATGTCGGCGGCCTTCGCCGTCATACTCGTCTCCCCGGCCGCAAGCCTTCCGGCCGCCCTCCACTCGCTCTTCACCGTCGGGCTGTTCCTCTTTCTCAAGTACGTCTCGGGGAGGTGGTGATGTGCTCCTCCTTGTGGTTGCTTCATTCGCAGCGGGATTTCTGAGCAAGGTCTCGGACATGGTCGCAGACGACGGCATGAGGCTCGCGAGGCTCCTCGGGATTGCTGTCGGCGTCTCGTACGGCTTCATGGTTTCATTAGTCATGACGCACTATGCCATACTCTCCCCGCTTGTCATCGCGGTAGTCCTCGGAACGATGCTGACTGGAAAGATAGACCACGAGGTCCACTATGCAGGCGTGGGATCCATGCTGCTTTTCGTGTCTCTCATCGGCCTCCCTCCGGTGAACCCCTGGCTTCTCGCGGTCTTCATGGCCGGAGGCATCATAGACGAGATTGGAAGCGACCTTGCTGACAGGAAGAGGATAAGTAGAATCCCTTCAGCGTTCTTCAGATACAGGCTCACGATGGAAGTCCTGACGCTTGCCGTGTCCGTGTTCTGCAGGGACTACATGTTCTTCATAGCGATGCTCTCAGCCGATGCTGGCTACACGTACCTGTTCAGCGGGCTGCGCGCCGCAAGACTAATAAGAGTTCGCCGACAATGATTCTTATGGAGTTGAAATTTCTGGGCGGCGCCCGCGAGGTCGGCAGGTCTGCCATACTTCTGCAGACCGGAAAGGAGAAGTTCGTCATGGACTACGGCATAGAGGTCCAGGACGACAAGAGGCCGATAGAACCCCCCATGGACCTCGACGGCGTCTTCATCACGCACGCGCACATAGACCACTCGGGTTTCGTCCCGGGGCTCTACGCCAGGGGCTATCAGGGAAAGGTCTTCGCGACCCCTGCAACGTTCGACATAGCCCACCTGCTCCTCGATGATTCTATAAAGGTCCACGGCAAGAGGGGAACTGATGCCGGTTTCTCGAGCCAGGACATCCGCACCATGGGCAAACGCGAGAGGATAATGAACTTCCGCGAGCCCCAGGAGATAGGCTCGAGCACTGTAGAGATGTTCTCGGCAGGCCACATACCCGGTGCCGCCTCCATCTCCGTCGAGAGCCGCGGCAAGCGGGTCCTCTACACGGGCGACATAAAGTTCACGCCGACCGACTTCATGACAGGGGCGGACATGGACGTCGGGAATGTCGACGTGCTGATATCCGAGTGCACGTATTCCTACAAGAACCATCCGGACAGGAACAAGCTCAAGGAGCAGCTGCTCTCGATAATAGAGGAGACGTGCCACAACGGAGGTGTCGCCCTGCTTCCGGCGTTCGCGGTCGGCAGGACGCAGGAGATACTCGCCATGCTCCGGGACACGGAGTTTCCGGTCTACGTCGACGGGATGGGCATAAGGGCTACGGAGAGGATACTCTCCCACCCGCAGTCGTTTGCGAATCCAAGAGACCTCGCAGACTCCTTCCACAGCGCCCACAGGATACGGAAGAACTATGAGAGGAAGGACGCTCTGGGAGAGCCCTCAATAATAATAACCACGGCCGGCATGCTCCAGGGAGGGCCGGTGAGCTTCTACATACAGCAGCTTGCGAAGAGGAAGGACTGCGCGATGGCGCTGACTGGCTACCAGGTGGAGAAGACCGCCGGCAGGGTGCTTCTGGAGACGGGCATATACGACAACGGAGAGATGAACGTCAGGCCCGAGTTCCCCGTGCACTTCATGGACTTTTCCGCCCACACCGACAGGGCGCACCTGATAAAGTTCTACAGAAAGGTCAATCCCGGGAAGTTGATACTGGTCCACGGGGACAGGGCGCCGGAGTTCGCGGAGGAGCTCAGGGGCGAAGGCTTCGACGTAGAGGCCCCTGAGAATGGCGACACGTACAAGGTTTAGGTTTTAAGCCTTGGGTCCCTTTATAATCTCATGGCGGGAACGCTGGTCGAGATTGACGGTTCCGTGATGGAGGGTGGCGGTTCCATAGTCAGGCTCTCGTCCGCCCTCTCTGTGATGACTGGACGCCCTGTCAGGATAAGGAACATAAGGTCAGGAAGGCCGCAGCCGGGCCTTAGGAACCAGCACATGAGGGGCCTGGAGCTGGTCGCCGGGATATGCAACGGGAGACTGGAGGGCGTGAAGCTCGGGTCGAAGGACGCCACTCTCTATCCCGGGGAGATTACCGATTCGGATTTCTCCGTCACGCTCGACACAGCTGGCTCGGTGGGGCTCGTCGTGCAGTCAGTCCTCATGGCATCACTGCGCGCCAAGGAAAAGATAACGGTTACAATAGAAGGCGGGGCGACCTTCGGGAAGCACGCGCCTCCGTTGCAATACATACAGTTCGTGCTCCTCCCCCTCCTCAGGAGGATGGGGTATCACGCGGAGATCAACATACTAAGGCATGGATTCTATCCGGTGGGAGGCTCACGGGTCCGGCTGACCGTTGAGCCCTGCGGAGGGCTGAAGGGCATATCGCTCTCGGAGAGGGGCGACGTGACATCCCTTGACGTGGTTTCCGTTGCTAGCGCCGGGCTGAAGAAGCCAAGGGTGGCGGAGAGGCAGGCGAGGGAGGCGGAGACGATGCTGCGCAAGCGCGGCTACAAGCCCCTGACGAAGAAGAGATACTCGGAGTCTTCCTGCAACGGCTCGGGCATGGTCATGGTGGCAAAGACGGCGGGCGGCTGCGTCCTGGGGGCGGACGGCCTCGGCGAGAGGAGCAAGTCAGCCGAGGAGGTGGCGGCGGAGGCCGTCAGGGGAATCATGTCGGTTCTCGACTCCGGCGCGTGCGTGGACCAGTTCATGTGCGACCAGCTGCTCCCCTACATGGCGCTTTCCGGCGAGCCCTGCGAGATGACTGCACCAGCCGTCAGCATGCACGCTGCCACCAACATGCACGTACTGGAGAAGTTCCTTCCCGTGAAGTTTGCCGTGGAGCAGTCCGGGAACCTGTCCCGGATAACGTGCGGAAGCTGATGCTACCTTATCCTCTTTATCGGGACCCCGCCCACGAGGGTTCCAGGCTCGACGTCCCGGTTGACGAGAGAATACGCAGCCACCGTCGCACCGTCTCCAATCTTCACGCCCGGCAGTATGAGGGTCATCGCTCCTATTGTCACGTTCCTGCCTATCTTTATCGGCCCCTTCCTCCATCCGTCAGTCAGGAACTCGTGGGTTATGAGGGAGGTGAGCATTCCTATTATGCTGTCGTCTCCTATCTCTATGAGCTCGGGGAAGAATATGTCGAGGTTGGATCCGAATATGCTGACGTTCCTGCCTATCCTCGCACCGCTCTTCCGGTATATCATGTTCTTGAACTCGTTGTCCGGGAGGACCTTGCAGAGGGTCATTATGACGTAGTTTCTGAGCACCTTCTTCCAGTCCTGTATCTCCTTCCATCTCTTGAAGGACCTGTCCTCGCTG
Source organism: uncultured archaeon (assembly GCA_964616715.1). Taxonomy (GTDB): domain Archaea; phylum Aenigmatarchaeota; class Aenigmatarchaeia; order QMZP01; family JAFGSV01; genus JAFGFG01. Next base: position 2,902 of record CAZTRL010000029.1, on the reverse strand, counting down.
CTGTACCCGTGGGCCTCGAGCATCCTCTTCTTGTGCTTCTCTTCCATATCGTAGTCCCGCCGCGCCTGACCTCGGAGACCCTGTGCAGGGGAATCGTGGTCTCCCTTCCGTGACTGCTGTATGTTATATACGTTCTCCTGACGTCTTTTATGTCAGTGCCCCTGATTGTACGGGTGTTTCCTGGCGCTCCCCTGTGGATGATGAGGACTTCGCAGTCCCCCAGCCCGCCATTCCACTTGAGCCGGTTGAGAGCCTGGAAGACCATGTGAACCTATCTCGGCAGTATCTCCATTACCTTCAGGTCGTGGATGTCGAACACCAGTATGCTTCCCTTTCCGGGATTGGAGGATATCGTTTTCCCGATGACCTCCTTCCACACGCCGGTCATCTGCGGCGATTCGTGTATGTGGCCGTGGAGCGTCAGAAGCGGCTGCTTCTCCTCTATGAATTTTCTTATAGCTCTGCTCCCCACATGCTCGCCGTTGAAGATGACATCCAGTCCGGTCCCAAGGGGCGGGGCGTGCATGATGTAGACTGTCTTCTTCGGGTCGCTCATGCCGGAGAGTTTTTTCAGGTCCTTTGCAATCTCATCCTCCTCCTTTTCCCAGTCCTTGAGGAGGAATGGCGCCTCGTTTATGTGCGAGTACCCGGCGACGAAGATGTCCCCGAGAGGCTGCGCCTTCATGTCTAGGAGCTTGAAAGCTCCGGACTTCTCCCCCTTCTCAAGGATGTCGAGGTTCACCTTGAGGTCGTCGTTGCCCATCATTATGAAGACGTCCTTCTTCGTCTTCCTACGGAACTCCTTCAGCCTCGGTATGAGGTAGAACTCCATGAACTCCCTCTGATAGATGGCGATGTCGCCTATGGCTGTGAGGAACGGGCTTATGTCACCGCCTATTATCACGGCGCGCACGTTCCTGCCGCTCCCTGCTTCGAGGAGCCTCTCGTAGTCCCTCACCTCGCCATGGAGGTCTGTCGCATATACAGCTATCTCGGCCATCTTTCGCACTCCTGAGGGGCTCATTCGGCCTTGTCGAACCAGTCGCCGAAGAGCACGGCCGCCGCCGCTATAGCAACGGAGAATCCCGCGAGGGAAAGGAGGTTGCTGCTTCCCGCCCCGAAGAGCAGTATGCCTGCCGTCGAGACGGCTAGGAGCGCTATGATGACAAGCCCAACCTTCTTCTCGTCCCAGTCTATCTTCCTTTTTTCAGCCATAGTGGACCGGAGGGGATTTGAACCCCTGGCCTCCACCATGCCAAGGTGGCGATCTACCACTGATCTACCGGCCCGTCCGCTATGCAAGCTCTTTATTTATTCTATTTAAATAATTTAACGTTATGGACTGGGCCTCCCTTATTGCCGCTTTTCTGGCGTGGTCAGGTGGCGTGATAGACGCCTTCGGCTACGGTGGCATATTCGTTGTGAGCGCGCTCAGCACGGCTTCTGTCATTGTCCCCCTCCCCGGCTTCATATTCATACTCGCAGCAGGCGGTGTCTCATCCCTCAATCCATGGCTCGTGGCCCTCGTGGCATCCGCCGGCATGGCTATAGGCGAGATGACGGGATACGTCCTGGGCAAGGGTGGAGGAAAGGTCCTCGGCAAGAGCAAGAAGGAGAACGTCTGGCTCAAGAGAGGGGAGAAGTGGTTCGAGGAAGGGAAAGGATTCCTTTTCATATTCATCTTTGCCGCCACGCCGCTCCCCGATGATGTCACTGGCATACTCGGTGGCATGTTCAACTACGACCTGAAGATGTTCTTCCTTGCCACCTTCCTGGGCAAGCTCGTCATGAACATCATCCTTGTCTTCGGCGGCCTTTACGGGATTTCATGGCTCTCAATGCTGCCGCCGATGTGAGCCAAGGATTTAAGCCTCCGGTACAATATAATGTATGGAAACTTCCGCAGGCAACGGAATTTCATCCGACCCCTGTTCTGCATACCTTATCAACAGGCCCAGCGTCTACTTGAATCAGGGGGACCCCGCTATGAACATCCCTCCTTACATCTGCAGCAAGTGCAGCCTCCTGTTCGGTGTCATAGACGAGAACTGCGAGTTCAGGAAGAGGGCCATGGAGAACATGAGAAAGGCGTCCGTCCAGGCTGTCGGGGACGTCCCGCTCCCGCAGGGCGGGCCGGATGGCGAACAGGTAGCGCAGTACGCTTGAGTGGGCCGGGCAAGATTCGAACTTGCGATATCCGCCTTGTAAGGGCGGCGTCATGACCGGACTAGACCACCGGCCCGCGTTATCTTTGTTTGGCATTTGTAAATAAAAAGGTATGCAGCCGACATTTAATCAGGCGGGAACATGACGAAGGCGCTTCTGATTTCAGGGAGCCCAAGGGAGGGCAACACTGAGTACATCCTCAGGGGCGTGCATAAGATGCTGAGGGACCCTGCGGAGCTCGTCATTCTCAGGGAACTTGATGTCCGCCACTGCACTGGCTGCCTCTCCTGCGAGGGTACCGGAAGGTGTCCCATAGGCGACGGTATGCAGGATCTCTACACTCGCATGGAGGAAGCCGACGTCCTCGTCATAGGGACCCCGAACTACTTCGACAACGTGCCCGGCCTCGTCAAGGACTTCATGGACAGGTGCAACACCTTCTACAACAGCGGCCGACTGAAGGGGAAGAAGGCCGTTTTCATAGTGGTCGGTGGAGGAAGCGCCGGCGATTCCAGGAGGGTGGCTGAGCAGGCGCTGCGCTACTTCGCAAACGGCGTCGGGCTTGACGTCGCAGGCACCTTCGTCTTCACGGGCACCGACGGGAAGTCCCTCTCGGGGTCTCCGGGCACTGCGGGGGAGGTAGCGGAAATCTCAAGGTTGATAAGCTCTTTGTGAAAAGGCGAATGCGCCGGCCGGGATTTGAACCCGGGTCGCAGGCTTGGGAAGCCCGTATCCT
>CAZTRL010000028.1:0-15128 GCA_964616715.1 uncultured archaeon | reverse complement strand
ACTTCCCCGGTTTCACATCGACGTGCAACGAGGCTAGCGATTCGTGCACCACGGGGACCGTGAGCCTGACGCACGCGTGCAGCGTGGGAAGCTGCGGGGCGGAGTGCGAGACGGACGAGGACTGTGCATACTCCTGGTGCACTGCAGGCTGCGTCTGCACGAAGCCCGGAGACGTGAATCTGGACGGCAGCGTCGACATAGGAGACCTCTCGGCAGTGGGGATGGCGTATTATTCAACGGAGGGAGACGAGAACTGGAATCCCCGCGCGGACTTCAATAAGGACAGGACAATAGGCATAATGGACCTGGTAATAGTCGGGAAGAACTTCAGCGACTGAGAACACAGATCAAGAAGGACAGGACATCCATCCTACTCTATCACTATCGGCGCCATCGAGTTCGAGGCGGATGACGCCCTCATCGAGTTCTCTATCTCGTCTATCCTGGCGTATATCTTGTCGAGGTCCAGCTTGTGGACGGTGCTCTCGAGCCAGTCTGCCTTGGTCTTGAGTATCTCCAGGTCGCGCATCACGCCGGTCACTCCCGTGCTCTCCACGCCCTTCACCGAGGCCTCGATCGAGTGCATCCTCGTGTTCAGGGCGCGAAGCTCCGTCCCTATGTCCTCGACCTCCTCGCCGGACACGGACTTTATCCCCTTCATCTCGGAGCGGAGCCTGGCCACCTCCTGCTGGGTGTCCGACAGCTCCTTGAGGAGCGACGTGAGCTTGGCGTCCGACGGCTTCACGAAATCGTCCATCTTCTTCATCTTCTCCCTCATCTCGGAGACCTGCTTCTCCAGCTTGTCCCCAATCATCTTGCTGACGGTCCCTGGCTGCGCGAGGAGCTCCTCGACGGTGCTCGTTATGAGCTCCTTCTTGAGCGCGTCCATCTCGCGCACCTTCTTCTCCACGCCATCGGACGTCCCCTTGAGCTTGACCCCGACCTTGCCGTCTATGTATTCGGGCAGCCATTCCTTCATCTCGTCCATCTTCTTCTCGAGCACGCGGAACCTCTGCTCCCCGACGCCCGCACCGACCGACCTCTCGAGCTCCTTGACGCGAAGCTCCAGCTCCTTGCTCCCCGATGCCTGTCCCTCCGGAGCCGCCGGGAGCTCTATCGGCTTGAGCGTCACGGCGAGCTTGCTGAGCTTCCCCAGGCTCCTCTCGAGTTTCTCCATCTTCTCCTTCATGCCAGAGATGTCCTCGATGGGGAGAGACTGCTTCATCTTCTGTATCTCGGCGTCCACCGAGCTCGTGTCTATGACGGGCTTTCCGGCTTTCCTCTCTATGCCGTCCACCCTCTTCTTTATCGCCGCGAGGTCGGATGAGAGTGTGTCAACCACGGCCTGGCTCGGGCCCTCGGCCGTCGGGACGGGCTTCGGGGCGCCCTCCTCTATCTTCTTCTCCAGGCGGTCTATCCTGTCTACTATGAAGTTCTGGGAAGGGACGTCCGTGCCCGCCTTCCCCTTCTTGGCGGGTGCCGCGGCCATGGCCGACTCCAGGCTCGAAAGCCTCCCCTTCTGCTCTTCCACGGAGGACATGAGCGTCTCGAGGCCGGATGAGAGCTTGTCGAGCCTGTCCAGTTTCGCCGTGAGCTCGGTAGGGACGGGGCCTCCCTTGTCCATGCCCGCTATCTTCTCGTTTATCTTCGACAGCTCGTCCCTTATGTCCTCCGGGACGTCGAGGTCTATCTCGCCGGGCTTGGCCGTCTCGAGCTTCCCTATGCGCTCGCGCAGTTCCGCTATCTCGGAGCTCGCCGAGCCCTTGGAGGGTACTCCCTTCCTTCCGGGCTCCGACATCCTCTTCTTCAGCTCGGCTATGTCCTTGGTGACGCCCTCCAGGTCCTCGCGGAGCCTCGCGGCGTCGCTGCTCTTCATCTTGTCGAGCTGGCCCTTCATGTTCTCCAGCTCGGAGGCTATCCTCTCCGCCTTCTTGAGCTTGTCCGACTTCTCGACGAGGTCGCGTATCTCGGATATCTTGTCCATGTCGTTGGTAGAGGGCCCGCCGGAGAGGCTGGCCTTGTCAAGCTCGTTCTTGACGTTTATTATGTCCAGCTTGTTGACGAGCTGGAGGTCCTCGAGCTCTGCTATCTTGTCGTTTATCTCGCGCATGGCTTCCGGGCCGCTTGCCGCTTCCTCTGACATGGTATCACTTAATTATATGCCTCGATGTTATAAAATCATATTTCGATGCTCGGCGACACTTCCGGGCACACCGAGGTTATCACCTTCACGCTCCGCAGTATGGTGGTGTTTCCGTCTATCCCTGAGGTGATGTTGGCCGAGATTATGGCCGACCTGGAGGGCCTGAGCGGGTCGGACAGCGTCTTCTGGGTCGCGGAAGTGGGCTCGTAGTAGAGTATCTGCTCCACGGACTGGTTCTCCACGGTGAGCTCGAAGGAGAACCCTCTCAGGTTGACGGTTCCCGTGTTCATCACCTTCGCCCTCAGGAAGTCCGATTCCCCGGCGCTCTCGTTGGCGCTGAAGTTGTAGCTCACGCCGTAGTATCCGTACGATGAGTCGAAGTCGAGGCCGGCGTTCCTGCACATGACCTGCCGGTCCGCTGTGGCCTGGGTCTCGTTCGCGGTGCCGACGACCAGCTCGTACATCCACGGCGCCATGAAGGACGCTATGCTTATGGCGATGACGATGAGGATGGTGACGGAAATGAGAGGCGAGAGGCCTTTTGTCATGAATAATATTTGGGCATGCTACTTAAAATTGTTCCGCGGCGGATATGGTGAGGAAATCCGCCCCCGATTCCAGGGTGAAGGTCACGGTGTAGTTCTGCATCTGGGCGTAGCTCGTGTTTATGTATGCGGTGACGCTCGAAAACGGGAGCGCATAGCCCTCGTCGTCGAGCTCCGTGTAGCCGGTGCCGTTGGTGGACTCCGTCTCGCCGTCTATCGATATCTCGAGCCTCGACATGGGCATCCACTGCCCGAGGTCCTTGTTGTATATGCCGACGAGCAGCTCGCTCGTGTTGTAGGCCTGGGGAGAGGAGGCGCTTCCCACCTTCTTTATGTGCACCAGCAGCCTGTCGTTCTCGAGGGCGTACACCCCCTCGCTCGAGTTCTCGTAGGCCATGGCGTTTATGTCCGAGCCTGCTACGAGGTTGCCCGTCCTCTGCATGCTCCTCGGCGAGACTATGTCCGCATCCGTCTCAAGCTCCCACCTTATCATGTCCTTGTCCTGGTCCATGGTCAGCATTCCGGCGCCCGTCGTCACGTAGAGGCTCGTCCTGCTGCCCCTGCCCTGGGAGGCCACGTCCTGCACGGACTTGTCCAGGTCCAGCATCAGCGACTTGGTCTGCTCGAAGGTGTTGGACACCTGCATGGTGTTTATGACAGGCGTCGCCATGCTGTAGACGACGAAGACGAGCGTCACGGCTATCGCAAGGAAGAGTGCCTCGGTTATCATGCTCAACCCTCTCATGCGGACCACCTGCTTCTTATTTGGGGAGTCATGCTAATATCTCTTTTCTGGTGACGTCGCCGCCCCTCGAAAGCTGGAGGAAGGCGTACAGGCTCGTCTTGTTTGACGGCATCTCGGCCGCCGTCCCGCCGTCCGCGTGGGTTATGTTCACCGTGAAGGAGGGGCCGGAAACGGGAAGCTCGGTGTAGTTGAAGGCGCCGTCCGGGACGCGGACCGCCATGTAGGTCCCGTCCACATCTATCCCGACGGTCTCTTCCGCGCCCATGAGGTTTCCAACCGTCACGTTCACGCTGCCCTGGCCGGGCTCTATGGCAACCCACAGGCACTTCATCGATATCCCCCTTCCGTGGGCGGCATCCGCCGAGAAGTTTGAGAAGCCCATGAGCGCCCCCGGCACGCCGGGACTGACGGCGCCTATGTTGAGGGCGTGAGGCAGCTCGCTCTCCATGTTCTCCGCGAGCCTGCCCATGTCGGCGGAGTCGGCTACCGTCACCGAGATGGTGGGAGCTAGCCCTATGTAGAGGAGCGAGCATATGAGCAGCGCCCCTATTATGAAAAACTGGCCCTTCATCCTACCCCCTGTAGGCATAGAGTATCACCTCCGCGGGGGCGTATGAGTCGTCCCCTGCGACTATGAAGCTTGACGCGAACACCTGGTCGGCGGAAGGCGCGCTTCCGTCGCACGACGTCGCGTTGCATATGGCGACGGTGTAGTTGTAGCCGGAGAGGTAGCCAGTGTTTCCCGCCTCCCGCTCTATCGCCGCCGTGTCCAGCGACTGGGCGTATCCCCTGAGAAGGCCCCTGTCGTTCACCGCGCTGAGGGCGTCCCAGCCCTTCACCGGGGGCGCCGAGAGCGTCTGGCTGTGGGCCGCGAACAGGCCGGCCACGAACATCAGCATGACTATCCCCGACACCACAGCCTCCATCGTCTTCCACTGGCCCTTCATCACCATAGCCTCACCGTGACGTTGACGTACCCGCCCTCGTACAGCCTGCCGGAGTAGGGGAACGAGAAGACCTCGCCCGTGGCGGGAAGCGGAGGGCCGCACGACGAGGAGCTTCCGTCGCTCTCCACGAGCAAGTTGAAGTCGAAGGCGGACCCGGCAGCCGCCTTCGCCCCCCCGTAGTCGGAGGAAAGCATCGAGCAGAAGTCCGCGTCCCCCCGGGAGGAGAACACGGGGGAGTGCTCCTCGGCCCACGTGGTCGTCTGGTTGCCCGAGGGCGGCGTCAGGCTCGCGCCGCACGTGAGGGGGGAGCCTATGTCGGCGCTCTCTATGTAGAACGTGTTCGCGCCTGCCGACAGGTCGGCGGTCCAGTAGAGGATGTTGCCGGAGATCATGCATTCCAGGCTCTCGTTCGAGAAGCGTGAGGAAACGACCCTAGTGGAGTTCCCGTCCCACGTCCGGTTGACATAGGCCCATACGGTCGCGCCGCTGTAGGCGGCCGGGGACGTGATGTTGGCGGGCATTGAGTAGGAATCGGCCTGCATGTAGGCTATGACGGAGTCGGCGGCGCGCATCGCCGATGCAGACCTGGAGACGGCCCCCTGGGTGCTCAGGAGCGTGTAGTAGGAGAATGCCCAGACGACGAACATCAGGAAGACCACGACGCCTATTATCCAGTCCACTCGCATAATTTATCTTTCCCCCCTTCTCATTATAATATGTTTGAGCCGCGGCATGCTCCCGCGTATCGAATCCCAGCGGAGCCACACGAGCCACAGGCATAGGACGAGCGCCGTCAGTCCCGCCTGCCACAGCACGTCGTGGAGGAAGAGCGCGGCCTCCTCGCCGTACGCATTCTCGATGACGACCGTGAGCGCTATCCGGCCTATGTTCCCGGCATACACCAGGGGCACGCCGACGGCTATCCCGAGGAGCCTCTTTCGCATGCCGACCCGGAGCGTGGCCAGCATGAGCGCGGAAAGCAGCATCATCGACTTCCAGCCCGTACAGTCCGGGCCTATGTAGAGGGCGAAGGGTGCGCATGAGCCGACGAATATCACGAGCTCCCCGGCCTGCGTCTCTATGCCGAGGGCGTTGATGAGGGCGTCGGACTGCGCGGTGACGGCCCGCTGCAGGGGATAGAGCGCCGCACCGGCCCCCATGAGCAGGTACAGCGGCACCGACAGCGCCAGAAGCCGCAGCAGGAAGAGGAGCAGGTCCAGGAGCTTCCTGTCCCTCTCGGGGAGTCTTGAGAGCGCTTTCCGGTATCCCTTCAGCCTTTTTGGGACCATGCTTAATTATTCCGCGAGGGGCCTTAAGTTATGGGGCCGCAGGGGTGCATATTTTTATTGATATAATGCCGTTATAGTAGGATGAGTGAGATGAAGTGCGAGAAGGCCGTCCACGACCTGTTCCCGGTGGCCAGGTCCCTCATAGCGAAGAAGCTCATGGAGGCCTACGGGCTCTCCCAGACGGCCGTGGCAAGGAAGATGGGGATATCGCAGCCCGCCGTCTCGCAGTACAGGAAGGACATACGCGGCGGCAGGGGGAAGTCGCTCCTGAAGAGCGCGGAGTTCGTCTCGGTGGCAAACGACATAGCAAAGGGGCTTGCGGAGGGGAGCATCAGCACCGAGGGCCTCGGGAAGGAGCTCTGCAGGTTCTGCAGGATATTCGGGTAGGTTCGAAATAAAAACTGAAACTTATTTAAAGAATCAAAGAAAAAAGACATTCTAATAATCAAAATTTATGTCTCGGTGTTTTGATGGCGGCAAGGAAGAAGACTTCTTCGCGGAGGGGAAAAGGAAGCGCAAGGAAGCCTGTGAAGCGCTCGCAGGCAAGGGCTGCGCCCAGGAAGCCCAGCGCGGAGCCGAAGACCCCCGAGGCAGAGGTCGCGGAGAAGCCGGCCGGGAAGAAGGCCGAAAAGACATCTCCTGTTTTCACTTCTTACATAAAGGACAAGAGGCTCATCTACGTGGTGGTGGCGATAGCTATAGTGGCCGTCATCGCATGGAGGGCCGGGAACTTCGCCGTCCCGACGGGCGCCGACAACAGCACGCTCGCAGGCAGCGGCGGGAACGTGGCGGTCGCGGGTGACAAGGTCTCCGTCGAGTACGTGGGGACGCTTGACACGGGAGAGGAGTTCGACTCCGGGGAGGTGGACTTCACCGTCGGCGCCGGCGAGATGATACCGGGATTCGACGAGGCCATAGCCGGCATGAAGCCCGGTGAGGAGAAGACGTTCACCGTGCCGCCGGATAAGGCCTACGGTGAGCCCGATCCGTCGCTCGTCATAGACGTTCCACTCACAAGGCTCATAAACAAGACGGTCGAGATAACGACCGACGAGTTCAGGTCAACCTTCGGAGAGGACCCGGTCCCGGGGAAGACGTACTTCCAGGAAGGCATGGTGTGGAACATAACGGTCGTCTCGGTTGATGGCAACACCACCGTCGTGGAGCACGCTCCTGAGGACGGCGCCGTGGTCGAGTCGCCCTACGGGACGGAGAAGGTGACCGTGCTAAACGACTCGCTCTCCATAACGCTCACTCCTCAGGTGGGGGCGGTCGTCTCGACAGTGTACGGCGACGTCAGGATAGCTTCTGCTGACGCGGACTCGATGTCGCTCGACTTCAACCACCCGCTCGCGGGCAAGACGCTCACGTTCAAGGTGACGCTGGTCAACGTGAGCAAGGGCGGCGCGACCGATGCCATGTGCGCGGGGTTAAACGTCCAGAAGGCTGACAAGCCGGTCCTTGACGTGTTCATAATGTCATACTGCCCGTACGGGCTTCAGATGCAGAAGGCGGTGCTTCCGGTGATGGCGCTCCTCGGCGACAAGGCCGAGATAAACTTCAAGTGGGTCAACTACGCGATGCACGGCCAGAAAGAGGTTGAGGAGAACACGAGGCAGTACTGCATAGAGAAGGACTTCCACAGCCAGTACCTCGACTATGCTACATGCTTCACCGCAAGCGGCGACGCCGCGAGCTGCATAGCCCAGGCGGGCATAGACAGCGCGGCTCTCGACTCGTGCATAGCGGAGGCGGATGCGGAGTTCAACATAACCGGGCTCTACAACGACCAGAGCACGTGGCTTGGGAGCTATCCTCCGTACATGGTGGACAACGATGAGAACCTGCTCTACGGCGTGAGGGGCTCCCCGACGGTTGTGCTCAACGGGCAGACGCTCAGCGTGAACAGGTCCCCCGAGGACGTCAAGAAGGCTGTGTGCTGCTCCTTCAACGAGATGCCGGAAGAGTGCAGCCAGACGCTCAGCTCGACGGCGACATCCCCCGGCATAGGCGGCGGCACGGGAACGGCGAACAGCGCCTCCTGCAGCTAAGCCATTGAAGTTTTCTTGGAATGGTGTTCCCATGAGCGGCAAGACACTGATGCTCTCCTACCTCAAGACGCACAGCGGGCTGAGGTCCAACCCGTACATGGCGCTCTTCGACATAAGGGACAGGTACGACCCGGGCTTCACGGTGGACGATGTCTTCGCGGGCATCGAGGCCCTGGGGGGTAGGGTGGATGTCTACAAGAGGGACGCCGGTGGAAGGCCGGTGGCGTTCTCGCTCAGCGCGTGACGCCTGTCCGGAAAAGCAGGTGGATGATGATTCCCTTCACTTCTTCTTGAGTATATTCTTCATCTTGTCGGTCACTGACTTGGGCTGCGGCTTGTATGCGTTGTCAAGCTTCTTGTAGGACCCGCCGTAGCTCATCTTGTACTTGCCCACTATGGCCGAGGCGCTGGTGGGCTTGTTCCCTGGCATCTTCCCCCTCAGCGAGGCCAGCACGTCCATCACGCGCGAGCTGAACGCCCTCTTGCCCTGCGGGGAGTAGCCCTTTCCCAGCGTGTAGCCCTGCGGCGGGACCATCATGTATATGAGGAGGCCGACGGCCCCTATGCAGACCACGGCCACCACGAGCCAGAGCATGACGCTGTTCCAGAACACGACTCCTGTCCCTTCCTTTATCCCTAATTCGCTCATGAGAGACCTCGTGGAGGCTATCAGCGTGTTGAGCTGGGTCATGTAGGTCGACGCAGCGGCGTAGTCCCCGGCTTCCATGGCTTCCTTGGCGAGGTTGAAGAGCGTGCTCGTCTCATTGACCTTGGTCCCGAGTGCCGTCAGGTTGCCCTCCGTCAGCTGGGCCTTGGCCGACTCGAAGTCGGCGAGTAGCTGCTCTACCACGAGCGTCAGGTTCTGGTAGTCGGTCTTTATCTTGTCTATGGCGGCCGGAAGGGGCTGCACTGTAAGTATGAAACTCTTGCTGTCCTTTGCAGTGATGAAGCTGGTCGTCGCCTTGAAGCTCGCGTTGTGCTTGCCCACCGGGGTGGCCTCCGTCGTGTTTATGAGTATCTCGAATATCTGGGTCTTTCCTGCGACTATGCTCGCGGACTGGGGGGTTACGTTGAACTCGAGGCCCTCCAGGCCCAGGTCCACCGATATGGCGACTGTTATGTCCTTGTTTCCCGTGTTCTTGACAGTCACGTTGGTCCTGAGGCTCTCCCCCTGCGTGAGCGAGAGGGCGGAGTCGAAGGCCGTTATGCCTATCTTGTATATCGACTGGAGCTTGCACGCGTGGCCGGTTGCCACGTAGCCGTCGGGGCAGTCGAGGCTGACGCACTCGAGGTTCCTGTTGCACCACTCGTCGGAGTCGCAGCTAGTGTTGCTGGTGCACTCATATTCGTCGGTGGCTGTAGTGGTGGCCGCTGTCGTGTCCTGGGTATTGTCGTCAGTCGCTTCCGGGTCGATGTCTATCACTTTCACGTACGTGTACCAGTAATATTCGTTTTCATGCTCGACGGACATGTTTATGAGGAAGTAGCAGGTGCCGTTCTCCGTGGCTTCCATCTCGACGTTGGGTAGATAGTATGTTCCCGTGGCGTTCAGGCCGGGGATTATGGTCGAGTTCCAGTTGTTGATGTCTATCTCCCCGACGTAGGCGTCGTCGTATGTGGGCTCGTATGCCGTGATGTTGCTCGTTATGTTCTCGTTTCCGTTGTTAGAATAGGTTATGTCTATCTCGTCTTTGTCTCCCACTCTGGTCGATGACGGCACATGGGCGGTAGATATGCTCAGATAGGGAGCAATGATTGTATAGTAGCTGCTGTCGTGGAGGCTCGTCCCGCGATAATTGTGCCCGGTACCGTTCTCTTCGACATACACATCGATGTGGTGCAATCCGTATTCTGCATACCTCATCCTCTCGGTGCTGGACTCGTAGACGTAGAAGCCTGGGACAGTGTAGTTGAAGACGTAGACGCCAGAGGCATTGTACGTATATTTGAAGTCGGACGTGTTCTTGCGGTCAACCGTCTCGACCCTTTGCTTCTGGCTGTGGGACCAGTCGTCTGTGATGTTGACCTTGGAGAATATGATACCGGAGGTGACGGGTGTGCCGTTGTAGAAGGTGACGTTGAGCTTTACCGTCACCTCGTCACTGGGACCGACCTCGGCGTTGGTGGCGTTTGGTGCCGTCGAGTTAAGATGGATGCTATAAAGTGTGACGTTGAGCTCAGTGGATGTGGAGTTCGTAAGCGTGTTGTCGCCGTTGTCCACCTCGTCAGCCTCCGCATTGGTGTAGTCGGCGTCTGCGCAAACGTAGTATGTCCCATGGTTGCTCTGCAGGGTGATGTTGTAGTATACGCTCTTCTGGTCTCCTGCTGCGAGGAACGATGAGGATATGTTGTATGTGGAGGTGTTGAACGGGCTGGAACAGTCATCGTCTTCGTAGTCCGCCTTCAGTTGGAGCAATATGTTGCTTCCAACGTCCTCGCTGCCGTTGTTCTTCACCGTAACGTTTATCAGCATGTTCTGTCCGGGGAAGGGGCTCGGATCGAGAGGGAACTCTATCCCCAGCACCATGATGTTAGACCTGTTCTGCACGATGAGCGTGCTGTTCTGGGTGGCGAATGACGTGTTACCGACCATGTCGGTGCACAGGACGTTCCATGTGTATGTCCCTGTGCCGAGGTATGGGATGCTTATGTTGTTCTCCACCCCGTTCACAGGCGCGCTGTTGCTCTCGTTCTGCACCCAGTCCCCGGTGGAGTTGGTTATCCAGAGCGTGCAGTCCGAAATGGAGAGTGACGTGTCCGACGGGGTGAAGTTGAAGACCATGGGACCGTTGTCCCTGTATGAGCCGTTGGCCGGCCTGTCAAGCGAGACGGAGGGGGCCGCAATGTCGTGGAAGAACCATCCGGTGTAGAGGGTCGTGTTGGAATTGCTCAGGTTGTCGGAGGCTGTCAGGTTGAACGTGTAGTTCCCGTCGGGGAGGCTGCTCAGGGTGGCATTGACCGTGTAGTTCCATTCGCTGCCCCCGAGATACATGCTCGCAGCTGCCGGGGTGGACTGTATGGTGCCGCCCGGGAGGCTGGAGATGCGCATGCTGACGGAGCTGGTGTTCAGCGTGATGTCATACACGGTGGCACCGAAGTTTATCGTCTCGTCATTGCCGAAGTAGGTGGCGTTCTTGCGGTATCCGTAGAACTGCGGGCCTGCGCCGTCTATGCCGAACGTCAGGTTCTGGGAGGCGCTGTAGCTTGGCGTCTCGAACGCGGTGACGTTGAACTCGTAGACCGTCTCGGTGGAGAGCGGTATGGCATGGAAGGTGAGCGTGAAATCCTGCTGGGTGCCGACGTCTATGTTCTCCGTGGCCGTGCTGCAGTTGAAAATCGTCCAGTTGCCTTCGCCGTCGTCAATCAGTCCCGTGCAGGCCCAGGTGCCGTTTACCGAAGATGCTGAACTCACGTTGAACGCCGGGTTCCCGCCCACGGTGGGTATGGTTATGTTGATCTCGTCGAGCGACACGCCCGCGTTAGCGCTTGCCACGACGAGGTTGATGGTGCCGCCGGAATCCGCCGCTGTCCAGTTGTAGCCGAGGGATGTGACCATGGTCGCGGTTATGCCATCCGTCATGGACGTGCTGGTCTCGGCAAGGGCCGTCGGAAGGTTGCATAACAGCACCGCTGAGAAGAGTAGGGCAAGCACCCTGAGGCCGTTGGATGAGCGTACCTTGGACATCGTTATTCCCTTGAAAATGGAGTTGTTATGATTATTATAATATTGAACTTCCCTACTATTTAATTATTTTAATTGGGGGCGTCCCCGGCTAATCAATCTACGCCCTCCCCTTCTGCTGGGAGTAGAGCCTCTCCATGCGCTCTATGTCGTCGCAGTCTTCCGGTCCCTTGTCGTGGCGGACCCGCACTAGACGGGGGAACCGCAGGGCATACCCTGAGCCGTAGTTGGGGCTCTTCTGTATCTCCTCGTAGGCTATCTCGAGGACCACTTTGGGCCGTATGTGTAGCATGTTGCCCTTCTCGCCGGTGACATCAGGCTTCAGTATCTCCGTGAGGTCCTTGAACGTCACGTCGTCGTCCTGTGTCTTCTTCTCCTTGACACCGGTGCCCATCATGCCGCACTCGAGGAACTCGCCGCTTCCGCTGTCCCTGCAGGAGAGCACGAACGAGCCCATCCAGCCGGCCCTCTTCCCAGTGCCCCACTGAGCGCCGGTTATTACGAGGTCCAGCGTCTCCATTATGGGCTTGACCTTCAGCCAGCCGCCGGCGACCCTCCTTCCGGGCTGGTACGTCGCATCGAGGTTCTTGACCATCACGCCCTCCTGGCCGGCGGAGAGGGCCTCGGTGTAGAACTTCTCCGCTTCCTTCAGGTCCTTCGTTATGAGAGGTTTCGAGAGCTGGAACCTTCCAGGCGTGACGGATATCACGGCCTCGAGCTCCTTCCTCCTCTGGCTGAATGGCAGGTCGAAGAGCGGCCTGCCGTCCCTGTGCACTATGTCGAACCAGTTGACCTGCACGGGAATCTTCCTCGCCATGTCCCTGATGTCGTACTTCCTGTGTATCCTCTGGGAGAGCATCTGGAAGGGCTCGGGCTTTCCGGTTGCAGTGTTCACGGCCATAGCCTCGCCCTCTATGACGCAGCTTTCCGTCTTCACGCCCTTCCTCACCATCTCGACTATGTCCGGGAACTGCGCAGTGACGTTCTCGAGCCTCCTGGTGAAGAGCCAGACGCTGTCCCCGTTCTTGTGACACTGTATCCTGGCTCCATCGAACTTCCACTCTATCTGCACGTTCTCAAACGAGTTCACGGCATCCTCAAGCGTGGGCGCCTTCTCCGCGAGCAGCACCTGGAAGGGCTTGCCGAGCTCGAGCGCGGCCTTCTGGAGGCCCGGGAGGCCCTTCTCCTTGGCTATCCGCGCCACCTCTCCGTAGTCGGATTTCATGAACCACGCCCACTCTATGGAGGATATTATGTCCTTCTTCTCATCAGAATCGTACTTCTCGGGGAAGTATGCCTTTGCTATGGCGTCCCTCACGACGCCTTCGGCCACACCAACGCGCAGCTGGCCTAGCGCTGTCCTCACTATGTACCTCGCCTCCTTCGGAGAGGAGTGCATGACGAGCTCCTTGACGATGCTGACCTTCACGTCCTGGCTGCCCTTCCCCTCCACCGCCGCAAGCTTCTGGAGGTTTGAGAAGACCTTTTCTATGTCTATGTGCTTGGCCCCGAGAGTCATCTGCTTCCGGCCGGCCATCAGCTTCTCCACGGTGAGGCCCAGGTCCCCTGTCTCGTTGTAATGCTTCATTACTTCCCCTTCGCTGAAGCCGGTAGCGGTATGGACTATCCTCACGGCAGTCTTGTCGGCTATCCCGACCTCCTTGTCGCTCCATGAGGGGAAGACCTTTCCCTGGAGGAGGAGAACGACCCTGGGCAGGTTCTCGGCGTCGGATTCGGAGAGCAGCCTTGCGACGGCGTCTATCTTGGCGAGCCTCGCCGGGGTCTCCGAGAGCTCGTCGTAAACGTCAACAAGCCTTGAATACAGCATAGGAATAATTTGGATTGGTTTTTAATAAGAACGGAAGACTGGAAGCTCTAGCGGAATAGCGGAAAGGTGCCATTCGGTTACAGATAAAAGAACGCGTTAGGAAAAATGAATTCGGATGGATGTAAGAATACCGGACCATGTGACTGAGGACCTGGCATACATAAGCGGGATTCTGATGGGCGACGGGCACATCACAATAAGCCGCAAAAGAGGGGACTACTACATAAAATGCGTCGGCAGTCCCAGAAACGAGATGGAATTCCATGACACAGTTATCCGCGATATTCTCAAGCGTCTTTTCGATGCGGACGTCGAGATGAAACTCCATGACAACCAGACTACTTATGGATTTCACATGTATTCGAAAATTCTGGCGGAATTCCTAACGGGAAGTATAGGCATACCGTGTGGAAGTAAGTCAGGAATAATAAGCACGCCTGAAATATTCAAGAAAGATTGTCATCTCAGAAGGTCATTCTTGCGGGGTTACGCGGACACAGATTTCTCGTTGACGCTAAGAAGGAGGTACAGGAAAGTCAGGTATTATCCAGTAATAGTCGGTGCGTCAAAGAGCAGGCGAATGATGGAGGAAGTAGCTGAATATCTCGAAGACGAAGGTTTCAGGGTTTCAAGGGACATGGACAGGCGCAGCTATGACAAAAGGTGCGGCAAGATGCTGACGATTCACAGAATCCAGTTATATGGGCACGAACAACTAGTTCTGTGGATGGAGAAGATAGGATTCTCAAACCCGAAGCACATGAAAAGATTCGAGCTGTGGAAGATCAGGAATTCTAGGCACAGGTGGAAAAATGTAAGAATGATAGCGGGGAGTGGATTTGAACCACTGGCCGTCCCAAGCCGCTAAGTAGACTTAGCGTCCTTTTGGGTGTCCCAGACAACCTAAGAGCTTATGAGCCTTTCGCGGATTGCGTTATCCGGCAACCCTCAACGAGCACTCCAGGCTGCTCTACCCCGCTTTGTTGTTAGTATAATAACAACGCTGGTTTTAAAAGCTTGCCTCATCCATGTTTACATAGTAGCTTTTGGTGGTGGATTCTTTGGAAAATAAGGTTATAGCGGGCTGTGACGAGGCCGGGAGGGGCTGCATAGCAGGTCCCCTCGTGATAGCTGGCGTTTCGGCTACCCCCGAGCAGGAGAGGAAGCTCAGGGAGATAGGTGTCAGGGACTCAAAGGAGCTATCCCACAAGAAGAGGGTAGAGCTCGCCGCGCAGATTGAGGAGATAGCAAAGGACATAGTGGTGTTCAAGGTCGGTCCCTGCAAGATAGACACGTTCAAGAAGCAGGGAATAAACCTCAACAAGGTCGAATCGCTCAAGTTCGCGGACATAATAAGGATGCTTTCGCCCACGGTGGCCTACATAGACGCTCCCGAGACTAACATAGGGAGGTTCACCGCGCTCATCGAGAAGCTGGTTGGGGAAGGTCCGGAGATAGTGGCAAAGCACAAGGCGGACCGCGACCACCCAATCGTGTCCGCTGCGAGCATAATAGCCAAGGTCGAGAGGGACGCCGAGATAGAGAAGCTCAGGCAGGAGTACGGCGACTTCGGCACCGGGTACACCTCCGACGAGAAGACGATGGCGTGGCTCAGGGAGTGGCTCAAGACGAACAAGGAGTTCCCGGAGCACCTGATAAGGAAGAGCTGGGCCACCCACGAGAGCCTGATGGCCGAAAGGCAGCAGAGGAGCCTCGGCGGATGGCTGCGCGGCGCCCTCGGCAGGCAATAAATTAAAGTCCCCGCCTCATATGGTTCTTATGGAAAGGAAATACTCCGGGAAGGTGAAGGTCGGCGACAAGGTCAGGATGGCCGGCTGGGTCGCGAAGACCAGGGACCTCGGCGGCCTCAAGTTCTTCCTCCTGCGCGACAGGGAGGG
>CAZTRL010000027.1:0-15641 GCA_964616715.1 uncultured archaeon | reverse complement strand
ACCCACGCCGACTGCGACGGGCTGTGCGCCGGGGCGATAGCCCTTTCCAAGTTCCCCGACGCCGACGTGTTCTTCACGAAGCCTGTTTCGTTCCTCAACGACCTGCGCGACACGCGGGCGGACAGGATAGTCGTGTGCGACATAGCCCTCACTAGGAGCCACGCGAAGGAGATAGGGGCGCTGCTCATTGAGATGTGCAAGTCCGTGGAGATACTCTACTTCGACCACCACGACGTGCCCGACACAATGCCGAAGGAGGCGCTCGAGATGATAACCCACATACACAAGGAGAATGCGAGCGCCTCGGAGATAATATACAAGCACTATCAGAAGGACATACCCAGGGAGAGGGTCTGGGCGGCACTGTACGGCGCGATAGGAGACTACGAGGATGACACACCCTTCGCCCAGGAGAGGCTCGCCAACTGGGACAAGAGGGCGCTCTACTTCGAGGTCTCGACGCTGGTCATGGGGATAAAGACCAAGGAGTTCTCAAGCTATGACGAGAAGAGGCGCATAGTGCAGACGATGTCGCTTGGGAACAACCCGTCCGACGTGCCGGGGCTCGTCAGGGCCGCCAAGATGGCGGTCAAGAAGGAGTTCGAGCTGTACGAGTACATAAAGGAGCACGCGGAGAAGTTCGGGAAGGTGGCTACCATAAGGGACCTTCCGCACTTCGGCTTCCGCGGACCGGCGGCGCTCTTCGCGGCGACGGTAGAGGACTGCCTAATAGGCCTCTATATATGCGAGAGGGGAGACCACACGGACATAACCGCAAGGAAGAGGAAGTCCAACATCCCGCTCAACAAGCTCATGGAGGAGGCGGCCGACCTCGTCGGGGGCTCCGGGGGCGGGCACTCCGAGGCGGCCGGCGCGAGGATACCCTCCGGGACGCTTGAGAAGTTCATGCACCACATAAACGGGAAGATACCCGGGTAGCATCACAATTTATAGCAGCGTCCCAATCCTTTCTCATGGACGACGCCAAAGGCTCGCTTCTGGTCAGAATCGCCCGTCAGGTAGTGGAGATGCACGTGAAGTCCGGAAAGGCGGAGATACCAAAGGACGTCCCCGCCGCTTTCTTCGAGAGGTCTGGAGTCTTCACCACACTGCACACGTATCCCGGAAAGGAGCTCCGCGGCTGCATCGGCTTCCCCGAGCCCATGCTTCCCCTCATAGAGGCGCTCGCGGAGTCTGCGATAGCCGCCTGCCACGACCCCAGGTTCCCGCCGCTCTCCGAAGGGGAGCTAGGCAAAATAGTCGTCGAGGTCTCGGTCCTCACGAGGCCGAGGGAGATAAAGGCGGAGAAGCCCGAGGAGTACCTGAAGAAGATAGAGATAGGAAAGGACGGCCTCATAATAGAGAAGGGCCACGCGAGGGGCCTTCTGCTCCCCCAGGTGCCGGTAGAATGCGGCTGGGACACAGATGAGTACCTAGAGGGGCTCTGCATGAAGGCGGGGCTTTCGCGTGGCGCGTGGCGCGAGCCCGGCACTAAGCTCTTCAGGTTCGGCTCTGAGATATTCTCGGAAGAGAGGCCCGCCGGGAATGTCTCCAGAGGCTGACCGAAGAAAAATATCAGGAATCGAGCGAGTCCGGCTTGACGAGAACGAAAAAAGACGGCCCCAAGTTCACATCATTCGGATATTTCTGCCCGATGTTGTCACCGAGCGGTATGTTGTAGACGTTGTGCACAAGCTCCTTTGTAGCACCGACGAATGAATGGCCATCGTAATGCCCGTGATATGTCTTGCTGTCCGCGAAAGCGACACTGACGCCGTCCCCGCCGCCTGCATTAAACGTCTCCGGGATGTTGAACGTGTCCGGGACGCTGCCTACTAGCGTCTCATCAGTGAACTCTATGCGGAGGTCCTTGTTCATGCGCAGTCCCCTGAGTGAAACCATCGCCGGCTTCTCCAGCGTATTGCTGCCCTTCATGTCCCAGTCCAGCACCAGCCTGGCGTATTCCGGACTCCTGTTCTTCAACTGCTCGAAAATCCGGGCCGGTTCTCCCTTCATTGCCAGCACGCTGGCAGAAGGCCGGCTCCTGCGGTAGTTATTGTCCTTTCGCGTGTAAATCACGAGTGAATGAGGGGAAATATGATTCCCGTTGGCCTGAACCGGCATGTGCTCGTAACCATCAACAGGCATGCCCTGGTAAAACAGGCCCTCGTAGAGTTTCTCGTGGTCCTTATGTGTCGCGAGCCTGTAATCGGATTTTATGTCACTGCAGAACTGGTCGATTGCGATTCCAAGCAGCGCAGAGGTGTTCAACGCCGCCGCCACCGAGCCGTCTTTCGTTTCCTCCCAGTTGAATTCATCGAGCCCGAGCGCCTCTTCCTTTCCGGGGAAAGTCTTTGAGCAGTACAACTTCGCCTCTTTGTAGAAGTTCTTGTCGCTTATGACTGTCCAGTTCCCCGTCATGCCGCCATACGAGGCGACCGGCGGCACCATCCTCTCTGCCTGTGGCATATCGTCTTTTTGGATGCGAAGTTTTTAATCTCTATCCACAATTCATCATCATGGACGTGCTCCTGGATACCAGCTTCATGGTTACGGCGTTCGCCGACAGGATAGACGTATCCGCGGAACTCCTAAAGTTCGGCAGGCCGAAGCTGTTCGTGCTCGACCTCGTTGTCGGGGAGCTGGAGAAGCTCGCCGGGGGCAACGGAAAGGATGCGGCCGCGGCGAGGATGTCCCTTGACTACATAAAGAGAAGGCATGCCGCCGTCATAAGGACGAAGCCGGGCAACACTGACAAGAGGATAATCGAGTACTCGCTGAACAGGAACATGACGGTCTGCACGGTAGACGCGGAGCTCCGCGACTCCCTCCGGAGGGGCGGGATGGAAGTGATAACCATAAGGCAGGGGAAATACCTGGTCCGCGCCGACTGAAAGAGGATGCCTGTACATACATTTTTATTTGAATGCCCACATATCTATTGCATCAGCGCGAAAATTACTTATATATGCGCCAACCACAATTATTAGAAAGCGAGTGATTCCATGTACAGGATAATCGAAGTCGAGGACGAGATAAAGGTCCCAGCGTCGAAGTTCGAGCTGGGCCTGGAGGAGGCCGTCAAGCAGAGCCTCATGCAGAGGTGGGACGGCATAATAGACAAGAGGCTCGGGGTGGTCCTCGTCGTCACCGACGTAAAGCAGACAGGAGAGGGAAGGATATACCCGGGCGACGGCTCCATAAACTATCCAGTGCTCTTCGAGGTCCTCGCCTACAAGCCCAACCAGCACGAGATATCGGACGGCGAGATAATAGACGTCACCGAGTTCGGGGTCTTCATAAGGCTCGGCCCGGTGGACGGCATGATACATGTCAGCCAGCTCATGGATGACTTCGTAAGCTACGACCGGAAGAACGCCATATTCACTGGCAAGGAGACCAAGCAGAGGATGAAGGAAGGCGACGTGGTGAGGGCGAGGATAATCTCGGTCTCTGTCTCCGGCAACGATTACAAGATAGGACTCACGGCAAGGCAGCCGAACCTCGGGTCCCTGGACTGGCTCAGGGAGAGCAAGGCCAGGAAGAACAAGCCCGCGGGAAAGGAGTGAAACGGCGATAATCATGTCTGAAAGGGTAAAGGTGTGCAGGAACTGCAGGCTCTTCGTGGAGGGCGACAAGTGCCCGCTGTGCGGGGAGTCCAACTTCTCGAAGTCCTGGAAGGGCACGGCCATGATAAAGGACCCAAACGGCTCCGAGATAGCCAAGAAGCTCGAGATAAAGGGCAAGGGCAAGTACTGCATCTGGGTGAAGTGAAGGACCCCAGGCATTCAGCAAGTCTTCTTCTGGCCGAAGAGCCGCTGCAGGCTCCAGTAGGGAAGCCTGACCTTCCTAGGCAGGCCGTTGACGTGCATCGACCTCATGGTGAGGAACTGCCACTTGTGCTCCTGGAATGCGAGCATCGAGAAGAAGTCCCACAGAGGCGGGAGGAAGACGGTGACATCGTCCGCCACCCTCGAAAGCTCCGAGAAGAACCTCTCAGGGTCGTCGACGTGCTCCATCGTGTGGGAGCAGACGGCGCTCTCGAACTGCTTGTCCCTAAACGGCAGCCGGTATATGTCGTCGACGAGCACGAAGTTCCTCACGTCCCTCTCCACGACGTCGGCGTTCACGCCCCCGCCGTCCGTGTCCCCGCACGATATGTTGAGGCCGTAGCTCCTCTTCTTCATGTAGTAGTTCTTGAGTATCCTGTAGTCAACCACGTGGGCGGCGGTTATGTAGACCAGTAGCGGGAAGTACACCAGGCCGAACGCCACGACGACTGCCATCTCGGGCAGGCCGAGCAGAAGCTTCTGGATAATCTCCATAGATTTAACTTAGTGCGATTTGATTATTATTTGTTGCCCGCCGGAAGTCCAAAACTTTTATTCTCACTCGGACAAAGGATAATAAGGAACGCAGGGTGCGTGCGAAATGGCCGATGCAGTGCTTGTCGAGTACGTCAAGAGGAGCCTCTCGAGGGGGGCTACCCTCGAAGAGATAACGCGGAAGCTGAAGTCGGAAGGCTGGAGCCAGTCGGACGTGGACTCATCAATATCCGCCGCATCCCTTCAGATGCAGTCGTCCAAGAAGGCGTCCGGAAAGCTCTGGCTCGGGATAGTGGCGCTCACGATAGCTGCCGGCGTCACGGTGATGGTCGCGGTATACTTCGTCATGTTCGGCGGGGAATTCAACATACAGAAGGGCAACGCCAACATAACCGACCTGGAAGCCTGCGAGGCGAAGACCGACGGGGTCTACAAGGCGCTGTGCTACACCGACCTCGCGAGGGCGGAGGACGACATGGACATATGCAACAACCTCCGCAACACGGATGAGAGGAAGTTCAAGGACATATGCATCAGGGACTTCGCCGTGGGCAAGATGGATATAGACCTCTGCGTAAACATAGAGAACGACTACATACAGGAGCAGTGCATAGAGAGGATAAAGGACAAGGCCGGCACTGCTTGAGCGTTTTAAATTACTTCCGGCGGAACTATTCAGCATGAGAAAGGCCGGGACGATGTACATGGACCACGGCATCTTCAGGATAGACCTCCCGTTGCCGGAGGGCGTGAAGGACTACTACGCATTCCTCGACCCGTCAAACGGCATCCCGGCGATAGCCACTCTGTCCGAGGACACGGACACTCACATGAGTAGCAGTAACGTGAGAGAATACAAGAGGGTCGCAATAGGCCACGAGACACTCTGGATAAACCAGTACCTGGAACACACGTCTCCCGGGACGCCGGAATACGAGGCGCTGGAGAGGCTCAGCGAACAGTCGCATGCCATGAAGAACTGAAAGCGGCTACTTGCCGTATGCATTCTTGTAGAGCTCGGTCGCCGCGAGCGCCTTGACATCCCTCTTGTAGATGTCAGCTGCAAGCTTTGTGTTCGTCTTCTTCTCATACCCCGAGAACGAGAGTCCCTGTGACTCCATGTCCTTGTCCCTGTACCACTGGGGTATGACGTTGAATGCGCAGAACGGGACTATCCTGTTGTCCGACATGACGTAGTGTATGGTGCACCTCTTGACGCGCTCTATGTCGTAGTTGTAGAGGTCCTGGAAGTGCATCATGCCGACGAAGAGCGACCTGTGGTGGAACTCGCCGAGCGCGTTGTAGTCGTGCTTCATGAGGGCGTTGTAGAGCATCTTCTTCAGGCTGAAGCCCTTGGGGGCCTTATCGTTGTCTATGAAGGAGCCCATCCTGAAGAGGAGCTTCGCTCCCGCGACGAGCCTGTTTCCGCCCTTCTCAAGTGCTTCCGCCCTCTCGTTGAGGAACTCCATGAGCCCCTCGACGTCGACGAATCTCGTTATGGGTATCATCTTCCCGTTGTCGTTGAATATGTAGGTCGCCATGCCGCAGGCGAAGTGGCTGGAGAGCTCGTACTTGGGCTTTCCCGTGAGGGCCTCGACGAACCTCGTGAAGGGCCAGGGCGTCGGGACCGGGTAGAAGTCCTCCTTCCCCACCTGGCCGTCCGTCTGCTCCTCCATCCTCTGTATGACGTCCGGAATCGTTATCCTCATCTTCTGCCTGTCGGCGTGGGTGATCTTCCCCACGAGCGAGACCGGCTGGAAGTTGACGCCGCGAACCACGTCGTTGTTCCTGAAGCCGAACCTGAGAATGTCGCCTATCTCGTGGTCGTTGACCCCCTTTATGACAGTGGGCACAAGGACGGCGCCCATGTTCTCCGCCTTCCTGCAGTTGTCGAGGACGCCGGGTATCTCCCAGTGGTTCTTGGGATTCGTCTTCTCGGTGACACCATCGAAGCTGAGGTACAGCGTGTTTATGCCGTTCTCCCTGACGTCCTTCATCAGCTTGAGGTCCTTTGAGAGCCTTATGCCGTTCGTGTTGAGCTGGACGTGGTCCACGCCGTGCTTCTTGCATATCTTTATGATGTCGACGAGGTCGTCCCTCAGCGTCGGCTCGCCGCCGGTGAGCTGGACCGCATTGCAGGGAACGGGCCTCTCGCTCACGAGCGTCTCAACCATCTTGTCTATCTCGCCCAGCGTGGGCTCGTAGACGTATCCCATCCTCTTGGCGTAGAAGAAGCAGTACCAGCATGAGAGGTCGCACCTGTTCGTGACGACCAGGTTGGCGAGCGCGGTGTGGGACTTGTGCATCCTGCAGAGGCCGCAGTCCTTCGGGCAGACCGGCGCGGCCTTGTCGACGTTGGGGTTCTCGATGCCCTTGCCGTCATGGGCGAAGCGCTTGGCCTTCCTGAAGAGCTCGGAAGAGCCCCAGTAGAGCTCCTCGAACCTGCCGTGCTTCTTGCAGGTCTTCTCTATCCAGACCTTGCCGTCGCGCTCGAATATCTCGGCGCCTATTATATCCAGGCACTCCGGGCAGATGGAGGCGGTCTTCTGCATGGGAATCTTCTTCCCGGCTGAGGGGACCCTTCGCGCCGCCGGCTTCCTGGAAGGCTTCCTCGCCTGCATGGACTTTGAGCCCTTCGCGGGCATTGCCCGCGCCCCGGATTTCCTCTTCGCTGCAGCCATGTAAAAACCAACTTTTAATAATTTTTAAAAGTTCTAAATATATTTTAAGCGCACCGATATTTAAACATTATCATGGCGAAGGGCATGGAAGACACAACCATCATCGAATCGAGGATATTCGAGATATTCTCCGGCCTTGCGAGCACGATAGGCTACTCCCCGATACACGGGAAGATAATAGGGGCGCTTCTCGTCGAAGGCCCGACGCTCCCGCTGCAGAAGCTCGCGGAGAAGACCGGATACTCGTCAGGGATGGTCTCCATCAGCCTCGACCTCCTCGAGGTGCTCGGGGTCATAAAGAAGATCAAGAGACCGGGGGACAGGAAGCTCTACGTGAAGCTGGAGGGGGACCTGCTGGAGGTCCTCAAGAACGCCGTCGTCATAAAGGTCAAGAAGGGCATAAGCGAGTCGCTCTCCGACCTCTCCGAGAAGAGGGCGGACGTGGGGAAGCTCAGGGGCCCGGAGAAGCGGAACCTTGAGAAGACGCTGGACACTCTCGAGAGCGAGATAAGGCGTCTGGAGAAATACGTCAACCTCCTATCAGGGATAAAGCTTCCCTAGAGCGAGTAGAGGTGCATGCTGAACGTCGGCACCATGCTCCCTGGCCGACCGGTCATGCCCTCGACCATGTAGCCCGGGACGACAGACTTATCGTACCTCACCGGGAGCACCCTTATACCATGCATGGTAAAGTCCGAGTTATCGTATATCTTCTTCATGCAGTCAAGACACTCCCCTGCGGTGACCTCGTCGAAGACGAACGATGCGTCGTCAGGGAGGTCCACGAGCTTCTTCTGGTCTATGACAAGGAACTTCCCTTTCCCGAGGGCAGCGCCCAGGGCCTTCGACAACGCGGAATAGACCTTCTTGTCATCGAATGCGCCAGCAGTGTCAGCATAGAGTATGGGCTTCTCCCCGAACTCGTGAGAGAAGTACAGCATGAGCGACTGCCTTCCGAGAGACTCCGTCCACTCGCTCATACAATCACCTTATGGCTTTTGCGGAAACCTTTAAAAAAGGCACGCCGCACCGAAAAAATTAAAATACAGGAACCACAACAATATTATGGCCCTTGATGCTGTCTCTTTGTCGGTGATGTACTTCTCAATCCTGCTCGGGTTCGGGGTGCTCGTGGCAAACGTCCTCCGAAAGAGGAACATACCCGACACGTTCTTCCTGCTGCTGCTCGGGCTGCTCTTCGGCCCAACCGTGTTCTCCAATCCCGCGGTGACGCAGTACATAAACATAAGCCTGGTCAACGTCGAGCACATGGGCATGATACCAGACTTCTTCAGGATACTCGCGCTCATCCTCGTCATATTCATAGGCACGTTCAACCTCAACTTCAGGGTGTTCAAGAAGTACTCGAACATATCGCTGAAGCTTGCCTTCGTCGGCGTCCTCTTCAACACCGTGGTGCTCGGCCTCGTCGCGCACTTCCTCTTCGGCATGGACATCGTGTACGCATTCCTCGTCGGGGCCGTGATAAGCGGAACGGGAAGCGGCGTGGTGTTCGCCTTCGAGCACGCGCTCTCCAAGTGCAGGAGCGCGCTCACCATACTCAAGGTGGAATCAATATTCAACTCCCCGATATCGGTGCTCGTCCCGCTCATATTCCTGGACCTCGTGAACATCGCACCGGGGGACACGCTCATAATCGAGCCCCTGAAGTACCTCTCCCAGTTCTGGCTGATGATAACCGCAGGTGTCGGGACGGGCCTCATAGTGGGCCTTGCAGTCTCCAGGATATTCAAGGGCATACTCAAGGAGTACACTTCGCTCCTGCTCTTCGCCGTGGCCATGATAACGTACGCACTCGCCATAGGCGTCGGGGGGAGCGGGATGCTCGCCGTCGCCATATGCGGCCTCGTAGCCGGGAACTTCACGCTCCACGGAAGGGAGGACAGGGAGGACCTGATACACTTCCAGGACCAGTTCTCCGAGATGCTTAGGATATCGGTCTTCACGCTCCTCGGCGCGCAGGTGTCACTCTTCATGGGACTCGAGGAGATGGGACTGATGCTGCTGTTCTTCGTGATGGTCGTTCTCGTGCGGCCCGTGATGCTGCTGTTCATAATGGGAGACCTCAAGGAAAAGTTCAGCAGGAAGGACATACTGCTAATGAGCTTCATAGCGCCAAGGGGGCTCTCCGCGGCCGCCATGATACCGATAGTCGCCGCCGCGGTCATAGCCGCCGGCAGGCCGGAGCTGGCGACCCAGATGGTCAACATAGTGTTCATGGTCATATTCCTTTCCGTGCTGTTCAGCACCATAGTTGGAAAGGTGGCGAGCCTCGAGAGGTTCCAGCCAGAAGAGCACAAAAAGAAGAAGAAAGAGCCGGACAGGAAGGGCGAGCTAGAGGGGCCGGAGGAGGACGTGAAGTCCATGCTGCAGTTCGAGGCCGACCCGCAGGAGGCATGACATGGAGGTCCCTGGAATCTGCGCGATGTGCGGCGGCGTCGCCGAGCCCGCCTACACCTGCAACGCGTGCGGGTCCATAGTGTGCGCCAAGTGCTACGACTCCAGCCTCGGCATATGCAAGAGATGCGTGGCGCAGTCCACGAGGGGCCTGTGACGGCAACCGTTTTAAACCTTCCGCAGAGAACTCTATCCTTATGGAATTCGCAGAGGGATTGGACGACTTCTCCGTGGAGATGTCCGACTACGAGCTCAAGAAGACCGGGAAGTTCGACCGCATGTGGAGGACGGAGCAGGGAGGCAGCATGGCGAGCGGCGTCGTGCTCTCGGACGGCCTGCTCTACGTGGCCTCGGCAAACTACAACGTCTACTGCATAAGGCCGGAGGACGGGAGCCAGGTGTGGAAGTTCCACACGGAGGGCGTCATAGTCGAGGCCGAGCCGACAGTGGCTGACGGTGTAGTCTACGTCGCAAGCTACGACCGCAACGTCTACGCACTGGACTCGGGGACGGGGGCGCTGATATGGAAATTCGCCACGAGCGACAAGGTGGCGTCGTCCGTCGTGGAGAGCGATGGAATGGTGTTCGTCGGGGGAAGGGACCACAACGTCTACGGGCTCGACGCGAAGACCGGCGGGCTCATATGGAAGTTCAGGACGTTCGACACCATAATATCCCAGGGCATCGTGGTCGGGGAGAGGCTCATCATCGGCTCATACGACCACTTCGTCTACTGCATAGACAAGAGGAGCGGAAATCTCGTGTGGAAGTTCGAGACGCAGGGGGAGATACACAACACCAACGGCTTCGCGCACAGGGACGGCGTTGTGTACTTCGGGTCTTTCGACAACTGCACGAGAGCCGTGGACATCGAGACCGGCAGACTCCTCTGGAAGACGAAGTGCGGGAACTACGGCATGGGCGCGGCCCCTGTGATACACGGGGACAGGATATACCAGGCCACGAGAGGCGGAGAGCTCTTCGTGCTGGACATGAGGGGCAAGCTCGTCTGGAAATACAGCGGGAGCGAGGAGGACGTGATGGGCATCCCCTGCTTCCACAACGGCCTGCTGTACCTGCCGTCTGCCGGCGATTGGTGCATGCACTGCTTCGACCTCGAGGGAAACGAACTCTGGAGGTTCAAGACCGACTGGCTGGTCTACGAGAGGTCCGTAATGATAGGAAACAACCTGATCTTCCCGTCATGGGACTGCAATCTGTACTGCATTGACGTGAGGACGCGGAACGTCGTGTGGAAGTTCAGGGCCCCAGGGGCGCCCGCGTACGTGCCCCCGCCGCACGAGGTCTTCGAGGTGGAGGTGTCGGTCTCCGAGAAGGACGTCGAGGAGAGCGGGAGGAAGACATACGACCTAGGGACGCCGGAGGACGACTCCGGTCTCGACACGTACAAGTCGAGGATAACCTACCAGGTCTCCACCCAGTACGCAGCGAAGGGAAAGTACCAGATAGACTCCGACGAGGAAGAATTTTAAGCCTTTGGCTCAATCTTCTCTAATGGAGGAGTTCTCGGCTTCCGGGTTTGACGATTTCTCGATAGAGATGGAGGACTTCGAGGTCAGGCACACGAGGAAGTTCGACAGGATATGGAAGGTCGGGGATGGCGGAAGCATATGCTGCATCCCGCTCCTCCACGACGGCGTCGTGTACTTCGGGTGCCTCAACCACATGCTCTATGCGGTGGACGTGAGCGAGGGCACACTCGTCTGGAAGTTCCAGGCGTACGACATCTTCATGGAGTCATCGCCCGTATACTGGGAGGGCATGGTGTTCGCGGGCTCGTACGACCGCTACATGTACGCTCTCGACGCGAAGACCGGGAAGCTCGTGTGGAGGTTCGAGACCAGCGACAAGGTGAACTCCATGCCGTTCATCCACAACGGAATGCTCTATTTCGGCGGCAAGGACAGGAACGTGTACTGCCTGGATGCAAGAAGCGGGAGGCTCGCGTGGAAGTTCGCGACGCAGGACGAGATAGCATCGAGCCCCGCCATACACGAGGGGATGCTTTACATAGGCTCATTCGACAGGAACTTCTACTGCCTGGACGCGGACACTGGAAGGCTTCTATGGAAGTTTTCGACGCAGGGGGAGGTCTACCACGCCAACATGCCGCTGATACACGACGGAAAGGTCTACTTCGTCTCGTTCGACAACAACCTCTACGCGGTGAAGGCAGAAGACGGGAAGCTCATCTGGAAGCTCAGGATAGCCGAATACGGCACGGTCTACGCCCCGGTCCTCAGCGGCGACAGGATGTACGTGCCCACGAGGGACGGCACACTCGTCTGCGTGACGCTCGACGGGAAGGTAGCGTGGAAGTTCTCCAGGATGCACGTGCCGTCGATACCGGCGATAAACGACGGCCGCATATACATCGGCTTCGAGGACCAGAACCTCTACTGCCTCGACATGGAAGGGAATCTCATATGGAAGTTCGAGACCCAGGGTTCCATATGGCTCACCGCCGTGTTCTCCGGCAACAGCGTCATATTCCCCTCCTGGGACTGCAACCTGTACTGCATCGACTCGAGGGACGCCTCGGTCATATGGAAATTCAGGACCGACGGGTCACCGTCCTACGTCCCGCCGGCGAACGAGGAGTTCGAGGTCGTGATCAGGAGGAAGGCGGAGAGGGCGGCTGACGAGGACGCGAAGGGCAAGAGGTACGACTTCAAGTTCGACGAGGAGGACAACACGAGCACGTACAAGTCGAGGATAACCTACCAGGTGAGTACGCAGTACGCAGCCAAGGGCAAGTACCAGATAGACTCCGACGAGGAAGAGTTTTAAATTTGACAGGGCAAGATACCTCCATGGAAGAGCACGAAGGCTCCGGCTTTGACGAATTCTTCATCGAGATGGAGGAGTTCGAATACAAGCAGGTGAATAAGTTCAGCCGCATGCTGAATTTCGGGGACGGGGGAAGCCTAGCCCAAGAGCCGCTAGTGCATGACGGAATCGTTTACGCGGCGTCCATGGACCGCAACGTGTACGCGGTCGACGCACGCACGGGAGACCTCATATGGAGCTTCAGGGCCGAGGGGGGATTCGCAGGCAGCTCCCCGGTCATCGGCGACGGCAAGCTCTACATAGGCTCATACGACCAGATCATGTACGCAATCGACGCAAAGACCGGGGAGCTGGCGTGGAAGTTCCGCACCATGGGGAAGATAGTGGCCACTGCCACGTTCCATGACGGAAAGGTCTATTTCGGCTCCAGCGACTACAACGGATACTGCGTGGATGCGGGAAGCGGGCAGCTCGCGTGGAAGTTCAAGACATACGGGGAGGTGATGTGCCAGCCCACAATATACAAGGACCACGTATTCTTCGGCTCAAACGATCACTTCCTCTACTGCGTGGACGCAGAGACCGGCAGGCTCGCCTGGAAGTTCGAGACGCAGGGGGAGATATTCTTCCAGTCCTCGCTCGTCATCCACGACGGCAGGGTGCATTTCCCGTCGTTTGACAACTTCCTGCGGGCAGTCGACGTCGATTCGGGCAGGCTCGTGTGGAAATTCAAGACAGGATCTTACGGCGGCATGTCCAACGGCCCGTTCCTTTACAGGGACGTATTGTACCAGCCTAACAGGGAGGGAGTCCTCTGGGCGCTCACGCCCGGAGGGAAGGAACTCTGGAACTTCAGGATAAACAACGCCATGGCCAGTCCGATCGTCCATGAAGACCGGATATATTTCGGGACCGAAGACCACAATCTCTACTGCCTGGACCTGAAAGGTAAGGTCTTGTGGAAGTTCGAGACGCAGGACATCATGTGGTGGAAGCCGGCGACATGGAATGGCCGCATATACTTCACGAGCTTCGACTGCCACCTCTACTGCGTCGACACGGGGACGCACCAGCTTGTGTGGAAGTTCAGGGCGCAGGGGGAGCCTTCTTACATCCCCCCGCCGTTCGAGAGCTTCGAGCTGACCGTAAGCAAGCACGGGGAGGACTCCGGACTCGCGGAAAAGGACACCGTCAAGCGGTATGCAACCGACATCGGCGAGGAGGAAGAGGGCGGGAAATTCTACAAGTCCCGCATAACCTACCAGGTCTCAACGCAGTACGGAGCCAAGGGCAAGTACCAGATAGACTCCGACGAGGAAGAGTTTTAATTCCTAACCTCAAATCTAAGGCATGTGGGTTGCAAGGGTCAGGATAAGGCATGACTGCGTGATAGGCAACAGGTGCAGGAAGTTCTCCGTGACCACTCTTGGCATGCCGTTCAGCGTCTACGTGGAGGACGGCGTAACCTACGCTCCCCAGGTGCAGACCATATACGGCGACAAGAGGAGGGTGGAGGCTTTCATAGAGGACCTGAAGGCGGAGAAGCGCATCAGCGGCCTGGAGCACGAGGGCAACGTAATCTTCTGCATAGAGAGGAGGGCCGACAGGATACCATCATCGCACTACCACCAGAAGCTGTTCTACGTGAGGCCCGTGTTCGTGGACAAGGAAGGCTACGAGCACTGGGAGGTGGCGTCGTGGTCCAGGGACATCATAATGGATTTCGTGAGGAGCGTCACGCGGGACTTTCGGGAGTCGAAGGTGCTCAAGCTCAAGAAGACAAAGATCACAGACATATACTTCTCCCACCTCATGCCGAGGCTGACTGAGAGGCAGAAGGCGGCTCTCCTGCTCGCCCAGGAGAGGGGATGGTACTCGTGGCCGAGGAAGACCGACCTGTCGGAGCTCTCCAGGGCCATGGGCGTCTCGGTCCCGACGTTCCGGGAGCACCTTAAGAGGGCCGAGGAGAAGGTGATGCCGGAGCTCGTGAGAAGCGTGGAGGAGAAGGAGCCTCAAATGTAAGGGCAAATATGCATATTCCCGCGGGGCTTAAAGGATATCGGTGCAGGCATGGAAGAGCATGGAGGATTCGGGTTCGAGGACTTCGCCATAGAGATGGAGGAGTTCGAGGTAAGGAAGGTCCGCAAGCACGACCGCATGTGGCAGGTGGAGGAGGGCGGAGGCATAGTGCAGATACCGCTCTACCACGAAGGCGTCGTCTACTTCGGCTCCATGAACCGCATATTCTACGCTGTCGACGCAGGGACCGGAGAGAGGCTCTGGCAGTTCAGGACCGAAGGCATACTCCTTGAGTCGTCACCATGCTTCCACGAGGGAATGGTGTACTTCGGAAGCTACGACAGGAACATGTACTGCCTGGAGGCCGCGACAGGGAAGCTGGCATGGAAGTTCGAGACCCAGGGAAGGATAAACGCGGCTCCCCACATAAGCGGGGGAAGGGTGTACTTCGGCTGCGAGGACCAGCACATGTACTGCCTGGACGCGGAGACGGGCAGCCTCATCTGGAAGTTCAAGACATGGGACGAGGTCCACACGAACCCCACCGTGCACGACGGGAAGCTCTTTTTCGGCTCATTCGACCACAACTTCTACTGCCTGGACGCGGAGACGGGCAGCCTCATCTGGAAGGTCCAGACCCAGGGCGAGATATACAACTTCAACAAGCCGCTAGTTCACGAGGGCGTCGTCTACATAGGCTGCTTCGACAACTTCGTCAGGGCGATAAGGATAAAGGACGGGAGCCTGCTCTGGAAGTTCCCCACCGGAAACTACGGCTGCGTGTGCTGCCCGGTGCTGCACGACGGGAGGTTCTACGTGACTTCCAGAGACGGCTTCGTCTTTTGCCTCACCACGGACGGGAAGCAGATATGGAAGTTCTCCAGGAACGAGCCGGTGAGCATACCTACCGTGCACGAAGGCAACATCTATTTCGGCTGCGAGGACCAGAACCTCTACTGCATCGACCTGGAAGGGAGAGAGAAGTGGAGGTACAAGACGCAGGGCGTCATCTGGCTCAAGCCCGTCGGAATCGGACCCAACGTCCTGTTCCCGAGCTTCGACTGCCACATATACCTCGTCAATGCCCGCACCGGGAAGACCGTATGGAAGTTCCGCACGGAAGGCGAGCAGTCCCCTCTCCCGCCTGCATACGACACATTCGAGATGGTCATGTCCAGGAAGCAGACGAAGGCAGAGGAACGCGACGGCCCCGCCAAGAGGTACGAATTCAGGCTGGACGAAGAGGACAACACGAGCACGTACAAGTCGAGGATAACCTACCAGGTCTCCACCCAGTACGCAGCGAAGGGAAAGTACCAGATAGACAGCGATGAGGAAGAGTTCTGACGTCCGGATTTAGGCCTTCGGTTATTAAAAGTGGTACCTG
>CAZTRL010000026.1:0-19356 GCA_964616715.1 uncultured archaeon | reverse complement strand
AGCCTCGCGGCCTCTTCAAGCTCGGCCTGCATCTGCTGCCTTAGCATGGATTCCCTGAGGTCGCCCATGAGATAAGTTTTCGGCCCGAAACTTAAAAAACGATGGATGCGCACTGGATCAGGCGTACTTGGGACGATGCACATTGTCGGCGCTTTCCAGCAGGCCGAACTTGGCAACCACGAGGCCCGGGACGCCCTCCATGTCGACTGACTCGAAGTTGTAGCCGTTCACCGGGTATCCCGCCCCCTCGAGCCTGACAGGCACGACTCCCATGTCCTTGGCTATGCTGAGCTTGTCCTCAGCAGGAGTCAGGATAAGCTCTCCCGCGGGGTTGTAGAGCTTCCTGAAGGCCTCCAGCTTGCCCTTCAGGTCAATGCCGCCGGAGAAGAACGCGTCTGAGCCGAACACCGTCTCCACATCCAGCTTGCTGCACAGAAGCATCTCCTGTATCTGCTTCGTGGACCCGTCGCCGATGATGAAGTATCCGAAGCCGTGGCCGTCCGCGGTCGAGTACGTGCGCGCCAACCTGTCAAGCTCCGCAATCATGGAGACGGAACCCTCGCGGGTGCCGTAGGCCTTGCCGGGAGGCGCATCGATAGCAGTGGGAAGATAATTGAAGACAGAATCCGTGCATATGTATGCATATGCGCTTCTTGCCATA
The DNA here is from genome assembly GCA_964616715.1 of uncultured archaeon. Lineage (GTDB taxonomy): Archaea > Aenigmatarchaeota > Aenigmatarchaeia > QMZP01 > JAFGSV01 > JAFGFG01. The sequence goes on along the minus strand of CAZTRL010000026.1, from coordinate 18,695 downwards.
TTGTTTTTTGAAAGGCATGTTTAAAAAAGGCTCTCATCTCCCTCTCGCAGCCGGAAGGCCGGAAATATAAATAGACCTCCGGGAAAATATGCATATGGCGCAAAAGCAGCCGGCGGAGGAGAAGGACAACCTCGGCGTCACCGTGACGAGGAAGGAGGATTTCAGCAAGTGGTACCTTGAGGTAGTCAGGAAGGGTGGCTTCAAGGACCAGAGGACGCCCATAAAGGGCTTCGACGTCATAATGCCGTGGGGCTACGCCGTCTGGGAGAGCCTGACGAGCATATACGACGGCCTCCTCAAGGAGAAGGGGTTCACGAACTGCTACTTCCCCATGCTCATACCGGAAAGCTTCATAGAGAAGGAGAAGGAGCACTTCTCCGGCTTTGCGGCCGAGACGGCCAACGTCACGGAGGTCGGAGGGGTCAAGCTCAACGAGGAGCTCGTCATAAGGCCGACGTCCGAGACCATCATGTACCACATGTTCTCCAAGTGGGTCAGAAGCCACAGGGACCTTCCCCTCAGGATAAGCCAGTGGTGCAACATCGTGAGGTGGGACACGAAGGTGACCAAGCCGTTCATAAGGGACAGGGAATTCCTGTGGAACGAGGTGCACACGGCCCACGCCACGCTGGAGGACGCCATGAAGCAGATAGAGGACTACGTCTACATCTGCGACAGGTTCCACGAGGAGCTCGCGATGGCAGCTCTCGTGCTACAGAGGACTGAGAACGACAAGTTCCCGGGCGCGGAGTTCTCGCTAGCATACGACACGCTCATGCAGGACGGGAAGGTCATACAGGGCCCTGGAGGGCACTTCCTGGGCCAGAACTTCTCAAGGCCGTTCTCCATAACGTTCATGCAGGAGAGCGGGAAGAGGGAGCACGTGTGGCAGACGTGCCTCGGCATGACGACCAGGCAGATAGGCGGCATGATAATGCAGCATGGCGACGACAAGGGCGCGGTGCTTCCGCCAAGGGTGGCACCGGTGCAGGCGGCGATAGTGCCCATAATCTTCAAGGGCAGGGAAGGCGCGGTCATGCAGAAGGCCAGGCAGACGAGGGACGCTCTCCTCAGGGCAGGCATAAGGGCGCAGCTGGACGAGAGGGACTACTCGGCAGGGTACAAGTTCAACGACTGGGAGCTTCGCGGAGTCCCGGTGAGGATAGAGATAGGACCGAGGGACGTCGAGGCCGGCGAGATGGTGGCCGTCAAGAGGAACGACGGCAAGAAGGTGAAGCTGAAGCTCGGGGACGCGAAGGGCGTCGCGGCGCTGCTTGCCGCCGTCCAGAAGGAGATGCTGCAGGATTCAAGGAAGGCGCTGAAGGAGAACATCAGGGACGCGGTGACCATGGACGAGCTGAAGAAGTCCGTGTCGAAGGGAGGCTTCACCCGGACCAACTGGTGCGGCTCGGAGGAGTGCGAGGACCACGTAAAGGACAAGACCGGCGGCGCGACCATAAGGGGCACGCTGTACGGGAAGTCCGAGAAGACGTTCTCCGAATGCGTCCACTGCGGGAAGAAGGCCAGGCACGTCGTGTACGTCGCGAAGGCATACTGAACTTAAATATTCGCTCCCAAAAAAGCGTCATGACCGCAATGACTCCCGACATAGCAAGGGTGTACTTCGACACGTCGAAGTTCCAGAGCCATGCGGCTGTGGTGAACGACATAATGAAGGCGTTCGGCTATGTCCACGGTCTGGATGCAAGCGACGACAACGGCCCATTCTCCGAGTTCGACATGAAAGGCAATGAAAACTCTGCAGGAATCCGCGTATTCCAGTTTCGGCATAAAATCCGTAGCGTACAGGGTGTCTGGGCTGTCGGTGCAGCCGGCGTTTTTATAATTTTTCCCCAATGAAGGGTAATGGACTTCGTCAGAGCTTACCCGAGAAGGAGGGGCAGCACTAACCCCAAGAAGAGGAAGCCATCGTTCTTCATGGAGGTCGCCGAGCTGAGGAGCAGGGGATACAGTCCCATAGGCTGGGGCTGGGACAGCCCAAACGGCTACCACATCGTCGCGGCTCACCAGGAGGGCCTGACAGAGATGGAAATCATGGGCAACAGATTCGACTGCGTATCCTACATAAAAGACAGTGAGCCCATGTGCTCCAGGAAATACACAATGGCGGAGCGTTGCATATCCAACGCTGCCGCTGCCATTCTTTTTTAACCAGACTGACAATTAATTAATAGAGGTGCATTGACGATGGGAAAGCTGCCGATAGCCCCCTTTGAGAAGATACTCAAGGAGAACGGAGCGAAGAGGGTCGCGTTCTCCGCCGGCGAGGCTCTGGCCGAGCTGACCGGCGAGATAGCGGCGGAAATCGCGAGGAACGCCTCCATGATGGCCGAGCACGCCGGGAGGAAGACAGTCGTCAGAAGGGACGTCGAGATAGCCAGGAAGAACCTCAGGCTGAGAATCTGAGGTTTTCATCATGACAGCCGGCAGCGCGAGGAAGAGGTCAGCGAAACCGGAGTGGCAGCAGGGGATAGCAAGGGAGAGGATCGGCATACTCGTGGGCCTTGCGGCCGAGGAGTACGCAGAGCACCCGGAGCGCTCGCACAGGTACGCATCGCTTGCCAGGAGGATAGGGATGAGGTACAACGTAAGCGTCCCCGAGCTCTCGTGCGTGTGCAAGGGCTGCCACGGGTTCATGCTTCCGGGAAAGGGCGGCATCGTCCGCGCGAACCCGAGGACCCGCTCCATGGAGACCAGGTGTTCCAGGTGCGGGAGGGTACACAGGCACCCCTACGCCAGGGAGAAGGCATCATGATAGAGTTCCGCGCGGTCATAATAGCAAGCCTCGTCACGATATTCGTGTCAGTGTTCTTCATCCACTTCGCCTTCAACAGCTTCATTGGCGCAAGCGAGGTATGCGCGACGGAGATAGGACCGTCATGCAGCAGCTCCAACCTGTTCCTGCTCTTCGTGTTCTGCTTCTCCATCGTCCTCGCGTTCATAGTCGTGATAGAGACAACTGTCTACTACATCTTCCGGGAAGTCGAGATGAACATAATGATGCAGATGTCGGGAAGCGGCAGGAAGGCCGCCAGAAGCCTCGATGAGCTCGAGAGGAGGAGGGAGGAGCTCGTCGCCGCCAAGAGGGACGCAGAGAGGAGATACTTCGGAAGGGAGATAGCAGAGAGCACGTACGTCGAGATGAAGAAGAAGTACGACAAGGAGCTCATGGAAGTCGAGATGGAGATAAACAGGCTCAGGCTGAGCGCCGCATCCCGGGGCCCGTAGGCTGCCCCCGTGCGTGGATTATTTAAACCTTTTTATATACTAACTGTTCTTATATATTGAAAAAGGCAAGGTGGAGACATGAACCTCAGGGAACTGCCGGCGGACAAGCTCATAGAAGGGGCAGCCGAAAGGCTGAAGAAGACGGAAGGGATCAAGCCGCCGGAGTGGTCCAAGTTCGCCAAGACCGGCGTCCACAAGGAGAGGGCGCCCCAGCAGGAGGACTGGTGGTTCATAAGGTCCGCCGCGGTGCTGCGCAAGGTCGGGGTCGAGGGCACGATAGGCGTGCAGAGGCTCCGGAAGGTGTACGGCGGCAGGAAGAACAACGGGCACAAGCCGGAGCACAAGAAAATGGCATCGGGTTCCGTGATAAGGAAGGTGCTCCAGCAGCTCGAGGCCGAGGGGCTCGTCGAGAAGCAGAAGACCAGCGGAAGGAAGATAACCGCCAAGGGCTCGTCATTTTTAAGCGAAGTTGCTAAAGGAATAAGGGCAAAATCCAAATGAGTGAGCAAGGCACTGATGCCGAGAGGATGGAGCAGCTCCGACAGATAGAAATCATGAAGAAGCAGCTCCTCTCGAAGATGCTCACCAGGGAAGCCTTCGAAAGGCTCGCCCGGGTGAGGATGGTCAACCCGCAGACGGCCGGGCAGGTGGAGCTGTACCTGATCCAGCTGTACCAGGCGGGGAGGCTCCCCGAAACGATAGACGACGGGAAGCTGAGGGAAGTGCTCAAGGCGCTTTCCGAGAAGAAGGAAATGAAGATAAAGAGGGTCTGAAGATGTCCAGCAACAAGTCGACTGGGAAGAAGCTGAAACTTGGCGCGCTCGCAAAGGTGAGGCCGTCTCCCAGATGGGCCGACATAAAGAAGTTCGGCCTCAAGAGGGCCAGGAGCAGGCGCATAAGGGTCAGCATCAAGAAGTGGAGAAGGGACAGCCTCAAGATTTAGGATGATTCCAATGGCGGACAAGAAGAAGGACGCGGTTTCTGTCGAGAAGGTCTACACGATACCTCTTAGGAGCGCATGGAAGGGTGCGACCAGGGTAAAGAAGACCAAGAGGTCCGTCTCCGCGGTGAGGCAGTTCGTGGAGAAGCACACGAAGGCGGAGGACGTCAAGATATCAGAGAAGCTAAACAGCGCACTCTGGGTGAGCGGCGCGAAGAAGCCCCTGCACAAGGTCATGGTCAAGGTCAACGTCTCGGAAGGCAAGGCAAGCGTGAGGCTTCCCGAGGAGATAACGCTCGAGGAAGAGAAGAAGAGATTCCTCGAGGAAAAGAAGAAAAAGAAGGCTCCAGAGGCCGAGGAGCCCAAGGCGGAAGAGAAGAAGGAAGAGGCGCCGGCCGAAAAGCCCGAAGAGAAGGCGGAGCCGGCAAAAGAGGAAGCAAAGCCCGCCGAGGAAAAGGAAGAGAAGCCAGTCGAAGAGCCGAAGGCCGAAAAGAAGTGAGCCTAGTAGGTTATCACGAAGTTCATCTCGTCCTTCAGGGAACCGCCTGTTTTTTCGAAATATTCACAGAAGGCAGACTTTATGCATTCATCGCGCGAGCCATCGCACTCGCGCATGACCATGTTGAGGGCATCGCTGTCGGTTATCACGAGACTGTACGATTTGCCGTCGCTTGGCTCCCCTATAAGGTCCCTCCGGGCTTCGTACCTGACTTCGTTGAGTAAGCCATCATTCCCCATGGATGGCTGCACAGTTATCAGAAATCTCTTCTTCATCCTGTAATCCTGCGGCAGCGCCAGAGCATCGAGCTCCTCCAACATCTCAATCACGCGCGAGACGACCTTGTCGTTTACGTATCCCATCCAGAGATATTGAACGAAAAATTTAAAAACAGGGAAGCTCCGAACAAGCCGCACTCCTCTGATTCCTTCAGCCCTTTTTATTTTTCCTATTCCCCTTAAATTGCTCATGGCCTGGAGAATCAAGTCGAAGCCGGAGGATTTCGTCGTGAGGGAGATAATCCACGATGAAATGGAGAAGTCGTGGAAGGAGAAGATGAGGAGGATACGCGGCCTTGCTCCCGAGAAGAAGGAAGAGCGGTACGCGTGGCTCACCATGAGGAAGGAGGACACGGACTTCTTCAAGGCAATAGAGGAGATATCTAGGAGGCTCTCGATAAGCACGAAGGAGATTGGATACGCCGGCACCAAGGACAGGAGGGCCGTGACATACCAGACCATATCGGTCCCAGCGGAGAAGGCCGAGGAAGCACTGGCACTGGAAATCCCGGGCGTCTCGTTCTCCGGGCTGCGATACAGGAACAGGCCGATAAAGCTCGGCGAGCACGAAGGCAACTCGTTTCAGATAACGGTCAGGGACATCGGAAAGAAGGAGAAGGATGCCGCAGAGAAGAGGCTTTCGGAGATAAAATCCGGCGGCTTCGTCAACCTCTTCGGCGAGCAGAGGTTCGGCTCGGCCTCCGGCGGGAACGACTCCGTCGGGAAGAAGCTCGTGCACGGCGACATGGTGGGAGCGGTGAATGAGCTCATCGCAGCCGGCGGCTCGTGCAGGGGAAGCGTGGAGGCCAGGATGAAGGCGCACCTCTCGAGGAAGCCCGGAGACCACAAGGGAGCGCTCAGGCTCGCGCCGCTTCGGATGCTCAAGCTCTTCGTCCACGCCTACCAGTCCAGGATATGGAATGATGTGGCAGTGGAGTACTCGAAGTCTTCGGAAGAGAACACGCTGATACCGATGGTAGGGTACGCAACGGACGTCAGGACGCATCCCAGGGTGAGGGGTCTGCTTCAGGACGCGCTGGACCGCGAGAAGATAGGGCCGGAAGACTTCAGGAACACCACGTTCAAGGAACTATCATCCAGAGGCACCGAGAGGGATTTCATGGTCGTTCCAAAGGGCATGGAGTGGGAGTGGTCCGAGGACGGGAGTGACAAGCTTGCGCTAAGGCTCAGGTTCACGCTCCAGAAGGGAAGCTACGCGACGGAGCTCGTCAGGCAGGCATCGGGAGGAAAATAGCATTCAGTTCTTCGCGGCGATGTCTGCCTCGTAGCACTGAATGAGCCTTGCGTACATGCTCGCCATCTTGTACACGACATCAACAGGCTTTCCTGTGGCCTCTGACACTTCCCTGGCTGCGCTGGATATGACGTCCACCGATATCCTCCTGATCTCGTCAGGCGACGTGTATTCGTGGAGATCCTCAGGGGTGTTCTCATCGCTTGCGGCCCGGAAGGCCGCTATGTACTCCAGCCCCAAAAGGTCGATGAAACCTTTCTTGTAGGCAAGGTAGCCAGTGTCCATGTCGCGCTCCATCTCGGCCATCTTCCTTCTCACCCCGCCGCTGAGCCGTCCCCATTCCATGCTTCATATTCCTCGGCATGATTTTTAAGCTGCGTCCATCAATTCTAAACATGGCCAAGGCGAGCGGGATAGAGATATTAGAGGAGAGCTCCGGGCCCAGGGAGAAGAAGGACAAGAGCAGGGAATGCCCGGTCTGCGGCGCCCCCAACGGCCTCGAGAAGTGCGAGAGGTGCGGCTGGGGAATAGAGGACGACCTCGACCCGGTGTTCGGCCTGGACGCCGACCCGGTCACGACGCTCCGCGACGCCAAGATGAGCTTCGTCTCCATAAGGAAGGAGGCGACGGAGCTCAAGGAGAGGAACAGGCTCCTACTCGAGAACAACCGCAAGTTCGCCGAGCTCGTGGAGCTCATGGGCGGCCTGATAGCGAAACTGCGCATCGATGCCGGCAAGAAGTTCGTGTACAGCTACGGCGACGGCGGCTGGGGCGAGGCGGGAAAGGACGGCAGGTCCGCAATCACGCTCAAGAAGAACAACGTGACGGTCGAGGACATAAACAAGCAGCTCATGGAGATAAGCCACCTCATAAACAAATACAAGAAATAAATAAAAGGGGCTGCACAATATTATATTATTGGTGAATATTCAATGACAGAAGAGATACAGAACCAGCAGCCGGAAATGACCGAAGAGCAGAGGGCCAAGCATCTGGAGCACATAAAGGGCCTCGAGGACGTCGTCGACACCCTCACCGAGGACGTGGTGAAGGCGCTCGACATCAAAGAGGAGAAGAAGCAGCTCATAGACAAGATAAGGAAGCTGAAGAAGGAAGAGCTGCAGCTTCAGGAAGTCATAGGCGACCTCAAGAGCACAAGGGACAAGCTACAGACGGAGCTCGGGAAGAAGCAGGACGACATAAGCGTCCTGCAGACCAAGATAGAGACCCTGAAGGAGGACAAGGCCCACCTTTCCTCCGAGAAGGTGTCCCTGGAGGAGCAGATAAAGAACCTAGAGGATGAGAAGACCCAGATGGCTCACTCCCTCGAGAAGACCAACGACATGCTCGTCAAGCTCAGGCACCAGATAGAGGAATTCGACGAGGAAATAAAGAAGTAGCCCCTCTTCGCGCCTTTTTCGGTTACCATGACATTGCCAGCTTATTTTATTTTTAAGAAAGCCGCACAATTCTACTGATGGTCATGCTTTTCAGGAAGGCGCAGGACCACAGGAAGCAGCTGGCGGCTATAGTCATACTGGCCTTCGCCATACGGATACTGCCGGTGCTCCTGTTCGAGGTGCCCGCGGGCCTCGACGCGTACCTGCACATAGACATAGCGCTCAGGATACTGGAGAAGGGGGCGCTGCTCTCGACGGACCCGATGTCCCTGATAGGGCTCAAGGCGTACAGCTACCCGCCGGGATTCCACGTCCTGATGGCCTTCTTCATGCTCTTCCTGCCTCCGCTGCTAGGCTCCCACATCCTAGTGGCGGGAATAGGGGCGGCGACGGCCGCACTGATGTACCTGCTCACGCTCGAGATATTCGGCGACAGGAGGATATCGCTCCTCTCAGCCCTCTTCATGGCAACGAGCCCCATACACATATTCAGGACGACGATGCCAATCCCCGAGGCCTTCGGCGTGATGCTCTTCGTGCTGTGCATGCTCTTCGTGGTCAGGTACATGAAGAGGAAGAGCTACAAGGACGTGGCAGGCGCCGTCCTCACGTTCGCCGTCTACGCGCTCTCCCACAGGGGATGGACGCTTCTCGTCCTGACGCTGTTCCTGCTCGCATTGGTCTACAACATCCATCTCTTCAGGAGGAAGAGGTATCTCATCGGAACGGGGGCGTTCATAGCGGTCGTGTACTTCGTCGTGACGAATTACTTCTCCGACCTTCTCGCGAGGATAAACGTCGAGGCCGTCTCGGCGCTTGGATACTTCAAGTGGATGGGTGTCGTCCAGCTGTGCCTTGGCGCGATAGGTATCGCGATGCTCCACAGGACCAAGGACAGGCTCAAGCTCTTCGTGGCCGTGTGGGCGTCGATGCTCCTGCTAGTGGGCTCGTTCTCATTCAGGTTCCGCGACCCCTACGCCTCGATACCGCTCGCCATGCTCTCGGCCTACGCCTTCATGGAGTACCTGCTGCCGCTCTTCAAGAAGGACAGGAAGACGATGAAGAGGGTGGCCGCGCTCATACTCATTGTCGCGGTGGTGCAGGGCTTCGCGACGGCCATATTCGTCGTCGAGCACCCGAGCCAGGAGGAGATAGACGCGCTCACCTGGATAAGGGACAACACGCCGCCGGATTCCATAGTCCTCACGTGGAAGGAGGAGGGCTACTACATAATAGGCATATCGGAGAGGAAGGACATACTCACGTGGAAGAAGATATACCAGGGATTCTTCGACGAGCCGCCGACTGTGGACGAGGCCAAGGCCGCCTACACCGACATGTTCGTGATGTTCCGCTCCTCGCAGAAGCAGTGGATGCTCGACCTGATGGACAGGTACTCAGTTGACTACGTGTACATAGACGCCAGGATGAGGTCGGAGCTCGACGCGCTGCAGTACGGCCTGGTCGAGTACCTGAGCGACGACACGTACTTCAGGCCGGTCTTCGCAAACGACAAGGCCGAGGTCTATGAGTTCGAGCGGCAGCCGATGGTGCCGGCGGAATACACCGGACCGCTCACCGACTACATGCCCTTCGGAAACTACACGGCGGGCACGAAGGACGCGCTCACGCTGGTCCCATACATCGAGGGGTACTGGAACGGCATCGCATACGCGGACCCGAGGGACTACAGGGCGCACTACCCTGACAACTCCAGGATAGCGCTCATGTACCTTGGGATGGACAACGGGACGGGCACGGCGCTCTCATCGAGGGCTGAGTGGCTCCTCAAGTGGCTGGCATTCGAGCAGCTCCCGGACGGCTCGTTCTTCGACCAGAAGTACGAGAATCCCAAGAAGAGCGCCGCCACTACGTGCCAGGTTATAAGCGACGTCATAGACATCACCGAGATGCGTCCCGACATAACAGAGGGGCCGTCGATAGACCGGGCGGCAGACTTCATATACTCCCAGACGAGCGGAGGCTCGGTGAAGACGCTCCCGACGACGGACTACGACGACTACAGGACCGACGCCGCATGCCTTCCGGCCATAGCCAAGCTCGCCGACGTCATAGGCGACGCTAGGTTCCATGATGTCAAGAAGGCTGTGCTTGAAAACATCATATCTTCCCAGAACGAGGACGGCTCGTGGCAGTACGGCGACTTCAGCGACAGGAGCACGGTGAACTCGCAGGCCGCGATACTCCAGTCGCTCGTAGAATACAGCGAGGCCACGGGAGACAGGAGCCTCGACGACGCCATAAGGAAGGGAGCCGTATGGCTCTCCAGGAACCAGAACGGTAAGGGCATGTTCTGGAACTACGTGGTCGAGGAGACCGGAAGGGTGATAGCAACCGAGAGGGCTTCGTACCCGAGGGCGCTCGAGGCCTACTCGTACTCGGGAATGGAGGGACAGGAGAACCTCACTCTGTCATACATGCCGGCGGCATACAATCCGTCGATGAAGGACCTGGAGGCTCTCGTAAGCCTGACGGACTGGTACGTATGAGGATATGCATGGTGACGCCGTACCCTCCCCAGACGGGAGGGGTGCCGGTGCACACAGAAGGGCTCGCTTCGATGCTTTCCGAAAAACACGACGTCCACGTCATAACCTACGGCAGGAAGGGCAGGAAGAGCGGCAAGATAAAGATAACCGAGGTGCCGGTGCCGGCGGTCCCTTTCCTCAGAGGGCTTTGCTTCTTCATAGGCGCAGTGAGGGCGCTTCGCCGGCTATCCGGGAAGAAGAGGTTCGACGTCATACACTCGCACTTCGCCCATCCGCCCGGAAGCGCGGCATCCATGTACATGAAGCTCTGGGGGAAGGGCGAGAGGCACGTCATGACGCTGCATGGCTCTGACATCCTCAGGCTCGCCGGCGGCTTCTTCGGCAGGAGGATTGTCCGCTTTTCCGCGTCCCGTGCCGACAGGATAATCTGCGTCTCAAGGCACATAGAGGAGGAGGCAAAGAATGCAGGCCTCCCCGGCAGGAAGCTCGGGGTCGTCTACAACGGGCTCGACTCCAAGGGACTTCCCAAAGCCTCCAAGGAGAGCCTGAGGAAGAAGCACAGGCTCCCGAAGGGGCCTGTAGTCACCTTCTGCGGGGCGCTCACGGAGGCCAAGGGCGCCGACATATTCATGCTGCTCGCCGAGCATCTGGCGAGGAGGGAGAAGGATGCAGCGTTCCTCATGGTCGGAGGCGGGCCGCTGGAGGGCACCCTCAAGGAGAAGGCAGAAAAGGCAGGCATAGCGCAAAGGGTCGTCTTTTCCGGAAGGAAGGACCACGCCGAGACGCTTGAGCTCATGAAGGCATCAGACGCCGTAGTGGTGCCATCAAGAAGCGAGGGATTCGGCCTCACGGCCCTAGAGGCGATGGCGATGGGTGTCCCGGTGGCGGCGTCACCGACAGGGGCACTTCGGGAAGTGCTCTACAGGGACTCAGTGACGGACAACCTGCCCGGCACGGTGACGCGCATGCTTCACGAGAGGAAGTTCAGGGACGGGATTGCAAGGGAGAACAGGAAGCTCTCCATGAAGTTCTCGATGGAGAAGATGCTACATGGCACGGAAAGGGCGTACGGAAAGGGAAGGAATTCGTGAGATTCTTACGAGGCCCGAGGCCTTCATAGCCGCGGGCATCGCCTACCTCGCGCTCGGGACCCTCGCGGCGATGGACCCCACGATAGCGGCGGAGGGCATCCCCATAGAGACGAGCCTTCTCTCAATATCCGTGTTCCTGTTCGGGCTCCTCTCATTCTACGCGGGCATCGTGACATCGAAGCATGCCCTCCGGATGAGGTACATACCCATACTCATCGGCATATTCCTCGGGATAATAGCGTCGCACAACGTCCTGGGCCTCTCCCCGGCGCTCTCGGTCGCGGTCACGCTCTTCTCGCTCCTTTCGTGCTACGTGCTGCTGTTCTCGAGGATACGCTTCGAGTGGCTCTTCTGCGGCGGGATGCTCCTCTTGTGGCTCAACTTCGCGCTCGGCGGTCTTCCCATACTCGACATGAGCATACACAACGACCTCACGCGCATAGTGAACCCGATGTTTGCGGCGGGGTTCCTGTTCTCGACGTACGCGCTCGTCCGGATGCACCCGATGAGGAGATACCTCTGGCTGCTGCTCCTGGCGACGCTTGCCGCATCCACGTTCAGGCTCTACGTGGGCATAGCGTTCGTGGCGTGGGCGCTGATGGAAATCAGGCAGAAGGACGGGAGCCGGAAGGACATGCTGAAGGCGGCGGGCCTCCTGACATGCGGGGCCGCAGTCTTCCTGTCGTTCATCTGGATAGGGCACCTCCTGATGGCCGGAAACCATACCGGGTGGGGTCTAAGCCCCATGCAGACGCTGGAGCACAGGCTCGCCTTCACCACGAGCGTCTTCGACGACATAGTCCATCTCTCATTTCCGTGGGGCTACACTTTCGGCGGCTCGCTGTCCATGGAATCGACCGAGTACACGTGCCGCCTGCTCTACGGCTACGACGACAGGATAACCTCGACGACCTTCGGCGAGGCCATGCTGAACTTCGGCCTCATAGGCGTGCTCCTCACGGGATGGGCCGCCGGTGCGGTGCTCGGCAACCTTCACAGGAGGGACTACGCACTCTACGCGCTCCTCCTTGCGACGCTCATATCGACGCTGGACGTGGGAATAAACGTCTTCATAGTCATAGAGTTCATATTCCTCGGATGGCTGAGGCTGGTGGATGAATGGAGATAAAGGACATTTACAAGGGAGGGCTCGTCCTCCTGCTAGGATTCATCTTCCTAAAGATAGGAGGGGTACTCTTCCGAATCATATGCATGCGCTTCCTTCCGGTGGAGAGCTACGGCGAGGTGGCGCTCTTCCTCGTCCTGTTCAACTGGTTCGTGCTCTTCGCCACGCTCAACGTCACGATAGGCCTCGCCAAGTTCGTCTCGCAGGAAAAGGCAAAGAAGGAGCTGCATTTCGCCTCCGCATTCTGGGGAACGCTCCTGCTCTCACTAGTGGTGTCAATTATACTATACTCACTCTCGCCAGTGATAGCGCAATACACCAACGTGTCGCTCGGTGTCATATGGCTCGCGGTGCTCTGCGCGCCGTTCGCGGCCATATACAACGTCGGGATATTCTACCTGCGCGGAAACTACCGCATGGGATCGAGCACCAAGGTCGACGCCTTCATGATGGTCGTCAGGATTGCGGCGCTGACCGCCCTTCTCTACGCGGGCATCGCCTACGCGCCTTACGCCGCGTTCATTGGAAGCTTCGTTCTCGTCGATGTCTACATACTTGCGAGGAACCGCGGGCTCACCGGTTTCAGTCTGCCCGAGGTACTCTCCGGCTTCCGGACGCTTCTGATATATTCCATACCGGTGTTCGCCTCCGAGTTCCTGCGGACGTTCTCCATGGGCATTGACAGGATAGCCCTCGCGGGCTTCTATTCCACCGCCGAGGCCGGCATATACGACGTCGCGGTCGCGCTGTGCCTGGGCTACGTCATAATAGCGAACTCATACTCCAACGCCCTCCTCCCGATTGCGTCGAGCCACCATGCCGACGGCAAGAAGCGCAGGATGGCTCTCCGAAAGGCACTGAAGGCCAGCTCCGTGCTCTTCGCCCTCTACACCGTGCTGATACTGGCCGCAGGCGGCCCTGTAGTGGAATTCATAAATCCGGCATACTCGGGGGCCGTGGAGCTCCTGCTGCCACTCTCCGCCGCCTACATAATAATAGGCTTCCTGACGATACTGTACTTCTTCGCTAACTCCGTGGGCCTTCAGAGGTACGCGCTGTATTCTGGCGCATGCTTTGCTTTTTTAAGCGTCACGCTAAACTTTTATCTGGTGCCGTCGATGGTATACATGGGCGCGGTCTACGCCCTCATGGGCTCGGCGGCATTCTCCTTGGGAATACTCGGTGCACTCATATGGAAATCGGAAAGGTTATCATAGCGTCTATCACGCTGCTCATCGCGGCGGCGTCCCTCGCTGGCACGGCGCGGGCAGAGGTCTCCTACGACGTGATGGTGGTTAGGGGTGACGTCCCCACGGACTACATAATAGCGTCAATATATGCAAGCACGGAGAAGGTACCGCTGGTCCTCGTCAACCCAGACATGATGCAGGACCAGATAAGGAGCGAGATGAAGGGCTACCGCGACAAGGGCTATCAGCTCCTCCTCATAATAGGCGGCGAGAGCGCCATCTCCACGGGAATAGAGGACGACCTAAAGGGGATGGGCTTCATAGTCAACAGGCTCTGGGACTGGAGCAGGTACGGGACGGCGGCCAGGGTGGCAATAGACCTCTGGGGGGAGTCGGACGAGGTGGTGGTCGCAAACGGCGAGGACTACAGCGGCTTCCTGATAGCGCAGGGGATAGCGCTGGAGAAGGGCGTGCCGATACTCTTCATGAACAACGGCACGGTGCCAGCGCAGACGTCCGACGCGCTCAGGAAGCTCGGCGCGAAGTCCGCGGTGCTCGTAAGCTCCGAGAAGAGCGCCCTTCCGGCACTCTCGGCACTCGGCCTGTCCGTCCAGAGCGTCGAGACCATAAAGCCCAGGCTGTCCGAAACGGAGGAGGATGTCCTGGCCCCCGACCCGACGGCCGTGATAATCTTTGCGCTGATTGCGGCCGCCGCCATAGTCCTCGCGGTGAGGCAGATAAAGAACGGCAAGGCATCGGTCTTCGTCATGACGGAGGACGAGGAAAGGATAATAGAGATACTCAGGGCGAGCGGCAAGACCGAGCAGAACAAGCTCGCGTCCATGACCGGATTCTCCAAGCCGAGGATATCGAGGCTCCTTCGGAGGCTCGAGGAAAGCGGGATAATAGAGAGGGAGAAATTCAAGAAGACCCTGAGGGTCAGACTGAACCCTAAGATAGCGTGAAATCCAGAAAAAAGACTTCTCATGCCTTCCGGAATGTTATGGAAAGGTAAGAAGACTCAATATGCAACAAAGAAGAATATAAGAATGCCAAAAAAAACACAGTGCAACGTTCCTTGAGTAATATTTATATCCGGGAACAGGACATTATTTAACTATGATAATTGACCAGATGTTCCCCATAGTTTCGGTTTCGGTCGTGATGTCCGCGCTGACGTACCTGATAACGCCGAAAGTGGGCGACATGCTCAGGAAGATGAAGATTGTGGGCATAGACGTGCACAAGGCCAGACGACCCAGGATACCAGAGATGGGAGGGGTGGTTATATTCATACCGATGCTCTTCATACTGGCCTCAGCGGCCATTCTCACGCAGTCCCCCATGATTGCACTGGTGTTCGCCTCCACCCTCCTCTTCGGCCTCTACGGCATACTCGACGACGTCAAGAGGCTGGGCAAGTACACAAAGCTCGCGCTCTCCGTAGGGATAAGCCTGGCGCTCATATTCCCGACCAATCCGGTGGCTATCGCAGTGCCGCTGCTCCTCTTCCTCACTGTGGGGCTCGGGAACGTCTTCAACGTTTTCGCGGGCTTCAACGGCCTCGAAATCGGCTGCAGCACTCTCGTGGCCTTCTTCTTCTCGTTGATGTGCCTCGTGACGGGGAACATAGTCCCATTCTACCTATCCCTCGGGATGTTCTTCATGCTGGCCGCATTCCTGCTGCATAACAAATACCCTGCAAGGATATTCCCGGGCAACGTCGGCACATTCACGGTCGGAGGCTTCTTTGCCGGGATATGCCTCTACTACAACCTCTACTATCTCATACTCCCCCTAATGGTGCTGCACATGGCGGACATATCGCTCAAGGCGGTATCTGCAGGATTCTTCAGCTCCAGCGAGAAGAAGACGACAGTGGTACGGGGAGGCAGGCTCATACCCAGGAACGACTACCTCTCGCTTTCCAAGCTGGTCCTGCGGACAAAGCCCATGAACGAGCGCCAGCTGGTGGGCTTCTTCTGGGTGGTATCCGTTGCTATAGGCGTGTCGACTGTGGCCATAACGGGTGTTCTCCTGTGAAATACTGGATAGATGTTACCAGCCTGCCGCACGTGCATTTCTTCAGGTCGCTCATAAAAAAGCTAGAGAACGACGGAAACCATGTGGTAGTCACCTCGAGGGATTTCGGCATGATGAACGACATACTGGACAGGAACGGCATACGGCACACAAGTATCGGCTCCCACGGGGGGAAGGGACTCCAGGGAAAGCTCGTCCGAAGTTGCGAAAGGGCAATAGGGCTTGCTGACTTCATAGCGGGCGAAAGGCCCGACATCGCCATATCCAAGCATTCCGTGGAGTGCTCCAGGGTCTCTTTCGGTCTCTCCATACCGTCTGTCATCGTCATAGACCATGACACTGCATCGAAGCAGACGAGACTGACGGCTCCGCTGAGCGACGTCGTCGTGACGCCGGAATGCACGGACAAGGCGAAACTGGCGCTTTGCGGGGCGAAGAGCGTGAAGACCTTCAGGGGGGTATGTGAGACTGCACACTTCCGCGACTTCAGCCCGTCGGAGGATGTCCTAGGACAACTGGGTCTTTCCAAGGAAGAAACGATAATAATAGCGAGGTCTGAGCCGGTCCTGGCTTCCCACAACTTCCATGAGTCGCTATTGTTCTCGGCCCTCAGGAGAATAAAAGCGGAGCTTCCAGACGCTTCGATAGTGCTCATACCAAGGCACGGCGAGAACCCGGAGAGATACCGGGGCTTGGACGCAATCGTCCCCGAAACGCCCGTGGACACGCTCAGCCTCTACGGCTTCGCAAGCCTCATGATAGGAGGGGGCTCATGCATGAACAGGGAAGCGGCAATAGGGGGCTGCCCGACGATATCTGTATGCCCCGACAGGCTTCCAGGAGTCGACAGGTTCCTCATAGAGAAGGGACTAATCTACCACTCGACCGACGAAGAGGACGTTGCCGGGAAGGCTCTCGAGATGCTCTCGTCCGGAAAGCACAGGGAGAGGAACGGGAAGATTGCCAACGGCTTTGAGGACCCTTACGATGCCATTTCCAAGGCAGTAGAGGCTGCCACGGCAGACTAGCTTTTTCTTGCTGTGAATGCCGGAGTTTGGTAAAAGCGCACAGCTCCGCCATGAAGCGGAAACAAAAAGAAAAGGATGAGGGGGAAACCCCCCTCGAAATTGGGTTTAGCTTTCAGACTACCTAAGCGCTGTAGTCCAGAGTGCCCTGCATCACCTTGACGGCAAGGTCCCTGGTCGCAGCCCTGTCCACACCGGCAACGATCAAAGCCTTCTGCCCAGAGCTGAATGCGTCTTCAACAACCTTGATGACGCCTTCGGTCGGGTAGAGTGCTGTGAACTCCGTTGCACAGTCCGGGTTGACCGCGCTCATCTCGAGCAGGTCAGCCACCAGGCTGTTCGCACAGGGTCCTCCGATAAGGACAAGATCCCTCGAAAGGGTTGTCGTGTCAATCTCGGATTCCATCTTGGAGATGCTGTTCTTTATCTGGACTGCCTGCTGGACCACTCCTGACGAAGCGCCTTCGCCGGCCGCGAACATCGGGTCGGAACCGACCGCGACATACACTGCCGTAGGCTCTTCAGGGGTGTAGACGGTGACGACTTCGTTGTCGACGTCCTCAACCACGTACGTTCCTGCACTCGTGACTCCATACTTGTAGTCGTTGTTGTCGTCTGATGTCAGAGACGGCGATGACACAGTGATGTCATCTATCTTCGTCGTGTTTGAAAGGGCTATTGTTACTGTCGACTCAGATACATCGTCCGTAGTCTTGAAGGTGTGCTCTGTTATGGTTATTGTGTCACTGAAGTCCACAAGCGGGCCGTCGTCGGTCACGTTTGTCGCAACCAACTGAATCTCCGCACCGTGCTCCGTGTATATCGTAGCAAGTGCGTAGTTGGCACCACCAGTGTTGTTCAGAGCCACTGCCTCAGCTCCTCCCGGCATGAACGCAGTCACTGTGACTGGTCTACCACTCTCTCCGGGGTATATGTACTGTGTGTTGTCGGAGATTGTGTACTCGGAACCGGTCGAAACGTCGGTGAGCACTGCCTCGTCATCGCTCGTGAAGTCTGTGAACTCAAGGATGTAGCTGTATTCGCCTGTGGTCACAACAACAAAGTCGCCCTCGGTGAGGGTTGCGTTGTTGTAGACACGAATGTTGTAGCTGCCATCGCTGAGGTCAAGACCACCAGCAGTGTCGTTCAGGTAGACAACTGACATGTCGTAGACATCACCGTCCTTGTTCGTGAAGGTGAGGTCAGCGCTGTCGTCGCTAGACTTCTCGACAACCACCTTGTCCTTTGATGCGTCATCAAGAGCCGGGTAGATGCCGCCGAAGGCGAGCTTGAACGCCCCGAATACCGGGTCGGTCACAGCATCGCCTGTCCTCAGCTTCTCCTTGTCCTGAATCTTGTATACGATGGTTATCTTGTTTATCTTTGTAGTTGTGTTGTCTATCGAAACGCTTGTGCCGTCAACGCTCGAGTCGCCTATCTTCACCTTCTGGGCAACGCCTGCTGTCTCGTAAAGCTCGGTCTTCTCAGATCCGATGAAGAGCTGCACGGAACCCGACTGAACCGGGAACGTGAGCGCACGGACCGCCTTTACATGTACAGCGAGATCGCCCTTGGTTATGTCAAGCGTGGATGTGTCAGTTGTGTCCACATCGAACTGCTCACCGTTGATGTCAAGAACCGCGCTATCACCGTTCTCGCTTACTCCGATAACGGTAATCACGTAGTCCTCACCACCGACGCTGACAGTTGACGAAGAACCTGCTGTTATTGTCTCAGTCTGACCTGCACCGAAAAGGGTCAGCATCTCACCGCTGATGTCACCTGTAGTGTCAGAGAACACGTACGGAACGCCAAGAAGTGTTATCTCCTTGTTCGCTATCTCATCCGTGTCGAGTCCCTGGCTGAAGATGACTTCATATGTGTAGAGAGCTTTATCCTTCTCAAGATTCACGAAGAGTGCTGGCTCGTCCCAGTTGCTGTCTCTTCCGAATTCTACCTTCTGGTTACCCAACTTAAGGTACTGAGAGTAGTCAACCTCGTTGCTGTCCTTCTGCTTCACTATACCGCTTGCGAGAAGCGTCGGAAGATCCTTTGCAAGGAACGTCGGCTTTATGTCCGAGTTGTTGAA
>CAZTRL010000025.1:5302-19927 GCA_964616715.1 uncultured archaeon | reverse complement strand
CAGGCATACCTCCAGAAGAGGGGGACGGTCGCAAGCCAGCATATCCACACGCTGAGGCCTGGATATCCCGACGGGCACATCAAGTTCGGGGCCTACGGCTCGGGCGCCAGGCCGGTACTTGACGGCAGCTACACCACCGACATGACGGTCGGGATATACATAGGCAACTTCGCCAATCCCATATGGTATGTGGATGTCTACAGCTTCGAGGTGAGGGACTTCTCTTCCAACGGCATGGTAAAGACCCCGGACGGCCACAACGTGACCATAACGGACTGCTACATCCATGACAACGGCGTGAGGACCGACGTGGACTACGACAAGGACGACGACGGCAAGAGGGACGACCCCACTCCCGGGATATTCATCTGGGAGATGAGGGGCGACAGGCTGCTCCCGACGGACTGCGCCGTCAGGGACACTGTGATGATAGGCAACCACGAGCATGGAGTCAAGACAGAGGGCGGCGGCGTAAGCGTTGACTTCTCCTACGCAAGCGACAACGGCGGCAACGGCTTCTCCTGCCCTGCAGCGGCCAACGTCAACTACACCAACTCCATAGCCATGAGAAACGACGGCTCCGGCTTCAAGCTGCAGTGCAACAACATGCACGTGGAAAACGACGTATCGGAGTACAACTTCCAGGACGGATACATGAACGGGAACTATTACGTCACCACCATCGGTGACGGGAGGTTCGGCTTCAACCTCTCGGCAAGGAACATACTGGCCGCGCACAACATAGGCGAGGGCTTCATATTCCAGGACAACGTCGAGGGAAGCACACTGGACGGGCTGGAAGCCTACAACAACAGCCATGGCATATGGGCCAGGCACGAGACCAACAACAACACCATAAAGAACTCGAAGATATACGACAACTTCATCTCGGGCATATTCTTCTCAAACTACATGAACAGCCAGGGGACACGAGACACCCATGACTACGACGTCATCAACAACCTCATATACAACAACGGGTTCGTCGATGACCGCTACCCCAGAGTGGTCTCTGGCGACGTGATGTACAAGGACTACTCAGGCAACAGCTGGTGCACGATATACTTCGAAGGCCACTACACCCACAGCGGAGGCTACTACTTCCACGACGAGCCCACGGGGATAGAGATAGAGGACGCCCACGATATACGCATAACGGGAAACAGGATATACGACGACTTCAGCCAGGGAAGCTTCGTCCCGGTGAGGACGACGTCCCAGAGCTACGACATCTTCCAGTCCGGCAACACTCTCGAATGAGTCAGGAGGCTATCTCGCGCTCCAGGTGGGCCCTGAACTCCTTCTCCATCTCCTGCAGCATTTCATCGTTGTCCGCCTCTATGGAGAGCCTTATTATGGGCTCGGTGTTGGAGGCCCTTATGAGCGCCCACCCGTAATCGAAGTCCACCCTGACGCCATCGACCGTGTTGACGTTATCGTACTTCTCCGAAAGCTTCTCCTTGAGGCTCTCTATAACGGCGAACTTCCTCTCGTCAAGGCAGTTTATCTTCACCCTCCTGAACGGGTACTGCGGGAGGTCGTCGAAGATTTCCGACAGCTTCCTCCCGCTCCTGGAGAGCACCGACGCCGCGTATATGCTCGCCACTATCCCGTCGTCCATCGGAAGGATCGACGGTATGCAGAAGTGCCCAGACCGCTCGACGCCGAAGCACGCCTTCCTCTGCTCGGCCTCATGGACCATGAAGGAGTTCCCCACCCTTATCCTGTGCAGCTTCCTCCTGTGCTTTTTTGCGACCTCGTCCATAATCTTCAGGCACTCGACGTTGGCTATTATCGGCCCGCTCTCAGTCTTGGCGAGCTCCGAGAGTATTATGTATGATGCGAACTCCGGCCCGAGGAGCCTCCCCTTCTCATCCATGAGCGACATCCTGTCAGCGTCGCCGTCGAATGCGATGCCCATGCAGGCATCACCCATCTCCCCCTTCAGCTTCGTTAGCGACTTCTCGTCTATCTCCGATGGCCTGTTCGGGAAGTCCCCGTCGGGCTCGCCGAAGAGCGTCTTCACCTCGAAGCCCAGAGACTCCAGTATGGCCGGGGCTGACAGGCCGCCGGTGCCGTTGCCGCAGTCCACGACTACCTTCAGCCTCTCCTTCGCCGGCTTTATCTTCGATGCTATGTAATCGTTATATGGACCGAGGGCGTTCTCCGTCCTTGCCGCTCCCATCTCCCCCGCCTGCGCGAGGCCTCCCGCGACGACCATGTCCCTTACTTTGTGGTTGTCCTCCTCGAAGAACTCTATGCCGTTCGGGTGGCCGAACTTGACGCCGTTCCACTCCTTTCCAAGATGCGATGCCGTTATGTACGCGCTGGAAAGGCCTTTCTTCCATGCCCAGAAGAGGCAGGCGCCCCTCGGCACCAGGCCGACGTCTATCACGTCCTTTCCCGCCTTCAGGATGCCCGCCATGAAAGCCTTCTTCAGAGACGGGCTTGAGTTCCTGCAGTCGCAGCCGACGACCGCGGTATCCTTCACGAACCCCGAGCCGAAGGCGTTCCCGATACTCTCCATCAGGCCCTCATCGAGGTCCCTTCCGTATACTCCCCTTATGTCGTATGCCCTGAAGATGGAGGGGTTGACAGGCTTCATGGTTCCATCTACCCGAGAATCTTTACCTCTTTCATCAGGCGGCGGTAGGTCTTTCCGACCTCCTCCGGAAGCACCTTAGTGCCGCCTATGACGTCTATGAACCCGAAGTCCGTCCTGAACCTCGGGACTACGTGGACGTGCAGGTGCTCTATCGACGCCCCCGATATGCTCCCTCCCTCGTTGACCCCCACGTTGAACCCTATCGGCTCAAGGACCTTCCTGAGAAGCTTCATGGACCTCTTCACCAGGACGAACATCTCCTTCGTCTCCTCGTCGCTGAGGTCCTCGAGCCCCATCACGTGCCTAAGCGGTATGACCTGGAGATGGCCCGTGTTGTATGGGTATATGTTCATGACCACGAAGAAGCCCTCCGTCTTCTTCAGCACGAAGTGCTCCGCGAGCTTCCTGTCCTTTCCTATCCTGCAGAAGACGCATCCCTTGGGCTTCTCGCTCTTCACCCACTTCAGCCGGTCCGGCGCGTAAAGCCAGCTGCTGAACATGTCAGAAACCACCCAGGAGCTCTTCGATGGCCTTCCGTGGGTTACCGGACTTGACAACGGCGGACGCCACCAGCACGCCGGCGGCCCCGAGCTCTATCGCCTTCCTGACATCCTTCTCGGAGTTCACGCCCGCGCCGCACAGCACTATTATGTTCTCGTCGACCTTCTTGACCTCGTCCACCGTCTGCTCTATGACCTCCGGCTTCGCCGTCGCGACGGAAACCTTCCCCCCTATCAGCTCCGGCGGCTCTATCGCTATGAAGTCTGGGAGGAACCTGGCTATCTGGCCGGCCTTCAGCGGCGTGTCTGCACAGCACACAGTCACAAGACCAAGCTCCTTGCACCTGGCCACCGTCTCCCCTATCTTCTTCAGAGGGACGTTCCTCTCCGAGTGATTTACGAGAGTGCCTGCGGCGCCTGCCTCCTTCACGGCCTCCGGGAGTACCCATCCGGTATGGGAGCCCGCCTTTATCGGGTCCACGTGCTGCGCGTACACCGGTATTCCCACCTCGGCCGCCACCTTCCGCAGGTCGGTGGGCTGGACCGAGAGCACGACGTTGGCCTTCCTCTTCCTGGCAACGGCCTCGGCCGCCTTCGCGAGCGCGAGCGCATTCTTCCCGGTCCCCTGCTCGTACGTCTTGAGATTTATTAGTAGCATCGGCTTCATCAAATCACCTGTTAATTTCTTGCCGGAATTGCTTAAAATATGCTTCGGAGACACCGCGGGCCTAGGACTGCCCGTGCATCTCCTCCAGTATCTCTTTTGCCCTGCTCACGGATATGTTCTTCTCCCCTATCAGCCTTCCCGCGACCGCGTGGGCCTCTTCCGCGGTTGCGCCCGCGTTCACCGCTATGTTCCTTGCATGCAGCTTCATGTGTCCCTTCTGGATACCCTCGTTCGCGAGGGCCCGGAGGGCCGCGAAGTTCTGCGCGAGGCCAACGCTTGCCACGACCTCCGCGAACTCCTTGGTGCTCTTGACACCCATTATCCTGACAGCTATCCTTGCTACCGGATGCGTCCTGGTGGCGCCACCGACCAGACCGAGCGCGAG
The DNA here is from genome assembly GCA_964616715.1 of uncultured archaeon. Classification (GTDB taxonomy): domain Archaea; phylum Aenigmatarchaeota; class Aenigmatarchaeia; order QMZP01; family JAFGSV01; genus JAFGFG01. The sequence continues at coordinate 15,770 of CAZTRL010000025.1, read as the reverse complement.
CGGGAGCTCTATCTCACCGACGAGGTTGCCGTCCTCGTCCTTGCTGTATCTGGTGAGCGGCTCGTACCTGCCATTCATTGATGCGTATGAATGCGCTCCGGCCTCTATCGCCCTGAAATCGTTTGCCGTGGCGAGAACCACGGCATCTATCCCGTTCATTATGCCCTTGTTGTGCGTGGTGCACCTGTAGTGGTCGTTCGCCGCGAACTCGTAAGCGTCCAGTATGCGCTCTATGACCTCTTCACCCAGCGTCTCCTTGCCCCACACGGCCTTCGACCTCGCGAGCCTCCTGTCTGCTAGGTTGGATATTATCCTGAGCCTCGCCTCGCCGCCGGTGACCTCCTCGAGGAGCGGCGCTATCCTCTCCGACATGGTGTTGACGGCGTTGGCGCCCATTGCGTCACGCACGTCCACGAGAAGGTGGACTATGAGCATGCTGCCCCTCGGCGTGGATATCTCCCTGGCCTCTATGTCCCTGACACCGCCGCCGAACTTCACGAGGACGGAGTCGCACTTGTTCGCGATGTCGAATATCTTCTCCTTGTTGAGCATTATGGCATCTTTTGCCTTCGGGATGTCCTTCACCCCGACAAGCTGTATCTGGCCTATCATCACCGGCTCGTCGCTAGTCGCCGTGAACCCGCCCCTCGGCCTCGCAAGCTTCGCGGCGTTTGATGCCGCGGCGACGACGCTCGGCTCCTCGAGGGCCATGGGCACGAGGTAGTCCCTGCCGTTTATAAGGAAGTTGGTGGCTATCCCCACGGGATATTCGGTTGTGCCGATGACGTTCTCTATCATCATCTCGGCGGACTTCATGTCCAGCGCGCCCGTCCTCTGCAGGACTTCGGCGTCCTCCTCGGTGAGGTCCGAGAACTTCTTTATGAGGTCAAGCTTCTCCTCCGCGTCGAGCTGGTGGAACCCCGAGAGCTTGGACTTCATCGGCTTTCCGTTGCCGTTGACCATATTCTAACTCTATGTCATGGCCTGGTTTTTAAATGGATATACAAGAAAACGACTATCATCGTAGTCTGTGAATACGGGCTCAGAAACTTATTTGCATTATCACAACTCTAATACATGCGCAGTTTCCTGTTTCCTTCCATGGCGCTTTCGATTGTGCTGTTTTCACAGATTGCACTCTCAGCGGTGCACCCAACGTATTCAGGTTTTGCCCAACCCCTGAGAGACTACACGCTTGGTTCCAGTGACGTTCTCTTCGGTCTGCAGGGAGAAACCGCCACATTGGGCCTCCATGCGAAAGACGAGGCAGTATACCGATACGCCTACTTTAGCCTTGACGGAGGCGGGTGGCAGCGTTTCAGGCTGTCCGGGAATACCCTCGGCGGAGACTGGCTCAACGGCAGCGTCTCGGCCGAGATACCGCTGAACACATCCGACTTCGGCCTCTCGCAGTCCAAGACCTCGGCCGCCAGGAACTTCGTGGTCGTCTACTCGTGCTCGAGATCCTCAGGGGCGTGGGACTGCCACTCGGGATGGCAGATATGGCAGTTCAACGCGAGCCTCGTGGGCCATTCCCTTTCCACTTCCATTATAGGTGTCTGGGCGAGCTCTTCGGAGAATGCAGTGAACGTGCCATCTAAAACGCTTGACAGGGATTTCACCGACGGGAGCCGCTGGGCGGCGAACGGTGATGGCGAGTGGATTGCCTACGGGCTGAACACGACGTCCACTGTCAGCTACCTGAGACTCGCATTCCATGCCGACTCCATAAGATATTTCGACATCCAGTATTCGATTGACAACATCACGTGGATGAACACCTCTGCAAACGGCATGAAGAGCGAGCCTGGCATGCCCAATCAATACCAGAACTTCACATTCGAGCCCGTGACCGCGAGTTACATAAGGGTTCTCGGCCACGGAAGCAACGTGAGCATGTGGAACTCCATCGCAGAAACAGACATAAACGGTTTCGATGTCGGCATCACGGGAGAAAACACCGGCCCTGAATGTGACAGCCACGTGTCCACGGGATGCTACGGCGGCAACGTCCACTACTACGACTCATGCGGAAACGTGGAAGAGGTCTATGTCGAGTGCACCCCTGAGGAAACCTGCTCCGGCGGCGTCTGCGTACCAACAGTGAACCTGACATACGACCCGGCAAATTACAACATTGTTTTCAGCAACGACTTCGAGGACAACTCGCTCGGCACCTATAATTCCCATCCGAGTGAATGGGAGGACGACTGGATAATGGAATGGGACTGGTTCAAGAACAACAACATAGTCTCCATAGTGCAGCAGGACGATACGAAAGCGATGAAGTTCATCTTCCCCGAAGGAACCGTGAACGGCGTAGACCAGGGAACGAAATTCAAAGTGTACGTTCCCGGGGACGATGTGTACGAGGAACTTTACATGAGCTACAATATCATGTTCAGGCCGGGCTTCGATTTCGTGATTTCCGGGAAAATACCATCGCTTGGCGGCGGTGAAGACTGGGACGACCATTCTGGCGCCCCATACTACGATGAAGGATACAGGGCGGGGATAGCATGGTACAAGGAGCGATGGAACGGGAAGGGCTTTCTCAGGTTCTATTTCTACCACCACGACCAGGTGTCCCCATACGGGGAGACCGTGGACTGGTACAATCCTGACAACCCGGAAGAACGGTATTACATTGACACTTCAAGCGAGAAATGGACGAGCATAACGCTAAGGGTCGTGATGAATTCGCTTAATGGTCCGGGGGAGAATGGGAGCAACGACGGTCTTGCAGAGGCTTACGTGGACGGGAAACTGGCGGGCCGCTGGGAAGGGCTGAGGCTCCGCAACCTCGACTCTGTGGGGGTGGATTGGTTCAGGGTGTATTCGCAGTTCGGGGGCATAGGCGACGAGTTCGCAACCACGAGGGATGAATGGATGCTCACGGACGACTACTATATCTGGACATACAGCGACGAGTACCTGGCGGAGCATCCAGAGGTCCCTAGGGGGCGCCAGTCGTCCCCGGCCGGCAGGACTATAGTGGTCCCGGGAATGAAGACCGCCTCCTGAAGGCATGCGTATACGGCATCGGTGACGCTAGATGTCAGTGTTCCCGCACCTGCCCTTTGATTTAAATAGCGCACCTTTATTCTAAACATATGCTAGGCGAGAGCACCTTTAGGAAGCTGTCCGAGATTGGCGCGAAGAGAGTGATGGTTCAGATACCGGAGGGTCTCAAGACCAAGGCCTATGATATATACAGTGAGCTGCGCTCGGGGGGCTTCGCGCCGATGATTTCCGTGGAGCCGTGCTTTGGCGCGTGCGACCTGCGGGATGCAGAGGCGAAGGAGCTCGGGTGCGACGCCCTCCTGCACATAGGGCATTCGGACTTCGGGGTGAAACCCAAGCTCCCGGTGGTCTACGACGACTGGGCGTCTGACTTTGACCCGGTCAATGTAGTGGCCGCGCACATGGGTGAGCTGGACGGCTTCAGCTCCATAGGCCTTGCCGCGACCGTGCAGCACGTAGGGAGCCTGGGGCATGCAAAGTCCTTCCTGGAGTCCAAGGGGAAGCGCGCCCTGGTCGGCAAATCCGGGATGCTTCGCGAGGGGCAGGTGCTTGGATGCGACTGCTCGTCAGCGCTTTCAGTGTCCGGCGGCGCAGACTGCTTCATATACATAGGAGGGGGGCTGTTCCATGCGGAGGCCCTCGCGCGCTCGACGGGGAAGCCCGTCTTCAGGGTGAATCCCGAGGACTCGTCCTTCACCCAAATCCCATATGACGCTAAGAAGGCCGAGATCAGAAGACTCATGAGGATAGAGAAGGCCAGACAGAAGAAGAGGTTCGCGGTCTTCCTCTGCACCAAGCCGGGTCAGAGACGCGCAAAAGAAGCGTTCGATACACTCAAAGCGCTCAGGTCGTCCGGCAGAGACACCATACTCATAACCGCTGACATGCTGACGCCTGAGAAGATCACCGGCATGGGCATAGATGTGATAGTGAACACTGCGTGCCCCAGGATATACGACGACCAGAAGGCGTTCGGCGCCATAATACTGCAGCCGGGGGATGCGGCGGAGCTCTGAGCTCAGCCGATGTACGACGTGCCTGCGCTGTCCTTCGCGGAAGTCGTCGTTATCTTCTTCCCGAAGCGCTGGGCGTGCTCCATCATCCACTTGGCTATCGCTATGAACTGGTGGGGAGACATGTGGACCTCGACCTGGAGCTCCCTCTGCACCATGTCAAGCTCCATTACGCCCTTCCCGTCCTTCTTCATCTTCGGCTTTATCCTATCCAAAAAGAAGATTATCCTGCTGTCGTTTGCGTCGAGGCCGCCGAACACGCCGCTCGCGTAGACGACCTTGTAGTCTGGGTTCTCCGAGACGCGTATCCTAGGGTTCTTCGCAACGACCGGCATGGAGACCTTCTCCTTCGCAACCTTCTTGGCCTTCTTCTCAGTCTTCCTTTTTATCATCTTTATCCTTCCTCTTCTCCATTATTATAACTTTCTCGATCTTCTTCACTTTCTTGCCCTCGAACGGCTTCATGACGAACTCGGCAATCCTTCCTATGCTCACCAGTATATGGTATACGAAGTATATCTCGGCGCCCATCATGGCGAACTTCACGAACGTCGCGAGGGAGAGGTCGAAGGCGAAGCCGAGGTACATGTTGGCGAAGACTGGGAAGAGCCCTGCTATGACGGCCACCACCAGCGCCCTCACGAGTATCTTTACGACCTTGTAGGCGAGGAGTATGAATACGAAGAACAGCGCAAGGAAGATGAACAGGTTGGGCTCGCTGAGGAATCCCTGCAAGATAGAGTCCGCTCCCAGGTCCAGGCCAAACATATTTTATCTTTGCCCGGGTAATTTAAAAGAGAGGACCGGTGATTTTCATGGGCGTCGAGGAGACCCTGGCTTACGAGATAGACAAGTGGACAAAGAAGATAAATGCTGAGACGGAGCATATAGAATCCTACGGGACGAAGGGCAAGGAGATGCTCGCCAACATAAAAGCGTACGTGGCTGACTCCGCTCACTTCATGGAGAAGGGTGACCTTGTCAGGTCATTCGAGGCCATAGTATGGGCGTGGGCGTGGCTGGAGATAGGCACTGACCTCAAGTACCTTGCCAAGGAGTACGTCGACATAGGAAGGATGGGACGATAGGTTTTAATTGTGCCACGCCAATCCTAAACCATGGGAATGATGATCGAGCTCGACCGGGCGGCCGACCCCGGGCATTTCCTCTCCGGGCTGTTCTCTGGAATCCTGCTCCCGGCAGGAGTGCTGATGCCGGCATTCCTGGGCCTGCACCTGCTCATTGGGGCGGCCGTCTTCCTTCTGGGGCTCTTCACCTTCCTCGACATGCTGTTTCCCTATGGGAGGCAGCCATACCTCTCGAGCCTCTTCGGCGGCGCCCTCGCGGGGGCCGCGGTCTTCATAGTGGCTGCGGGTACCGGGCTCGCCTACTGGGCCGTCCTGACCTCCAGCCTCCTCTCGGTCATCCTCCTAGGCTCCAGACTGCTCTCAGGAAAACGCAAAACAAAAAAAGTTTTTAAAACTTGAAAGTTCTATTTTCTTATGCCTGCGGTCCAGAGACTCCCGTCAAAGGAAAGGAAGATAAGCGAGATAGATGCCGGGGATTCCCGGATCTCTGTAGTGGGCACCGTGGTCGGCGTGAGCGGCGGCATAGTGGCCGTCGATGACGGCAGCGGAAAGATAGACGTCTCGTTTGAGGAGCCCCCGAATGCAAGGCCGGGACAGACGGTCAGGGCGATGGGAAAGCTCATACCGCTCGAGGGCGGACTCGAGATACAGGGCGAGGCGCTGCAGGATTTCACGGGCGCCGATCTCGACGTCTGGAGAAAAGTCAGCGGGCTCTGGGAGGGTTCTCTCAAACAGCTCTGAAAAAACGGACAGTGATTTGCGGAGGTGTAAGATATGTTCAGGATGGTGCTAAGCGACGCGGACCTGCTCAAGAAGAGCATACCGATAATAGCGGAGATAATAGATGAGGGCGCATTCAAGGTCAGCCAGAACGGGCTGTCGCTTCTTTGCCCAGACAGGACAATGGTATCGGTGGTGGACTTCAGCATGCCAAGCTCCGCCTTCGACGAGTTCCAGGCGGATGGAGAGGAGGAGGTCGGCCTGAACATGTCATCGCTCGTGGACGTCATAAAGAGGATAAAGTCCACGGACAAGGTCATAATCCAGTCAGGGAAGGACAACAAGGTCAGCATAACCCTTGAGGGCAATGGTGTCAGGAAGTTCAAGCTCTCCATGCTGGACCTGAAGACAGAGACCCCGCCGATAGACCAGCTGAAGTTCCCCGGAAGGATAGAGCTGAAGTCGGAGGTCCTCGAGGAGGGGATAGCCGACGCCGACATAATAGCCGACTCGTTAGTCATGCAGGCGACGCCCGATATGTTCAGGCTCTCCACCAAGGGCGACACCTCATCCGCGGAGCTCGAGCTGCGCAAGGGCCAGGAGGGCATGCTCAACATGCAGGCCTCCGACAGCATAAGGTCGAGGTATCCCCTGGAGTACTTGAAAAAGATGATAAAGGCCGCCAAGATATCCGGGAGCACGGTCCTCGAGTTCGGCACGGACTACCCCATGAGACTCGGGTTTGCCGTGGTAGACAAGGTGAGCCTGAGGTTCATACTAGCCCCGAGGGTCGAGGACTGAAAACAGCACCATGCGGGCTTTTTACATTACAAGCATCCAGCCACCGCCATGCCGGGCATACCTTTTTATTGTTCCGGAGCCAATAATGAATTAACTGTTACTTTATAGCGGGTTCCATGGCCTACAAAAGATACATCCGGAAAAACGGGAAGCTTTACGGACCTTACATATACAGGAGTGTAAGGGACAAGGACGGCAAGGTCCGAAACATCTACGTAGGTCCCGCCAAGACCGGAAGCAAGGAGCAAAGGACTTTTACGCTACAGCCTTTCCACAAGGGCCTGCTCGCTGCTGTCGCAATACTGTGCGCCGTGTCCGCCGCAGCCTTCTTCATGATTCCGACCGGTCTGGTCGTGCAGCAGGAGACCAAGACACAGACGGTTTCGATAGGCAAGGCCTTCAACGAGAGCGGGGAGATTGGCATAGAGCTCGATGACGTTCCCCAGTCGCTGTCCATAAGCGGCGAGATAAAGGGCAACGGCTCGGTAAGGATATACGCCGTAAGCGGCGATGAGGTCATGGTCATATACGAAAGGCCTCACGATACTGGCTCTCCGGCGATAACAGGGATGGCGGTAGGCGGGGACGAGAACGCTTCCCAGGAAGCTGCCGTTCCCCAGGAGCCGGCCTCTGGGCAAGACCATGAAACCCAGGCACCCGCCGCTTCCGCTGGGGAAGAGACGGTCGTGGGCACGGATGGCCAGCAGGCAGCTGAAGTTTCAGGCCCCGCGGAAGGGTCCGGGGGTGGCGCCACCCAGCCAGTGGCCGAGTCTTCAGGCCCGGTGGTATCTCCGCCGGAGGAGCAGGAGGTTCCAACGGGACAGGAGGAAGCCCCGCAGGAACCCGAGGCGGTAACCGAGGACCTTCCGGCCGAGGCAAACGCCACCGACGGGACGCCCGTGCCAGAGGAGCCGCCCAATGCCTCTGATACCGTGGCTCCCGTGGTGCTTCCAAACGATACTGCAATCGAGCCGCAGGAACCGGCCGCCAACGGGACGCTGGAACAGAACGCTTCAGGAGAACCTCCGGCTTCCAACGCCACCGAGCCTGTAGCTACCGTACCGGCAAACGAGACCCTTCCCGAAGCCAACGGGACAACGTCACCATCGGACAACGAAACGCTTGTGCAGGAAGTCTCCAACACGACGAATGCGACGGAGCCCGAAGCGACCGCTGATGATAACATGACCTCGCAGCAGCCGGCCCCTGAGACAGAAACCCTGAGGCTGGTCGATTACTGCAGGGACACATGCACAGTGCTAGGCATGGGAAACAACATAAGCATAGTCGTGGAGGTCGAACCCGGCACCATTGTCTTCCTTGATGAGATAAGCTATGCCTACACCGTCGAGATAGAGAACGCGACTATGCAACAGCCGGGCATGTCAATAGAGATAGAGAGCCCGTCCAACACGTCATACGGCAAGGGCCCCATACAGTTTGCCGTCGGGACAAGCGAGGCCAGCGACTGGTGCTCGTTCTCCCTCGACGACGGCGAGCCCGTCCTCATGTCCAAGGCTTCTGACAGCAGGTTCGAGCAAGCGGTCAGCGACATAGGAAGCGGTGAGCACCACGTCATCTTTGTCTGCGAGGACCTCTACGGGAACCTGACGTCATCGGAAACCATACACTTCAGCCTGGTGGCTCCGAGGGTCATACTCAAGATAGCCGAGCCTTCGGGTGACGTGGAAGCGAAGAAGGGGGAGCCGTTCCCGGTGACCATAGAAGTGAAGTGCGTCGATGCGGACTGCGGTGACCTGAGGCTTGCACTGGACCCTGAGAAAAAGGAGTCGGAATGATGAACGGCATCAAAAATGATGGAATAATGGGAAAGAGGTGCAGTAGGAGAGCGCCGCGCTTCGCCATCCTGCTTCCAGCCCTCGTAGCGCTCATGCTCTTGGCGGCCTGCACGGCATCGGCGGAGTTCGACAAGATAACGCTCCAGGGGCAGCTCAGGGACGTATCCAACACAATCCAGTCCGGGAGCTACAATTTCTCCTTCTCCATCTACTCCCAGCCGAACGGCGGAACTGCGCTCTTCAACCAGAATTTCACTGGAGTAACCGTCGATTCGAACGGCATATACACGGTGGCTCTGACTGGCGTGGATCTTCCTTTCGACCAGGCCTACTACCTAGGCATCGCAGTAAACGGCGAGAACGAGATGAGCCCCAGGATAAACATTACTGACATGGGGACGGCTTTCAGGAGCAACAGGTCAGAGTATCTGGGCTCATACGCGCCTTCCTATTTCCTGAACAGCTCCTCGCAGATGCAGACAATAGGAGGCAACATGACCGTGCTCAACACACTCTTCGTCGGCTCCGGTGGCTACTCGGGAGGCGGGGTAACGGCAAGCAGCGCCGGCAACCTGTACATCGGCGGGAACCTCTACATAACGGGGGACATGATACCGGTAAACGATCTCAGCATAAATGGCTCAAACCTTCCCACACTCGACAACCTCTTCTATCTCGGGGGCTCCTCCAGCAGATGGAAGACCGCGTACATAGGGACAGGCGGAATATACTCAAACGGCGGCATATCCTCCTTCTCCGGTAGCGGCTACGCCAACATGACGCCCTCGGGCCAGCTTCAGCTTTCCGGAAACGCCACGGCCGCCAACTTCATAGCGGCCACCGGCATAAGCCTGGGCGGCGACTACAGGACGTCGTGGCCCACGGGCGCTGGGAACACGTCGGAGGAGATATGGGGCATAGTCGACAACGGGACGTTCCTGAAAATCACAGGCGGCACCGTGACCGGCAACCTCGGCGTGAACGCCGATTTGAACGTCGATTCCGGAGACCTCTTCGTCGAGTCGTCTACAGGAAGGGTGGGCATAGGCACATCGGGACCGGCCAGCGTCCTGGATATCAGGAGCCCGTCGGATGCGGCATACGTAAGGCTTGCTGGCTCCTCTGACGGGACGAACTACGCCGGCATAGAGCTTTACAACCTGACGGGAAACAGGGCATGGAGGCTCGCGCACGGCGTCTCGGGTAACTTCATGGTGCAGTACTACAACGGGGCCACTTGGACCAGCCCTTTCATAATTCTTGCGGACGGCAACGTGAGCATAGGCGGTTCTGCCAGTCCTTCCTACAGGCTTGAAGTCGGCGGAGGCATAAACATGACAGGAGACATGTACATAGGAAGCGGCGGCATGTGCGTAAGCTCGACCGGCGCCTGCACGACGCCCCAGCCAGGCAACATCACGGCAACCAATATCATAGCGGCCACCGGCATAAGCCTGGGCGGCGACTACAGGACGTCGTGGCCCGGAGAGAGAGGAAACAGCTCCGCCGAGATATTCTCGGTCGTCGACAACGGGACGTTCCTGAAAATCACAGGCGGCACCGTGACCGGCAACCTCGCTGTGGGCTCCAACCTGACAGTCGACTCCGGCGACCTCTTCGTCGACTCCTCGACAGGCCGGGTGGGGATAGGGACAGCCCAGCCTTCAGACAAGCTACACCTTTCGGGAGGCAGCATGCTCCAGACACCAGGGAACCCTTCCCTCAAGGGATGGTACAGCAATTCAACATACCTTCCACTCACCCGCTACGTCGATGTCTACGGCAAGTACGCTTACATGACCTCACCTGCCCCCAGTGCCGGCCTCGCCATAATCGACGTCTCCGACCCTTCCAACCCGACCTACGTGGGAAACTACAGCAGTTCCGATTACCTGCAGACCCCTTTCGATGTCCAGGTAGTCGGCAAGTACGCCTACGTGACTGCGGAACTCCGCGACAACCTTGTCGTAATCGACGTCTCCGACCCTTCCAACCCGACCTACGTGGGAAACTACAGCAGTTC
>CAZTRL010000025.1:0-5202 GCA_964616715.1 uncultured archaeon | reverse complement strand
CTCGCCATAATCGACGTCTCCGACCCTTCCAACCCGACCTACGTGGGAAACTACAGCAGTTCCGATTACCTGCAGACCCCTTTCGATGTCCAGGTAGTCGGCAAGTACGCCTACGTGACTGCGGAACTCCGCGACAACCTTGTCGTAATCGACGTCTCCGACCCTTCCAACCCGACCTACGTGGGAAACTACAGCAGTTACTACATCGACGGTGCGAGTGCCGTCTACGTTTCAGGGAGGTACGCTTACGTGACTTCGTACAACGCGGCCGGCCTCGCCATAATCGACGTCTCCGACCCTTCCAACCCGACCTACGTCGGGAACTATACCGATGCAGATTATCTCCATTCGGCCAATTCCGTCCAAGTCTCCGGCAAGTACGCCTACGTGACTTCGGTAACTTACAACAACCTCGTTGTAATCGACGTCTCCGACCCCGCAAACCCGACATACGTGGGCAACTACAGCAGCAGCTATCTTGGCGGCGCGTACACACTAGAGCTCTCCGGCAAGTACGCCTACGTGGCTTCCTCAAACCCCTCCGCGCTCGCAGTGGTAGACATCTCCGGAATAGACTCTCCTTCCGCGAGCATAGGCGACATCGCCGCGTCGAGCATCAGCGTGTCTGAGAGCATGGACATCGCAAATGACCTATACGTCGGTACGGGCATGATGGTGGGCCCCGGCGGCATACTCTCACAGGGACCGCTCTCGGTCTCGTCGGGCAACAGCTACTTCGGCGGAAACGTTGGCATAGGGACGACGACGCCCCAGCACGCACTCACGGTCGTGGGAGACATCAACGTGACCGAAGACAACGGCAAGGTCTACTACGGATCCGGCGGTGAGCAGTACTACAACGGGACGTGCATGATAATCAAGGGCGGTTCGAATACCCTGGAGATATGCTAGATGGAAGGGGAAAATCCATGAAGATGAACACTGGAAGCCTTGTCAGACTGACCATACTGGCAGCCTTCCTCGTGGCGTCTTCCATCCTGATACTGAGCATCGGATACACCTTCCGGCCGAGCGGGATGACCACCGGGAAGCCGCAGATTGGAGTTCCCGGCGACAGCGGTCCGGCGCCCGTCCCGAAAGCTTCCATCGTGACGCGCCAGATAACAGACAGGACAGTCGGAAGGAAGAGCGGGACGTTCTCTTACAATCCCAAGAGGATGACCGTAAGGGAGGCCTCTGGCATCGAGTACAACCTCTCAGAGCCAATGATAACCGTCAACGACGAGAGGACCCTGGCATTCGCAGTCAGCGACGGCACAGGAATCTACAACCTTTCCGGCCCGTCGAAGCATTACACGGGCTACAGCGGTGACAACTTCACATTCCTCAGCGAGAAGGAAGCCTCCGGCATGAGGCTGCGCCAGGTGGTAAGCTTCGACACGAAGTCAATGAAGATGAAAAATTCTGTGGAGAACAACAGGCCCAACCCCGCGTCCAACCTGACCTACTACTATGTCATCGGGCTCAATGAAGACGACAGCATAGAAGTCAAGAACTATACATGCGATTACACGGGAGACTGCCGCTACCGCGACGGTCCCAGCCGCGACGATGCCGTCAGCTTCAACGGGGAGTACGAGTTCAATTTCGCCGACCTGCTCTCAAACGGCTTCACGTGGTCTGATACAAAGTTCGCCGACGGGAGCCTCTGGCTGGGCTTCCGGGACGGCAGCACAATCTATCCCGGGGAAAGCATAGAGCTGGACCCCACCCTGCTGCCCACGGTCAACAACGTGACGGGAACCTCCATGGCCGTCATCACCGACCAGATATTCGCAGTCGGCTGGTTCGAGATAGGAGCCACATTGGACTCTTTCAGCGCCGCTGCATACTACACGAACGGCACCCAGATAGGGAACAAGCTCGTACTTGACTACGACACGAGGGTTGCGCCGGACTCCCTGTCAACCAGAGCGTGCTCCCTGAACGCCACGGATTTCGTGCTCGCCTGGTTCGATCATGCCAGCGGCAAATACAGGGCGGCCACCATCAACTTCAACGGGACCGGTATACACAACGTCACCAACTTCCCCTTCGGAAGCGACTACACGCGTACTCTCGGTGTCGGCTGCCTCAACGAGACCCACTTCGTGCTCGGTTGGGAGACAAAATCAAGTGGCGTTGCTTACTACCAGATATGCGACTACCTTGGTAACTGCGACTCTCAGGTGAGCATAGACACCGGACTCGGCGACAACCTCGAGCACGGCATCACGGACATCGTGGAGCTTAACTCCACAAGGTTCGTCATCATGTACAGCGACCAGACGAACACAAACCTCGATTTCTACATATTCGAGACGAACGGGAACGGCATAACGAACAGCGTCCTGGACAGCGACTTCGACGTCACCTCATCTCCCGGTCCTGGCGCGAGCCTCGCCGCCCTCAACGACACCTACTGGGTGGCATGCTGGTCCTCCAGGGATTACGGGGACGTCTACTGCCAAGTCCGCAATAGCACCGGCGGCGTGGTGACGCCCGAATTCAATGTTGACATCTATGCCAGTCAAGCGCGTAGCGTGACAGTCGCCGCCCTCAGCGACCATGAGTTCGTCGTTGCCTACAACGACCAGACGGACAGCATGCAGATGTTCGCCATCTATGACGTTAACGGAAAGGAGATTATGCCTCCGACCGCTGCTGGGGAGAGCAACTACTATGCTAAGTCCTACCTCTCGTCTGTCGCCTCCTACGAGCAGAACAGGGGCGTTGGCATATGCGACGGGAATTTCATAATGGTGAAACGCAGCTCATCGGCCGGCCTCGCCGGCCTGCCAAACGCATACTGGGAAGGATACTATGGTACCGGGACCATATGGGATGGGGTATGCGAGCCCGCGTGCAATCCGGACACGTGGTACAACGACACGTGGTACCTTAGGAAAGCGATAACCATAAACAGCTCTAAGCTGGACAGCGACCTCAACAATTTCCCGGTGCTCGTGAGCGTCACGGACCCCGACCTCGCCTCCAACGCCCAGGAGGACGGTTCAGACATACTGTTCACTGAGTGCTCTAGCACCATCAAGCTCCCTCACGAGATGGAGGACTACGACTCGGCAACAGGGGCACTGACAGCTTGGGTGAATGTCAGGAACGTGTCCGCGGAATCTGACAGCACAATCTACATGTACTTCAAGAACACCACGGATATCGCCAGCCAGGATGAGTCCGGTGACACATGGGACAGCTATTATATGGCCGTGCAGCACTTCAAGGATGACCCCAGCACTCCAGGCTATTCGATACTGGACAGCACATCCCATCAAGAAGACATGAAAATCAACTTCACGTCTTCCGGGATGAACTCCAGCAACCGGGTGAGCGGCAAGATAGCGTATTCAATATACTTCGACGGTGACGACGACGATATATCCACGTCAGATTTCAGCCCTCCAGACCCATACTATCTTCAGCACCTGATGGGAACGTACGAGTTTTGGATAAAGGACGACGAGAGCGACTGCGAGAGTGGAGGAACTAGCTGCGAGATATTCTGGAAGGCCAACACAGGCAACAGCGAGGGCATAAGGGTATGGCCCGGGGCAAACAACGACGAGCTGGTGGTCTACGAGCAGAACGACGGCAGCACCATCACGACGAACATCACAGCTCTAGACGGCAACTGGCACCAGGTTGTCATAGTATATGACAACCGCAGCCACGAAGCATTGGGCCACATGAAGGTATACGTGGACGGCGCGATATCGGCGATTGATGACAATGTCGCCTCCGACCTCACTACGAGGAGCGCGGGCTTCGAGTTCGGCATAAACGGCGAGTTCAAGGGGACAATAGACGAGTTCCGCTATTCCAACTGGACGGAACGCACCGAGAACTTCATAAAGGCCAACTTCAACACAATGAGCGACCCTTCAAGCTTCCTGACGTTCGGCTACACCGAGTCGCTATCGACACCCAGCATCATCGTGAACTCCCCCTCAAACAAGACATACTACAATGGTGTGACGGTCTTTAACGTGACGTCGAAGGACGCGACGAACGGCGTGAGTGCATGCCTGTACTCACTCGACGGCGGGGCCACCAACATCACCATGGCGAACAGCGCCGGGAACTACTGGACAGCGACCAACGCAAGCATGACCAACAAGACCCATACGGCCATCTTCTACTGCAACAACACGGTGGGCAATTGGAGCGACACGGAGAGCGTGACGTTCACGATGATGGACGCCCGCCCGCCGTGGGTGTCCGACGTAGTGATAGCCAGCACAAGCGGTTACGACACCGCCGATGACAACATAACAGTCTCGTACGTCTCCGGAAGCGACGGGGAGCCCATCACGAACATCACGGACTGGAGGGTGGACGGCACGTCGCTTGCCGTCCTCAACATGCCTTTCGACACGGAAATCACCGCTACCACGGCAGATGCTGTAAGAGACTACAGCACCTACGGGAACAACGGCACGCTCGGCGATGGCACATCCGGCTACGTGCCTGCCTGGACGGACGCTGACTGCATGATAGGGGGGTGCTACCAGTTCGACGGGACAGACGACAGGATATCCGTCCAGCAGACAGGGGTCTGGGACATGGACACCACCGACAACCTAACCGTCGAGGCTTGGGTGAAGCTCTCATCTGTGCAACCAACCACCTATGCCAACATATGGGGAGATTACGCCGGCCCCTGCTTCCAGCTGCATAGCCAGGGAGGCGACAGCTACACTCTCAACTGGTATGCGGGCGACACTGAAGCTCAGAGCCAGGCACTCACCTTCACTCCCGGCGTGTGGTATCATGTAGCCGTTGTCAAGGAGAGCGATCAGAACGTCAGCTGGTACAGTGACGGGCAGTATGCAGGGAGCGCCACGCCTTCGGACATCTATTCCACGCCGGGAAATGTGTGGATAGGCAACGACGCCAGCAACGAACGGTTCAATGGTACCATCGATGAGGTACGTGTCTATAAGAAGGTGCTCTCAGCCGAGCAGCTCAAAGCAAACTACTATGCCGCAGTTTCCGGCCGTTCACCGGAGACTATAGTCAGCCAGGAAATCAGCCTCGGTGACAACTGGGTGGTCGCGGTCACGCCGAACAACGGCACCCAGGACGGCACCACCGTCCTCAGCAACTCACTTGCCGTGGTCGTGTCACCGTTCCCGTACGTGGAATCCGTCACCCAGACCTCCTTCCCGACGGGCACCACCACGC
>CAZTRL010000024.1:0-20429 GCA_964616715.1 uncultured archaeon | reverse complement strand
AACGCTATCATGCGGACTTCCTGGTGAAAGCCTCCAGGAACTCCTTCTCGACGAAATGAAGCTTTCCCGGCAGTATGAGGACCGCAGGAGGGTCCAGGGGCTCCTTGAGGAGGTCCAGGGCCTTCCCGTACCTTATAACGCTACCGGGGGAGCCTATTCCAGAAGCTGCGACGACCATAGTGTCGCTCGTAAAGAGCGGCTGCTTCCTGTCCTTTCCTATGTCCATGAGCACGAATAGGCCGTCTGCGCTGTCCATGTCTATGTCAAGGAGGAAGAGCGTGTGCATGCCAAGCTCCCTGTTCTTCTCACCGACGTCGTAGAACGACGTGGGCTTGTAGCCCTTCTGCGGCCTGACCACGGTAGCCACCCTGCCGAAGTTGTAGAGGTTGAGGCCAGTCTCGCCTATGGCGGTGAGTATGGAAGAGGAATGGACGACTTCGGTTTGCACCTTCTGTTCCCTCGCCTCCATCAGGATGTTCAGGTGGGTCGTGGCCGAGAGGGGGTCCCCGGCGACTAGAACCGCTATGTCCTTCTTCTTCCCCATATTAACGAGCTTCTTCACGTGCTCCTCCACGTCGCTCCTGCGGAGGACCGATATGTCCTTTCCCATCATCCCAGAGAGCTTCTCGATGTCGCCCGGCCAGCGCGCGGTGTAGAGTTCCACGTAGACCTCGTCGCACTTCTTGCAGGCATCGAGACCCTTCACGGAAATGTCCTTCTCCCCTCCTACCCCGAGGCCTATGAGATAGATCATGGATTAAATTACGGATAGTGTTTTAAAACTTGAGGGAATGCATACCTTTATAAAATTTACTATTTAGTTGTAATAAAAAGTGATTTCATGTTTGATGGAACGCAGCCCCCGAAGACAACGAACGAGGTGATAGCCGATTCCCTCAGGCCGCAGACAGAGATTGTGGCGTACCATGACAGCACAGCGAAGGGAAACTACGCAGACTCAGCAAAGACGATAACATGGGACGCCGCTGTGGAGATGCTTGGCGGAAACCCCGGGTACAATCCCGCATTCTGCGGCTCGGCCAAGTACAGGGGCCTCAAGGTCACGGAGTTCACGGACCTCGGCTACGTCGGGGACCCAACAAGGTCTGCAAACCATTCCAGGCAGTTCTCCGAGACCCATGCTTATTTTGACACTGACTTCCCGGTCAAGCCGGCGGGACAGCTGGACATGATTTATGACTGGGGAAACGGCAGCCTCGTGTCCAAGACATTCAGGGCAGGCCTCGCAAAGGACATAAAGATAGGGGAGAACACCAAACTCCTTCTGGAATGCTATCCGCTCTCAACGGCAACGAAAGACAAAAAGATAGAGAACGAGGTCATACTCAGCGGAAGCGCGAAGATAAACGACAAGCTCTCCGCCTACGGAATGGGAAGGGTATTCACCATGGGGCGTGACGTGACGCCCGTCGGCAAGATAGGCGTGAGCTGGAACATAAACGACAAGTGGAGCTTCAAGGGCGAATACAGGAACTGGCCTAAGGTAGACAGGGGCAAAAAAGGAAGGGACTCCTCAATATACGTCGGATTCTCAAGAAGGTTCACTGGAAGATGAATCACTTCCCGAAGAGTATCTCCACGACGTCCCCGTCCTTGAGCTCGTAGTCTGCGCCGACCTTCTTCCTCTCCGTGTCCAGGCCGCCTATGAACTTGTCCGCCATCGCGGTGTGCACCTTCGCGGCAAGCTCCTTCATGGTCGTCCCCTTCTTCACGAGGTGGACATCCGGAAGCACATTGCCCTTCGTGTCAGAGAACTTGCCTATGCTCGCCACGGGATAGACGGCGATGTAATGGAGCCTGTCGAATACGAGGGTGTCCAGCACCTTCTGGACGCCCGTGGAGCCGTACCTTCTCAGAACGTTCTCCCTTATGAAGCCGAGCGCCTCCTTCTGCTTCCCGCTCAGCTTCTCCGAAACCATCCTGAAATCCCCCTCGCCGGGGCTGTACTCTATGAGGCCGTGCTCGGCGGCCTCCCTTAGGGCGAGCTCGAAGTCCGCGGAGACCGGCACCATCCCTTCATGCCTTTCCTTCATCTCCTCGTAGTTCTCCCTGGATAATTCCTTGTCTATCTTGTTCGCCGCGATTATTATCGGCTTGGACTCCCTGCGCAGGATGGTAGCGAACTCCCTGCTCTTCACGTCGGCCTTCTGCATGGCGCGCTTGATGTCGTCCTCGCCTATACCTAGCCCGGAGAGCTTCTCGGCAAGGGGCTTCTCCAATGGTATCTTCTTCATCTTGGCCTGGGTCTCTACCTTCTCCACGTTATTCTGTATTATCCCGAAGAGCCACTCGTCAATCTCGGTCTCGAGCACCTCTATGTTCTTCTCGGGGTCCCACGGGTCCGACGCCGACCTCTCCTTCCCCTCCGAATCGGTGAGACCCGAGCAGTCGAGGACGTGTATGAGGCCGTCGGCCTGCCGGAGGTCGTCTAGAAACCGGTTGCCGAGGCCCTTGCCTTCGTGCGCACCCGGCACGAGACCTGCAACATCGAGGAGCCTTACCGGAATCCAGCGCTTTCCGCCGACGCACCTAGAGTTGTTCGGGTTGCACTTGACGCCTAGCCTGCCGCATGGGCAGTCCCTCATGACGTAGGAGACTGCCTGGTTGGGCTCTATCGTCGTGAACGGATAGCTCGCTATCTGCACGTCAGCGAGCGTCGCTGCCTTGAGGAACGTCGACTTGCCGCTGCTTGGGACGCCCACTATGCCTACCAACATAGACTATAGTTTCCGTTATGATATAAAAATCGGAACTGGCGTCTCAGAAGAACAGCCATTTCTTCTTCTTCAGCTGCATGTAGACGCTAGTCAGGAAGAATGCGCTGAAGGTCTTCGAGACGGAAACTCCCAGGACGAAGAGGACCACGAACAGGTCGGAGAGGAATGCAAGCGGGCCTGTGAACAGCTCCACGAGAGCTGCCTCGTCAGCCGCCGTGAACGCGCCGTAGATGAGCAACGCAACCATCGGGGAGGCGAGCAGCATTATCAGAAGCATGGACACGACGGCACTGAGAATCCAGGCGATGAAAACCCTGCCGGGTTTCTTGCCGAACGTCCTGAGGCTTCCCATCATGGCCCTGTAAAACCCCTTCCCTTCGAGGATTATGAACTGGTTGACGAATAGGAACGCTAGCCCGACCATGACGGTGAAAATCACACCAAGATAAGGCACCATGGAAACTATGACTGTGAGGAGAGAGACTATGACGCTTGCGATGACCAGTGAATGGAGACTCCTCAAGGAAACCCTCCAGCTTTCCCCGTACTCGGCGGGCTTGGCACTCTGGCGGATCAATGCTCCCAGGATGAATATCCCTGCCACTAGCCAGACAATGAACGCCCCGATGCCAAGGGACAGGGACTGCACGATTCCCGCATCCGGAGAGGAGGTGCCGTAGAGAAGAAAATCGACAAGGCCTGGATTTGCGGATACCAGCGAAAGGAACACTATGAGGCCAGCCGTGTCAATCGCGAAGAACGGAAGGAACCTCTTCGGCCTCAGCGCAAAACACAGCCCGGAGGAGATTGCAGACTTCCAGGAGAGTGACGATATGGCCCTGCCTGAACCGCTGCAGAACGAGCCCATCTTCTTCCAGAGGCAGCACATAATAAAATGTTCCCAGCCGTTCCTTATAAATAACAGCGGGCAATCTAAAGAACCAAGGGAAATTTAAATCCCAAATCAGAGGTTTTTGGTATGAAAACGCGCGTCTGCGAGATATGCCTGAAGTCCGGCCTGCTGTGCAGGTCATGCACCGACAAGGTAGAGACGGGCAAGGTCAGCAGGACCGAGGTCAGGGTCGCGGAGGCCCTTCTCAAGCTCTCGGGTGAGAAGAAGCAGCTCAAGGACATAGAGATAGCCAAGGTAGTGGAGACCCCTTCGTCCATTGTCATAATATGCGGCCGCGGGGACGCCCCGAAGGTCATAGGCGCGAGCGGACAGAACGCCAAGAAGCTCGAGAGGGCTCTCGGGAAGCGCGTGATGGTGGCCGAGGAGGCCGGGAACATCTCCGAGTTCGTGAGGAACCTCCTCAGCCCGCTCCCGGTGGCGTCCGTGAGCACCGTATACAGGAACGGCCACGAGGTCCTGAAGGTGACGACGGGCCGCGGAAGGGGACAGAGGATATCGTCCAAGGACTTCTCGGAGATAGTCAGGGCAGTCTACGGCAAGAATGCCGAACTCTCGGGCGAGTGATTGCTATGGGAAAGAGGATAGCGGTTCTGGACAGGGAAATCTGCAGGCCCGACATCTGCCTGCATCTTTGCAGGAGGCTCTGCCCTATAAACAGGTCGGGCGAGGACTGCATAACCATATCAAGTGATGACAACAAGCCCAACATAGACGAGTCCCTGTGCATAGGCTGCGGGATATGCGTCAACAAGTGTCCTACGGGTGCAATAACGATAATAAACCTGCCGGCCGAGCTCAAGGAAAGCCCGGTCTACAAGTACGGCAGGAACCAGTTCCAGCTCTACAGGCTTCCGATACCAAAGGAGAAGATGGTGGTCGGGATAATAGGGCAGAACGGGATAGGAAAGTCCACGGCCGTAAAGATACTGTCAGGGAGCCTCAAGCCGAACATGGGGATGCTGGGGGTGGACGTCCCCATGGAGGATGTCATGGAGATGTTCAAGGGCTCGGAACTCCAGAACTACTTCACCGAGGTCCTAAAGGGGAACATAAAAGTCGCATACAAGCCGCAGAGCATAAACGAGATACCGAAGATGTGGAGCGGCAGGGTCGGCGACCTCTTCGGGAAGCTAGGAAACCCGGAGAGGCTGAAGAGGCTTAAGGCCGCGCTCAGGATAGAGGACATGATGGACAAGGACGTGAAGAAGCTGTCGGGAGGGGAGCTGCAGCTCCTCGCGTGCGCCGCCACGATTGCCAAGGAGGCGGACCTGTACTTCTTCGACGAGCCGACGTCGTACCTCGACGTGGAGCAGAGGCTTCGCGTGGCGGGGGAGATAAGGCAGCTCTCAAAGGAGAAGATGGTGATGGTCGTCGAGCACGACCTTGCGGTGGCGGACTACCTGGCGGACCAGGTGCACATGCTATACGGCAAGGCCTCCTGCTTCGGCATAATATCCAAGCCATACGGCGTGAGGGTCGGGATAAACACTTACCTCGATGGCTTCATAAAGGAGGAGAACGTGAGGTTCCGCGACGAGGGGATAACGTTCTCGAAGAGCGCGACGAACACGATGAAGAGCAAGCTCTTCACGTCATTCCAAAGCTTCAAGAAGAAGTTCGACTCATTCACGCTCGAGACGGACGGAGGCAACCTCTACAAGGGAGAGACCATAGGCATCCTCGGCCCCAACGCCACCGGGAAGAGCACATTCATAAAGATGCTCACCGGTGGCGTCAAGCCGGACTCCGGGGAGCCCCCGGGCGACATGAGGCTCTCGTACAAGGCGCAGAGGCCGGAGGTCCCAGAGGCCGACGCCGGCCTCACGGTCAGGCTGTATCTCGGGAAGGAGATGACCGACAAGTCCATGAAGCAGAGGATACTGCACGTGCTGGACCTCGAGCGCCTAATGGAGAAGAAGCTCTCCGGGCTATCGGGCGGTGAGATGCAGAGCGTGATGATTGCGGCGGCTCTCGGGAAGGACTTCGACATACTTCTCCTTGACGAGCCGACCGCGTTCCTGGACGTGGAGCAGAGGCTCCGGGCGGCGAAGATAATCAGGGAGATAGTGGAAGCGAAGGAGGTTGCCGCTTTCGTGGTGGACCACGACCTTCAGATACTCTCGGCTGTCGCGGACAGGCTCATGATATTCGAGGGCAGGAGGAGCGTGCACGGGCATGGGCTCTCGCCGACGAACTCAAGGGACGGCATGAACGCGTTCCTAAAGAAGATTGGCATAACCTTCAGGCGCGACCCCCAGACAGGAAGGGCGAGGGCAAACAAGCCCGGCTCGCAGAAGGATGCGGAGCAGAAAGAGAAAGGGCAATTCTACTACGTCGAATAAGCGGTATCATTCCAGATGCTTGGTGCAGTTCATGAGCTGGAGTGCTGCTTTTCCGTCACTCTTTATCTCGTAGACCGTAACGCTGCAGTTGTCAAGGAAGTTGAGCTTTATGATATCATCCATCGCTCTCTTCTCTATGGCAGCTATAATAGCCTTCAGTATGCCGTTGTGCGCTACGAAGAGGACGCTGTCGTTGACATGCTTTGCAAGGACGCGGGAAAGGAAAGCATTCGCCCTGCCAAACATAGCCTCAGATGTCTCTGCCCCTTCCATGGCCACGAAAGCCGCACTCACGTCCTTGTCCATGCCTATCTCTTCCTTGGTCTTCCCCTCGAACGGACCGAGGTCCCTCTCCCGGAGCTCTTTCACGAATACTATCGGAACGTCGGGATGGAACTTCTTTATCTCGTGCGCAGTGTCCATAGCCCTCTTGAGGTCGCTGCAATAGATGATATCGATTTTCTCTTCCCTGAGCCGTTCCCCGAGCCTGCGCGCCTGGAAGAGTCCCTTCTCGGTGAGCTCCCCGGGAGTCCGCCCCTCAAGTGTTCCATTCACATTGGCCTCCGTCTCCCCGTGCCTGACAAGTATAAGCTTCATAACATTCACTTCCCGGATATGGCCCTGAACAGCTCCTTTGCGGCCTCCTGAGGGCCTTTCGTCTCGAAGCCTGGTATCCCCAGGCGCGTCCTCAGCTGGCCGACGAATATCCTCGAGGAGAAGATTTTCCTGAAATACCTCTGGGACAGCTTCTCGTAGTCGTCCCTGTACTGCAGAGGGCCGAAGGGATTCGCGAAATAGGAGTTCACTATTCCCTTCTCGCCGGTGGTCCCCTTGGCCATCCTAGCCCCCTCGCGGAACACTGGAAGCGCTGCGTCCATGGACGCGAACTTCTCCAGTATCGGCTGGCCTTGGCTGACCCTCTCATAATTATTTGCATAGAGCAAGTAGTCCACTTCGTGGCCGGCCAGTATCTCCTCGCGCGTCGTGACGGGGATTATGGCGCGGGCGTTTATCTTCTGAGGGCTGTGTATTATGGCCCTGTCCATGTTCCCGAACGCGAATCCCGGCTGGAGGTCGTCGAGCCTGACGAACGCGCCGGTCTCCGTGCCGTACGCCCTCACCTTGCCGTCACTTCCAATATCCAGGCTGCCCATGTCGTCGAAGACTACCTTCATACCACGTATGTACTGGTCGCCCAGAATGCGGAAGGCTTCCAGCGTCTCGGACTTGCCGGTTCCGGTGTCGCCCCAAATAACTACGTTGGCGGACTTGCCGTTCCGCATCTGTATCCTCACCATGGCACCGTGGACGGGCATCCTGCCCTTCTTCATGGACGCGATGTTGTGAAGAGTCAGCATCATCTTCTTCAGGTAGCCGAAATAGCCGAAGGCGTCGTCACCCGGAACCGCCCCGACCAGCATCCCGTTCTTCCTGTCGTCATAGAAGACGGTCGGGGGGTCGCCGAACCTCTTCAGCTCCTTCAGCGGGACGCCGTACGCGTATATGGCGTCCGGCCTCCTCCCCATGTCGCTCTCCTCGCCGAGCTCGAAGAGGTTGGCGAGCGATGTCCCGAGGCCCATGAACCTGGCATGGAAGAACACGTGTATGAGGGTGTCCCCGACCTTTGCAGGGTAGCAGAGCCATTCCTTTTCAGTGAAATCGATACCCTCCAATGGATTTTCGTCTACCCTCTTGAAGTATCCGTCCCTCTTGTTCATCGGCGGGTCGAGTATGAGCGGCGGCGACATGTATACCTGCCTGATGAAAGGTATCTTTGACAGGCGCGCGTAATCCTTCGGGCACTTCCATTCCCTTCCCGCGGCTATGACCCCTACATGGCAACCCGCCGCCACCTGCCTGTATATCCTCGGATGGTCCCCTGTGATGTTCTCGCATATGTCCCGGTAGACCTTCCTCACCATGTGGTTCAGATGCTCGACAGTGTCGTTGAAGGTCCGGTAGGGCTTCTGGTCGAGTGGGGTCTTCAGGCCGTCCTCTGAAAGGCATATGAAGAAGCGCTCGAAGTGCCTCCAGTAGTTGTACAGCCGCTCGGCGAACTGGTGCAGGGTGTACGTGTCCCTGAAGAACGGCTTGAGCTCCGGAGAGCTCCCAAGTATGTCATCCATCGTCTCGAAGGAAAGCCTCTTTAAAAGTTGCAGTATGGCACTGTCCTGCTCGTCCCGAGGCATGCCCTTCGGGAACACGGAGAGCAGGCTGGACTTCTTCTCCCGCAGCTCACCCATGAACCCCTTCAGGACGTACCTGAACATCGGGGTCTTGAGAAGCTCCTGCGAAGTCTCCGGGATGTCTCCGTTGTTGAATATGATTGCCTGCTTGCCGTAGAATGCGAAGTTGCGTCCCGCCATATAGTTTCTAATGGCAGGTAGGCTCTATAAATATTTGCAAAAAAGGTTTGGAATCTAGTTTACGGAGACGGCCCTTTCCTCTTCTTCCCTGACCTTCTCCTCTACCTCTTCCCTGATGCCGAGCTTGTCAACGATCTCCTTGTACCTGTTCCTTATCGTGACCTCGGTGACGCCTATCGCGTCCGCAACCTCGCGCTGGGTCTTCTTCTCGCCGCCGAGAACCGCGGCTATGTAGAGCGCGGCCGCCGCGACGCCTATCGGACCCTTGCCCGAGGTGACGTCGTAGTTGCTGGCATCGTCAAGCACGTGGACGGCCCTGACCTGGACCCTCTCGGAGAGCCCGAGAAGGGAGCCGAACCTCGGCACGTAGTCCTGGGACTTCGCCGGAAGTATCCTCATCCCGAGCTTCCTCGCGACATACCTGTAGGTCTTTCCTATGTCCCTCCTGTTTATGCCGGATGCCTTCGATATCTCGTCGAGCGTCCTCGGTGCGCCCTCCTCGCGACAGACCGTGTAAAGGAGAGCTGCGATTATGGACTCCGTGCTCCTTCCCCTGACAAGGCCGCCCTCGACGGCCTTCTCGTAGAGCTTTGCGACCTTCTCGTGGATGGCCTGGGAGAGCCCTAGGAATGATATGAGCCTCTGGAGCTCGGAGAATGCGAAAGACAGGTTCCTGTCCTTGCTTTTTATGAGCCTTTTGTGCCACTTCGTGAGCCTGTAGTACTGCGCCCTCTTCTTCGGCGCGACCTTGAAAAGCTCGCCGCGGCCCTTACCCATCTCGGTAGTTATGCCCTGGTCATGCTTGGTCGGGGTGAGCGGCGCTCCGGTCCTGACCCTTCTGGACCTCTGGTCCTCGTCGAACGCCCTCCATTCCTGGGTGACGTCTATCATGGATTCGTCGACGACCGTGCCGCACTTCATGCATATTGACTCCCCCTTGCCGGGGTCGTACTGGATGTTCTCGCTTCCACACTCGGGACACTTTTGTTTCACATTGGGTTTTTCCATGTTTTACTCCTCTTTAGTGAGTATACAAACAAATTTATATTAAGTATCACACTTTCTATTTATAAATTTATCGCTACTTGAGTATCTATGTCAGAAACGAAACCGGAGACATCTGTCAACGTTACTTCTGGGCTGACTTGACCGCGCTGAGTATCTGGCTCTTCTCGCCATCCTCGAGGACTATCCTCTCGTTGGCGAAGAGGAGCCTGAGATCGTCCTCGTCGCGGGGCATCATCTCGACTATAGCCGCTATGTGTCTGTCCTGAAGCTTCTCTATCTTGGAAAGTGCCCCGACGAGTTCCTGGATGTTCTTCTCCGGGAGCCTGCAGAACTTGTTGAGGTAGTCAAGGGCGTTCTTCTGCTCATAGTTGAGCTCGCTGTCCTTCTCCCTCTTCCTGAGTATCTTCCTTGCCTCGTACGAGGTCACTATCCTTTCAGTCTTTATCTCCATGAAACCACCAACATCACGCAGGGACCAGGTGCTCCGGCCTTGCGACTATGGTCTTCGTCTTGTTCCCTATCTTGACGTCGACCATATAGGCATCCCCGCGCCTGCACTTGACCACGCCAGACGCTCCCTTGAACCTTATGTGCGGCATGCCCTTCTGCGAGGACGGGTCAGGCATGACAGTCACCCTCTGCTCATCGGAAAATTCCCGAAGGTAAGAAGTGACTGTGAACTTGCTCCCGAACCTCTTCGAGAGCTTTCTCCTCGTTCCCGTCCTGAGGCCACTTGATGACTTTACCATGTCAATCCCATATCCTTGTAACGTCAAGCTCCTTGACGCGCGCCGGGCTTCCGAGCAGACCGGCAACAGACGGCTTCGACCTCCCGTCGTCGCCGCTCACCAGCTCCTTTATGTATAACCCGGCTTCTCCTTTTATTTGTAGCTCAATCTTTTTATTATTAATCTTCCTCCAGCTTACCGAAATCACCTTCCTCTTCCTCACGAGGTCGGCCCTGCGGTGGGACACCCTCGTAGGGGTGCGCTGCTCCACCACGCCTACGAGCTCCGATAGCTTCTCCAGTCCCTTCACAGGCTTCTCGAACTCCACCAGCGCGGAATAGGATTTGTCGTGCCTGGAGGTCGCTACCTCCACAACATCCTTCCTAGTGGCCATCGAAAGGTGGAGTATCTCCGCCTTCCCGGTCTTCTTGACAGCGGCGGCCATCGCCCTGAGATTCACCTTCCTCTTCTTCGGGTTATCTATCTCCAGTACGAAGGGCCGCTCGGCGAGGCATCTGGCGTCTATGTCCTCCCTCCCGGAGGCGTGTATTGAATGGGCGTCGCCGCCCGTGGCCTTCATGAAAGGTGCCGCTATTATGTCCTCCAGCGTCTCATCATACTTGTCCCACTTGCTCTGGGGGATTCCCCTGACGAGCTTCCTGTACTTGCCCCTGACATAGAGCGGCGCTATGACGATGTCAGTCCTCTCCTTGTCGAGATTGAGGAGCACGGTGACGTCGGGATTCACGGGGTCATGCTCCTTCCCGGTTATGTCGCATATGAGCTTTCCGAGTTCGCGATTGAGCTCGGAGCGTATTGATTCGCACAGTTCTATCCCGACGTCCTCCCACAGCGACTCCTCGCGGCCTATCATGCCGCTGCTCATGAGGGTTCCCACGAGCAGGGTCTCGCACTCAATCTTTTCGAGCCTCCCTGCAGCCATCTGCGCGTATGCCGGCAGCTTCTTGAATATGTCCCCGCACACGACGCAAACCCCTGAGCAGGGGCCGGCCTTCAGAAGCTTCCTTACTATCATCCCCCTCTCCTCGTCCGTCATGCCGGTAGACACCTGGGCGAACTGGCGCCCTAGGCAGTGGTCGCATGTCTCCCCTCTCGAGAGGACGGCCCTCGCTATAGAAAGGATATCCTTCTTCCCGAATCCAGCGCTTTGTGCCGCTTTCATGAAAATCAATTAAATAAGGCATACCGTTATTTAAATGGCCGGACTAGTAGGGCTTTGCCGATAAAGGACACTGTCCCTAAAGAACGGGGCATTTAAGCAACGGAAAACAACAATAAAGAGGTGGAAAACGTGGATAGAAAATACATTTTAGAACGGCTGGATGTGACGCTCATGGTATTCGAGTTTGCTCTGAGTGTGATATTCATTCCAGTGGGATATCTCACAGGAAACCCATACTTTCGTGGAGTCGGAGTTGGACTGGTAATAGCCTGGGTGACAAGCGCGATAGCCTATCTGTACAAAAAGAAAAAGCTAAAACCGTGAGCAACAAAGAGCGTGCGGCATTCACTTCCAGGCCATAAAGGCTGGGATTTCCCTGCCACCGGCACAATGAAGACGGGTTTTGCGAATAAAGTCGGCTTTCTGCTCATCTAAACCCCGGATTTCACTCTTTTATCAGCAAACCCGCCTAGTAGCTGAAGGTGGCCGTGTCGCCCACCGCAAAGCCGTAGTCATCCGAAATGCCGGCGTTGACCTCAAGGACGTAGAGCGCCGCGGAGGGAGGCGTGTAGACCGGGCAGGGGTCAGCCTCGCAGGGCTGGACGTCCCTTTCTATGTAGACTATCCTCCCGCCCTTGTCCATCCAGACCATGTCAAGAGGAATCAGCGTGTCCTTCATCCAGAACGAGTAGACGTCCTCATTCTCGAAGACGAACAGCATGCCGCTCCCGGGGTCCATGTGCTGCCTGTTCATGAGCCCCGTCTCGCGTCCGGCCTGGGTGTCCGCGATCTCCACCGAGAAGCATTTGCCTTTTATGCAGACAGAACCCGCAGACGATATGCAGCCCGACACTGCCACCACGGATATGAAAAAGAGCGCAAGGACCCATCTCATGCTCAGCCACCGTTCTCATACTTCGCCGCAATCGGCATTCTTCTCCCTTGGCCGAAGGCCTTGGTCGTGACCTTGAGCCCGGGCGGCGCCTGCTTCCTCTTGTACTCATTCCTGTTCACGGCCTTCACGACCCACCTGACTGTGCCAGCGTCGAAGTCCATAGAGAGCAGCTCGTCCATGGTCTTTCCTTCATCGACATAGGCACGAAGTATGGAGTCGAGGAGGTCGTAGGGCGGAAGCGTGTCCTGGTCCCTCTGGTCCGGACGGAGTTCGGCGGAAGGCGGCTTCTCTATGGTCGCCGGCGGTATCACCTCGCGCTTCCTGTTAATGTAGCGGGCCAGGTCGTAGACCATGGTCTTCGGGACGTCCGATATCACGGCAAGCCCGCCGCTCATGTCGCCGTAGAGGGTGCAGTAGCCGACGGACATCTCGCTCTTGTTCCCCGTCGAAAGGACGATGTTTCCGAACTTGTTTGAGAACGCCATCAGTATGTTTCCCCTAATCCTGGCCTGCACGTTCTCCTCAGTCACGTCCTGCTTCTTCCCCTTGAACTGGGGCTCCAGCGTGGCGAGATACGAGTCGTGTATCTCCTTTATAGGTATGACCTTGAACTCTATGCCAAGGTTCCTTGCAAGCCTCCTCGAGTCCTCGACGCTGCCCTCGGATGAGAAGACGGACGGCATCGATATCCCGAGCACGTTCCCCCTCCCCAGCGCCTCCACTGCGAGGGCACACGTCACGGCGGAATCTATGCCGCCTGAGAGCCCGACCACAGCCTTCGCGAATCCGGTCTTTCCCATGTAGTCCCTTATGCCCAGGACGAGGGCGTCGTGCACGGAGCCCATCCTGTCAAGAGGGGAATAGGCACCACTGCCATGGGCCGACGTGTCCAGCGTCCTGACGTCCTCCCTGAACGAAGAGAAGACCTCTGCAGGCCGGCCTGAAGAGTCCACGAAAAGGCTCGTGCCGTCGAATATTATCTCGTCGTTTGCGCCGACCTGGTTGACATATATGAACGGGATACCGTGCTTCTTCGCGTGGTTTGAGACGACCTCGAACCTCGTCACGTCCTTTCCGACATGGAAAGGGGACGCCGATATGTTTATGAAAACCGTGGCATTCTTCTTCGCGAGTGCGTCTATCGGGTCGTCCGGGTAGGCCCTGTCCTTCCACAGGCCGGCGTCGTTCCAGGCGTCCTCGCACACGGTTATGCCCAGCCTCTCCCCCTTGAAGGAAACTGTGTCCACGGAGGGCGACTGGTCGAAGTACCTCGCCTCGTCGAAGACGTCGTAAGTCGGTAGGAGAGACTTGTGGTGCATCGACACGACCTTCCCGTCCGCCAGGAGCATGGCCGAGTTGAAAAGCTTCTTGCCGCCATCGCCCTCGGACCTCGTCGGGGCGCCGATTATTATCCCCGTCCCCTTAGCGGAGGCGGAAAGCTTCGCGAGCCTGTCAAGCGCCCTGTAGGACCTCTCTATGAATCCCCTCTTCTCGAGGAGGTCCCTCGTCGGGTATCCCACGAGGAAGAGCTCGGGGAAGACTATGAGGTCCGTCTTTCCCGCATGCTTTGATATGACTTCCTCTGCTTTCCTCAGGTTGCCATCGATGTCCCCCACGACGGGATTGAGCTGCGCCACCGTGACCTTCATTCAGACCCCCATCCCCAGCTGCTTTGCAATCTTTGCGAAGGGCCCCCTCTTGAACGCCTTGCCGCCCTTCGTCATCTTCATTACCTTCTTTATCTGCTTGTAAGACTTCATGAGGCTCCGGACTTCCTCCTCCTTGAGGCCGGAGCCGCGCGCTATCCTCTTGACCCTCGCGGCGCCTATGAGCTCGGGGTCGTCGCGCTCCGCAGGCGTCATGGAGTCTATCGCGAACTTCCACTTCTTCATGCGGTCCTCCTGCATGTCCATGAAGCCCGCAGGGAGCTTCTTCTTTATGGCGGATGAGCCACCCGGGAGCATGTCGAACATCTTGGAGAGCGAGCCCATGCCCTGCATGGACTTGAGCTGCTCCTGGAAGTCGCGCATGGTGAACTTGCCCTCGAGCATCCTCCTCGCGGCCTCCTCGTTCACGCCGGCGTCCTTCGCCTTCTCCATGAGGCCCTCGAGGTCGCCGTAGCCTATGAGCCTCCCCACGAACCTCTTAGGATCGTAGAGCTCGATGTCGCCGAGCTTCTCCCCGGTGCCTATGAACGTGACTTTCGCCCCCGCGGCGCGGCAGGCGGCAAGAGCGGCACCGCCCTTTGCGGTGCCGTCCATCTTGGTGATTATTATGCCGGTTATGCCGACGAGCTTTGAGAACTCGGATGCCTGCTTTCCCGCGTCCTGGCCCATCTCGGCGGGTATGACGAGGAATACGTTGTCGGGCTTCACCGCCTTTGATATCCCCTTGAGCTCCTTTGCAAGCTCGCCGTCGAGGGCGTCCCTTCCCGCGGTATCTATTATGAGCACGGGCTCCTTGGACTTCTTGAGCGCGTTCTTCGCTATTCCATCGGCGCCCCTGCCATCCCTGTACACAGGAGCGTTTATCCTCTTTGCTATCTGCTCGAGCTGGTCCTGGGCAGCCGGCCTGTGAACATCGCACGCGGCTAGCCCGGCATGCAGCCCCCTCGTCTGGAACCACTTGGCGAGCTTCCCCGAAGCCGTGGTCTTCCCGGCGCCGAAGAGGCCTATCATGAGAATGCGCTGGGAGCGGACGGCAACCTCGGCCTTGTCCTGCCCCAGAAACCAGACGAGCTCGTCGTACAGGTTCTTCACCAGCCATTCTTTCAGGGACATGCCCTTCGGAGGTTCCTTCTTCAGGACATTCTCCTTTATCCTTCCCGAGAGCTCTGCAACGAGAGAGACGTCGACGTCGGCCTGTATGAGCGCTCTCTGCAGTTCTATGACGAGGGCCTCGACCTTCTCCTTGTCAACTATGGAATAACCAGTGACCTTGCTGAATATCTTCTTTATCGAGCCGCCGAAGGATTCCAGAACCATACCTGCCAACCAATGGAATTGAGCGGCCTCAGTTCTTCCCCTCTATCGAGAAGGTAGCCTCGCCGCCAGCACCCCCCACGGCCTGGACTATGCTATTGCACACTTCCTCCACGGACTCCCTGAGCACCTTTATGTCCTTGCCCTTCGAGGAAAGCTGGTACCTGGGGGCCGATATGTACCTCACGTCGAAGCCCTTCACGGAAGCCTGCGTCAGCGTCTTCTTTATCACGTCCACACCGTCTGGAGCATAAGATACGAGGTTGAGCACCGCCTTGACCTCGTACGTCTTCTCTATGAAGTTCTTCTTCGCCGTCTCGGCTATCGCATCGGCCCACTTCTTGTCTATACCCTTCTCTGTCAGCAGGCCCGGATTCTTGAGCGCTATCTCGAACGTCTTGTTGAGGAGGCCGAACTTCTCCTCGAGCTCGTATCCTATCTCCTCATAGGTCTGCTCGAGTGACTTGCCGAACTGCTTGCCTATCTGCTCGAGGAACTTCTCCGCGTTCCTTTCCCTCTTGAACTCCTGGAGCTTTCGCTCTGCCTGGTTCTTGTTTATCCTCTTTATCGAAAGGGATATGTAGTCGCCATCGACCCTCGTCACCTTGCAGACGACGAGCTGCCTCTCCTTGACGAACTCCCGGATGTCCCTGACCCACCTCTTGGCGACCTCGGAGACGTGTATCATCCCCGTCCTGTCGTACTCGAGAAGCTTCGCATAGGCGGAGTTGGGATTGATCCTGGTTATCTCGCAGACGACCATCTCATCCCTTTCCGGGAAGCCTTTCTTTCTCATAAGGTAGAATAGAGGAACCAGATATTTAAAAAGGCTTGGGGATACCGGAAGCGGGAGCGGCTACTCACTAGACGCTTGATATTACCTTGCCGCTTATCTGGCCCTTGCCGCCGGTCTGGGTGGCCAGGACCGCGCCGCAGACGAGGCACTTGACCTCGCCCGCCGGCTTTGAGAATATTACCTGCTCATTCTTGCACTCGGTGCACTTCACCTTCACGAATCCGCCTGCCATAACATCACTTGCTCTTTATCTCGAACTTCTTCGCCCTGAAGCCCTTCTTGGTGTGGCTCTTGCTGCAGTCCTTGCACTTGAGCCTGAGGTCCAGCTTCTTGGTCGGCTTGCCGTCTCCCTTCGGATTGGGCCTCGGGAAGGAGCCGTATCCCTTGAGCTTTGCCTTGAAGCGTCTCTGCGCCTCGGACATCGGGTGGGCCTTTCCCCTTCCCTTCCTGCTGCTGGTGCTGACCGTGTGCTCCGTGTGCTTCCTGCACTTGGGGCAGTAGGTGTTCATTACCTTCGGGTACTTCATGACCATCACAGTATCTCTAATTATGCTGGGTAATGTTAATAAATGTATAGTTTTTAAAGCTAAGCCGCAAAAGAGGCCTGTAAGGATGCATTTTATACGTGCCGAGGTGTAGTTAAAGTATGAGGCTTCCGGATGTCATGAAGAGGCTCACGCGCGGCCCGCAGATAATAACGCTCAAGGACGCGGCGATGATATCTGCCTACACAGGGCTGTCCCCCGGGGACAGGGTGGTGGACGCGGGCTCGGGCTCGGGATTCCTCGCGATATACATGGGAAACATAGTAAGGCCCTCCGGGAAGGTGTTCTCCTACGAGGTCCGGGGGGACTTCGCGACGCTCGCGTCCGCGAACGTCAAGCGGGCCGGCCTCTCTGATTTTGTCGAGGTCAAGAACAAGGACATATTCGACGGCATCGACGAAAAGGACGTGGACGTGATAACGCTCGACATGCCGGAGCCGTGGCATGCCATACAGCACGCCAAGAAGGCGCTCAAGGAGGGCGGTTATCTTGTCGGCTACGTGCCGTCGGTGGAGCAGTTCAGGACTTTCGTGCTGGAGTGCGAGAAGGCGGGACTCCGTCACGAGCAGACCATAGAATGCTCCGTCCGCGAGATGATAGTGAAGGAGCGCAGCACGAGGCCGCAGACCAAGGGGCTCATGCACACGGGCTACGTATCATTCATCAGAAAAGGAAAGTGACAGGCCCATTTTATAAAACTTTCCTTGATGTTAGAATCCATGAATGCCAACCCATACGCACTCAAAGGCAAGATGCCGTGCGCAAACACCAAGTTCGGCAGGCACTACAGGGCGTTTGACGCACTCCGGGAGCAGATGGAGAAATCCGGGAAGAAGCACTACGACTGCATCGTCGTGGGACCCGGAATGGATTCAGCGCCTGCTGAATTCATACGCACCTATCAGCCGTTCGAGCTCGCCAACTCCCTGATGCACGCGGGAATCGAGGACTACCAAATCGATGTAATGGACATGAACCCGAGGGTACTCGAGGAACTGAAGAAGCGCCCTGCCAAAATTCTTGTCAGGAACAGCATGATTTACGAGTACAAGTACGACATCGAAACGGATGCCGACAGGGTGAGCGAATTCACCAAATACCACTACAGGTTCTTCTGGAACGACCAGCTAGCGGACAGCTTCTTCGGAGACAATCATACTAAAATAGTTGAAATCCCGGAGACTGTGACATCGAAGCTGAAGCCTATACAGGGCGATATAATACTCGACGATATAGGAAAGGAAAAGTACGACGTCGCTGTCTGCACCGTCGTCCTTTCCCATTATTACCCGGGAAACATAAATCAGATACTCCAGATGGGGGAGGCGCCAAACGTGGGAAGCGTCATGAAGAAGCTGAAAGACTCCGTAAATCCAGGAGGCTTCATGATAAGCACCGAACTCGGGACCTGCGGACCTGACGAATGGGAAGAGATAGCCTTCCACAGAAACTACGCACCGGAAAATCACGAGACCTCGGCAGAGCTCGTGAGGAAGAGATAAGTCACTTCAGCTTCCTTATAATGCCTTTTGCAGAGAGCTTGCTCTCCTTTCCCGTCTTCATGTCGCGGAGCGTGTACTTCCTCTCCTTTACCTCGACCGGGCCGACGATGACCGCGTACGGGATGGATTTCTTGCTCGCGTACTCGAGCTGCTTTCGTATGTTCCTTCCCATGAGCTCCGTCTCGATGCTTATGCCGGCCGCGCGGAGCGACTGGGCAAGCGCCGCCGCGTCTCCTGAGACCTCGTCCTTCACGGAGACCACGAACGCCGTGACCGGCGGGGAGGCAGCAGGCTTTCCGATGACCTCAAGCAGCCTGTCTATCCCCATCCCGT
Source organism: uncultured archaeon (assembly GCA_964616715.1). GTDB lineage: Archaea > Aenigmatarchaeota > Aenigmatarchaeia > QMZP01 > JAFGSV01 > JAFGFG01. Next base: position 2,099 of record CAZTRL010000024.1, on the reverse strand, counting down.
AGCCAGTGGCCGGCACGTCGTTGCCGCTGTAAAGGCCTATCAGCCTGTCGTAGCGCCCTCCGGACGCCACGGAGCCCATCCTCTCGGAGCCCTTCACCATGGTCTCGAAGACGAATCCCGTATAGTAGTCTATGCCGCGCACTATGCTCAGGTCCATGGTTATCTTCCCGGCACCCATCCTCTCGGCCGCCCTCTTTATGGCCCTCAGCTCCTCCATCTCCGGTCCCTTGGCCTTCCCTGACCTGACAAGCTCCATGAACGCATCCGCCTGCGAGGGCTTTATCCCCCTGGCCTTCATCTCGGCCATGACGCCGCTCTCCCCGATCTTTTCGAGCTTGTCTATAGCCCTGAAGACATCGGCGGTCTTTGCCTCCGGTATCCCGGACTCCCTGACGAAGCCGTCCACGACCTTCCTGGAGCTTATCCTGAAGTAGAAATCCTTCACGCCCAGCGCCCTCATGGAATCGCCGACGATGGCCAGCATCTCGGCATCCGCTGCGGGGCCCGACGGCCCGATGAGCTCGACGCCCGCCTGCCAGAACTCCCTCCACCTGCCGGCGCCAGGCCTGTCGTAGCGCCACATGTTCGTTATGTAGCAGAAGCGCGCCGGCTTCGGAAGCGATGGGTTGGATGCCACTATCCTGCATATGGGAACCGTGGGATCGAAGCGGAGGCCGAGCTTCCTCCCAGACTTGTCCTTGAAGGAGTATATCTCCTCCTCTATCTCGGGACCTGACTTCCTCGACAGGAGCGCGAAGTCCTCGAACGCCGGGGTCCATACCTCGCCGTAGCCGTACCTCCTGAAGACCTCCATAACCTTCGCGAAGACGTCCCTCCTCCTCGCCATGTCCTCCGGGAGGAAGTCCCTCGTGCCTCTGGGGGGGCTGTAGCTCTCCATAAGCTCACCTGTTAATTATTTGTCGGGGTTATATAGAAATTAAACTGCCGTTCCCGGCCAGCCCGTTATGAATACCAGATTAAACCACTGGAAAGTGCTAAATATTTAAATATCTTACTGACAAAAGATTAGCAGGACTCCGCCTAACGGCAAAGAGCCGCGAAGGTAAACCTTTAAAAAGGATGGAGTTAATTAGTAGACAGTAACAAAATGGTGCATGGTGCAAATATGCTCGGATCGCAGGAAATACTCGATGCGTTGAAGAATATAGGGCTCAACCTCTACGAGAGAAAGATTTACGTCGCACTCATAGCGAAGGGGGTCGCAACCGCAGGCGAGGTCTCCGAGATAGCCAAGGTCCCCAGGTCAAGGTCGTATGATGTTCTTGAGTCACTCGCGGACAAGGGATTCGTGGTGGCCCAGTCCTCAAAGCCCATCAAGTACGTGGCTCTCGCGCCCAAGGACGCGATAGACAGGGCAAAGGACAACCTCCAGAGGAAGCATGGCGACACTCTCGACCGGATGGACAAGATGACAAGCTCGCCTGTCATGACCGAGCTTGAGAAGATCTACAGCCAGGGATTCTCAATGATACAGCCCTTCGACATAGCGGGAACGCTGAAGGGCAACTTCGCGATAAACCAGCAGGCAAAGTCGCTCTTCAAGGGTGCGGGAAGCTACATAAAGCTCATAACCACAGAGGACGGCATCGAGGAGCTTCACTCCAACCACTTCAACGTCCTCAAGAACAGGAGCAAGTCTGGCGCCAAGATAAAGATACTCACTCCAGCTGCGGACTCAAAGGCCGCGAAGGCACTTTCCGCAATCGCCGAGGTGAAGAAACTAGACAAGCCGATGGGAAGGATATACAACGTGGACGGCGAGAACTTCATGATAGCGCTCACGGACAGCAAGGAAGTCCACCACACCCAGGACGTCGCGTTCTGGGCTGGCTCAAAGCACGTCGCAAAGGACATATTCGAGCCGATGTTCGACAGCATGTGGGAAAAGAAGTGAGTTTTCCCTTCTTCCAGTGCGCGGGCAGAGCATAGCCTGGGCGCATTCAAAAACAAGAGAAATAGTCAATCAAGCTTACAGGCCGCAAAACGCCGCATCTATCCATGCCTGCGCAGCGTCCCCACCTGCTCCTTGGTGAGACCGGAGAAGGAGAACATCCCGTTCTGGCGGGTGATGAACGAGA
>CAZTRL010000023.1:9378-20761 GCA_964616715.1 uncultured archaeon | reverse complement strand
ATAACATGCGTTATAGGAAGTAAACTTCCGATAACGCGCTTCTAGTTGAAGTTCCTGACCATCGCGTCAAAGTTCCTGAAGTTCTTCGATATGGAGAACTCGTATGTCTTTGCGTAGTCCCCGTAACGGATCCTGTCGGCGAGCCTTGAGAATAGCATTCAGTCACCCTCCATTCCTTGATTGATGCGCAGTCCAGTCTCAGGGTCTCTTGCCGCGGCATCCAGCGGGCTGGTTACATTACGCAGGAATTCCCTCGAAAGATGCGTGTAGAGCTGGGTCGTCTTTATGTCGGCGTGACCCAGGAGTTTCTGTATCACCCTTATGTCGTGACCGTTCTCCAGGAGGTGCGTGGCGAACGAGTGCCTCATGGTGTGGGGATGGACATTCTTTCTTATACCCGCCCTCTCGGCCGCCTGCTTTACGACTAGGTATATGGTCTTCGTGGTCATCTTCCCGCCACGTGATGACGGCAGCAGGTACTCCTCTGAGTCGTCGCGGAGCCTCAGAAAGAACTCGAGCTTTCCGGATGTCGCTGCCGGAAGCGGGACTATCCTGTCTTTTCCGCCTTTCCCGTCCCTGACGTGTATCACCCTCTCATGCATGCTGACATCCGCAGTCTTAAGGTTCGCAGCCTCCGAAACCCTCAGGCCGCAGCCGTACAGGAGCTCCAGGAGTATCCGGTGCTTGACGTTCTTTGTCAGCTCCAGCATGGATGAAACCTCTTCCCTGCTAAGGACGTCCGGGAGCCTCAGCTGCCTCTTCGGGCTCTTTATCCCGTCGAAGTCCTTCATGAGCACGTTGTCAGAGAAGAACCTTATGGCCGAGAGCGCAAGCGACGCGGTTGATGCGCTGCGGTTCTCGACGAGGAATCGCATGTATTCCTTCACGTCCGTCTCGTCCACGTCTCCCATACCTTTTCCCACGAATCTGAGGAAGTCCCTGTTGTGGTACAGGTAGGACTTCACGGTTCTCGGGCTGAAGCCTCTCGCTCTGATCTCTGTCTCTAGAGAGGCCATCCCCTCCGGGGATTCCCGGAGGGAGTAGCCTCCGGGGGTCCCTATCTCAAGATAGGGTCCCCCGTGACTGGCCCGGGGGAGGAACCTTTGGGCAATTGCAGGAGCATTCATGACATCACCTCTTTTTTCGCCGCAGTTCGTGTGCAGCTAATTAGGGCTTTTTTTCGGCCTGTTATAAAGAGAACCCAAGGGCGCCTTTCCGCTATTCCGCTAGAAAAAGAGATAGCATGCGGGGCCTAGGCAGAGGAGAACTTCCTCCATCTTCCCGTTCCGCTTGACTTGATGAATGAGTACCTGACCAGTTTGTCCGCGTAGTTCCTGAAGGTCCTGTCCACTATCTTCTCGAGTCCCCTCTTTTCCGAGAGGTCGAGAAGCCTGCTGAAGAGCTCCCCGGAATCCACGTCCTTCATCTCGCCCACTATCTCGAGTATCAGCTTCTGGTGCTCGTTGAGCCCGCCCATGCTCTTCTGCTTCTCGAAGAACTCCGCACGCGGGAGCGCCGCCTCTATCATGGCCTCGGTTATGCCGCTCTCGCCCTTCCTCTCCGCATCCTCCGCGCACACCCGGAGTATGTCTATCGCCGCCCTGCAGTCGCCCTTGGTGCCCTCGGCTATCCTCTCTATCTGGGCGTTCTTGACGACATCCGGGAAGAGCCCCCACTCGGCCCTGTCCTTCAGGATGTCTATTATCTCCTGGTGCCGGTACTGCGGGAACTCTATGTTGTCCGAGGACATGAGCCTGCTCCTTATCCTCGGGTCCACGTCATAGAGCGCCGTGGATGAGTTCGCTATCATCATTATGAAAACGTTCTGCATGGAGAGCAGGTCGTATAGTATCCTCTCGTCCTCCATCTTGTCGGCCTCGTCCAGTATGACGACGCACGTCTTCTCCTCGAGGTTCCTCTGTATCATGTCCATTATCTCGTCCGTCGGCGTCCCCTTCCGGTGTATTATGGGGGCGCGGCTCACGTCCTTGAGTATGTTGTAGAGAATCCTGAACCTGCTGGGCGTCTCCCAGCAGTTGTTGTAGCTTTGGACGATGCTGGAGCTGTAGGACTCCAGCTCCCCGGCGACGTACCTCGAGATGCATGTCTTGCCCGTCCCGGGCTTGCCGTGTATGAAGACGTGGCGCGGCCTTGTGCCGTCCAGGAGCGGCTTGACGTCGTCCCTTATCGCCTGTATCTGGCCCTCCCTGTGGAGTACCCTGCTCGGTATGAACTGCTCCGTGAGCACCCTCATGTCCCTTACTATAGACCTTTCCGGATACATGGCAGACCCTACTGGAAAGACTGTCTTTCCGCTATAGAATATTTAAGCGGCGCAGGTTAAATCTTTTCTGTGAGGCCTGCATGAATAAGAGAGCCCATATATTGGTGAAAGGTCTCGTGCAGGGTGTCGGTTTTCGGGCATTCGTAAGAGACCACGCGATAGAGCTGAACGTGAGCGGGTGGGTCAGGAACACCCCCGACGGGAACGTCGAGGCGGTGTTCGAGGGAAGCATGTTCAAGGTGATGGAGCTTGTCGATTTGTGCAGGGAGGGACCCCGCAGCTCAAGCGTCAGGGAGCTCAAGGTCAGCTGGTCGGAGCCCACGGGCGAGTTCGGCGGATTCTCCGTGAGGTTCTGACGCCCTTCCATGTACCGCTTAAAAATTTGCGCGTACAATAATTAGCTTATATTTCAGAAGTGTTGGATGTTTTCATGTACGGTGTGAGCCTGCTGCTTGAGGGAGGGACCATGAGGGGCGCTTACTGTGCCGGGGTCCTTCAGGGCCTTCAGGAGCACTACGGCATCATGAAGGTCGACGTCGGCTCCGGCTCCTCCTCCGGCATAGGCTCTCTCGCCTACTACGCGGCGGGCGACTTCGACGCGGCCTACTGGGAGGACATGCTCTCCTCCAAAAGCTTCGTCGGCATGGGGAACTTCCTCAGGGGCAAGCCGTACGTGGACGTGGACTACGTCGTGGACGTCCTCATGAAGAAGGAGTGCCCTCTGGACGCGAATGCCCTGCTCGCATCCGACATGGAGCTGGTTGTCCCGGTAACCGATGCCTTTACGGGAAAGGTGAAGTATCTCAGCAGCAAGGACGGCTTCGAGGGCTGCGACCCGTTCGAGGTCATGAGGGCAACGATGGCGCTCCCGCTCCCCGTGGTCACGTACGGGAAGGGCGTCAGGCTCAACGGCAGCATGTACATCGACGGGGGCTACAGCGACCCGGTTCCTCTTGACCACCCGAGCATAAAATGCACGAAGAAGATCATATGCCTCACGAAGAACAAGGGCTACAAGAGGAGCTCCTCGTCCGAGAGGGCGGCCATGAAGCTCATGAAGAGGGTTCTTCCGGAGGGGACCTACAGGGCGGTGAGGGACAAGCCCGACATATACTGGGGCAGGGTCGACGACGCCTTCAGGCTGGTGAAGGACGAGGGCGCGATAGTCATCCGCCCCGACGTCGCCCTGTCGAGGTTCGACAGCAGCCGGAATAACATCCGCTACTGCATAGAGCTCGGGAAGCGGGACGTCATATCAAATCCCATGTTGGCCGAGTTGGCGGACGAGATGAGGGAGTCCGGGAGGGGCGAGTTCTACTTCGGCCGGGAGGCCGCTTGACCTCTCAGTTCACCAGCTGCCCGGACGACGATGGTATGATGCGCTGGATGCTGTCGTTTGGCAGTGCCTCTATGAGCGGCCTGTCCTCGGGGCTGGCCTTGTAGCCAAGCCGGTTCTTTATCTCCTTCGAAAGCTCCGCCACGGGGACCTGCCCCGGCCTCACGGTGACGAAGTACTTGGAGTAGGTCCGAAGCGCCATCACCGGCCCCGCTATGGCCTCGCACTGCTGGCTCTTCCTGTCCACAAGCACGCCTATCGCCATCTTGACCTCGACGTCCCTGAACCACTCGCGCGTGCCGTATATCATGAACGAGCCCTTGGGGAGGCTCATGCCGCTAGGCGGGTTCTTCGACACCTGGTCGGGCTTGACCGCGTAGACGTCTATGGTCCCGAGGCCCTGGCTCCACGCCTTGGAGCAGGCGGCCGCCATTTCGGAGGCTTCCTTCTTGACCTCCAGCGGTATCTCCCCGCCGTCCTTTATCCCGGCGAACTTCGTGCCCTTGGGCGACTTGGCCTTTATGACCACGAACGCCGATCCGTGTATGTCGGTGTGGAAGACGAAATCGCCAGGCTCCGTCCTCTTCTTGACGAGCTCCTCGTTCGTAGCCGCGTCCCTGCCCGCGACTATCAGGAACTTCTTTGAGGATATGAACCACCTGAACTTCTCGTACCATTTCCTTCTGGGCTTCCTCGGCTTCTTCTCATTCGCCGACTTCTCGGCCTGGGGGGCCGTCCCGGCGCTCTCGTACTCCATCATCTTCTGCTCTATCGCGGCCTGCGCCCCCTCATACTTCCTCCTCGCGTCCTTTGAGCCATCGTAGTAGCGCGCCGCGTTCTCCTCCACGGACTTGGTGAAGTCCAGCTCCACTTCCATGCCGCCGAGGTCGGCGACCACCGTGCCGTCGTGCTCCCGTATCTCGACTATGGCCTCGGCCTCCGGCGTGGGCTCGCCCTTCACCCTCTGTTTTATCTCCTCCCACGAGAGGCCTGACGCCTTCGCGTTAGATATCCCGTCTATTATGCCCTCGGCCAGGCCGTAGAACTTGTATATCATGTCCCCCTTCTCCCGTTCGTCCGCCCTCTTCTCCGAGAGCTTCTCGCTCGCCGCCTTCTGCCGCTCCATTATCCTCTCTATCTTCTGCTTCTCCTTCTCGGCCTTGACCTCTGGCTCCCTGGCCTTCTCCTCTATCTCCTCGGAGAACATCTCGTCCAGCGGCGCGGAGAAGCTCGACCATTTCGCCTTCACCGGGTCGCTCCTCGTGCTGAGCGCGAAGGGGAAGACGCTCCCGTCCCCGTAGGTCACAGGTTCGGGCTTCCTTTCCCCGATGTTCCTTATGACCTCGAATACCTCGGCGGCCTCGCCGCGGGACAGGCTCCCGGAAGGCTTCTGCGGGTCGACCCGGGCGAGCGCGCATATCTCGCTTGCGTAAGTCCCTCCGAAGCCCATCCTGGCTATCACGGCGACCGCCTTCTCCTCTCCCTTGTCGATGAGCCTGAAGAACGTGTCAAGCGATATGTTGTAGGGGTTCTCGCCGGACGGCGGATGGACGTAGGGCTTCCTGGGTATGGTCTCCCTGTCCTTCCACCTCTGTATCCGCAGGGGCATTATGACGTTGTAGAACGTGTCGCAGAGGATGACGTTTCCCGGCGGGACGAACTCGAACACCAGTATGTTCCTGTCCGTGACTATCTCGATGACCCGGTCGAATCCGTGCTGCCTTATGTCCTTGACGGTCGCCCCCATAAGGTGCTTCCGCAGGAACATGCAGAAGTTAGGCGGCGTCTCCGGGGCGTCCATTTTCCTCTGGGCGAGGAACATCTTCTCGGTGTCTGAATAGAGCCAGAAGCCACCCTTGGTCGACACGTACACGTCGAAGAGGAACTTGTTCTGTCCCTGCCCGTACTGGTAGACCTTGCGGAACTTGCCCCCGAGTATGGATGCCCGAAGCTCCCTTACTATGAACCTGAAGTCCAGCGATCTCAATTCGGCGGGCATAATCTAAATTGTGCCGGGAGCAATAAAAATCATCCGTGCTGGCTCAGCCTGCGTATTCGTCGTCCCCCCAGCGGACGAAGAATCCCTTGGAGGTGGACGTTGCCCTGTATGTTATGACTATCTCCTCCCCGGGCTCAAGAGATGCCGTCCACGTCAGGTGGCTCTCGTTTCCTATGTCCTCGATGCCGGGCATGACGTCGGAGCCTATGAACGCGCCAGACGGGACGGTGTCCATTATGAACACGTTCATCGCGGGTTCCGTGCCCCTGTTCCTCACGCGCAGGCTGATGTTCTCACCGCTGACGGACTTCTTCAGCGAAAGAGGGGACGACTTGGCCATGGTGTTCCAGTAGAAGTACGCGCCCGCCACAGCGGCGAGGCCTATCATCACCGCCAGGAGCACACCCCAGTTGAAGCCTGGGACGCCCTCCATGACGAGGCTCTCTCCGTCGTAGCCGCTGAGGTCGCCGCTTATGTCGACACCCCCCGTTTCCTTCATCGTGAACGTGGCCGTCCCCGTGCTGTCCGTGAGCAGGCTTTCGCTCTCCCCAGATTCGTACGTGACCGTGATTCTCACGTCCTCTAGCGGGTCGCCGTTGTTGTCCACCGCGCTGACCTCGACCGGCTGGCCTGTCATCGCGCTCTTCTGAACCATGAGGAGGATGGTGTTCTTGTCGCACCTGTGGGCGGAAAGGTCGCACTTCTCGTTCTGCCCGCAGTCGAAATTGCTGCAGCATTCGTACTCGACGCACGTGTGGTTCTTCACGACGCCGCAGTCGCATTCGATGTCCTCGCACGAGTTCAGGTCGCACCGCTGGCTCACCGGACACTCGAAGTCGCTGCAGCATTCGTAACTCACGCACGAATGGTTTTCTGCATGCTTGCATCCCGTGCACTCGAGACCGACGCACTTCCCCGAGATGCATTCCTCGCTTCCCGTGCAAGCCCCGACAGTGTCGCTCTCGCACTCCTTGCCGCTCGTGGTAAAGCTCACCTCGCTGGTGTTCTCTATGCCGGTGGTCGTCATGCAGGTGACGCTCACCGTGTGCTGGCCTATGTCGAGCCCGCCTATCGTGTAGTTCCACAGCTTCGCGCTCACGCTTCCCATGTCTATCGGGCTCCCGGAGTCCACGTTCATGCTGCAGGACTGGCCGTTCTTGCTGAGGCTTGCCCTCACAGGGATGATTGAGGCCATCCAGTACGTGGTGTTCTCCGGGCTCGTTATGGTTATCAGCAGTCCCGTGGTTACGACCGTGAACGTCTTTTCGGAGCTCACGAGGCCGTGGGAGTCGTTGCACCATGCCGTTATCCGGTGCTCGCCTTCGGGTATCCCGTACATCGTGACATACCACGATGTGCCGGAGGAGTTATCAAGCGTGATGTTCTCCTCGCCGTCGAGGGACGTCCCGCACCATGACGCGGGATTGTTGGTGGTGAGCTCCACGTCGACCACCGTCGTGTCCTGGCTGTCCTCTGGGGAGTCTATGCTTACGGACGAGAGCGTGGGGGGAGTGTAGACGCTGACGTGGCGCGTCCCGCTCGTCGCGCTGTTGCCCGCGGGGTCCGTGCAGTTGACGAACCATGAATACTGCCCGTCCGCGGCCGCCACGTCCATCTGCGTCTGGGTGTTGTTTTCTGCCGTCACGTGCCCTTTGAACGTGCCGTTCGTGTAGAGATTGCAGTCGGCCTCCGGGGAGAGCGCGTCGGTGTACCTGAACCTGAAGGGGACCGGGCTCTCGGCCGTCCCCGCGTCGGCTGGGGAGATGAGTATCACTGCGGGCGGTGTCCTGTCGACGTGGATGACGCGGTTCCCCGATATTATCGTGGTGTCGTTCTCGCAGCTCACGTTCCAGGTGATAGTGCCTGCGGGGAAGTCCGTCGGAATCTTGAACTCCGTCTCGGCATCCTTGAGCGTGGGCCCCGTGAACGTGGCGCCGCCCACGCTCAGCGTGCAGAGAGCCATCCCGTATCCCGGGTCGGTGAAATTGAAAGAGAAGCCGAGCGTGTTGTTGGTCTTCTGGGTCCAGAGACCATCGTCGGGAGATATGAGGAACACGTCCCCGCTGAGCGCCAGCGCGGCCTGGGGAACCAGCGCAGAAACGACAGCGATTCCAAACACCAAGGCCTTCATTCCGCCCATAAAATATTATTCTCCCAGGCGTCATATAAGTTTTCAGGCATCTTCGGGTCCAGCTTCCTGCGGTTCCGCCCGCGTCCTCTCCGCTTGGTCGAGCTTTCGTATCAGCTGCTCCCTTATCTTCTCCTTCTCCTCGCCGAAGTAGCGCTCGAACTCCCTCGTGAGGCTCAGCTTCTTCGTCCTGCCGTGCCTCTCGGCCTTGACTAGCCCCTTCTCCCGCAGGTCCCTCACGTAGGCGTAGCACTTGCTTCCCTGTATCCTCATGAGCTCTGACTGGGTTATGGGCTCCTTGTAGGCTATGAGCGCGAGCGTCCTCTTGTGGCCCTCCGGCAGGTCTGAGTAGGGAGTGAGGCCCGCGACCTTGTCGAGGAACATCCTGTCCACCTGGAAGGACCACCCTTTCGCCCCCTCCACGAGATGGAATCCCCGTCCGGAGAACTCATCGCGGAGCTCGAGTAGCGACCCCTTGAGATAGCCGAGCGAGCTTATGCCTGTGATTTTTGAGAGCATTCCCATGTCCAGCGGCTCCGACGCCATGAACAGCGCCGCCTCGATGAGCCTCTTGTGGTCAGCCGATTGCATACCTGCCGTCTCCTATGACCTTCTGCATATCTCTTATTTCCCGGCCCAGTCTTAAAAATCCTATGGCGGCGTAGTCCAGGGACGCGACGATGGCGACTTGGAAGGCGAGCATCCCGGTGTATGTTGACGTCATCATCTGGACGAGCATCCTCGTCGAGAGGAAGCCCACCGAGAATATCAGGAGCAAGCCGAGCGCATTGTCGACCCTGCGCGACTCCTGGTTCTTGGAGCCTATGACGAGGACTAGCGCCATCGCGCCGTACGCTGTCGTGTAGAAATCGCTTGAGAAGAGGTCCTTGCCCTCCACGAAGACGGATGCTATCAGGCATGAGAGCACGAGAAGCAGGAGGCCGTAGTACTTCACCACATCACCCGGCCTTCCTGCTCCTTATGAATATCTCGTCGAACATCTCCTTCTGCGTGCACTCGACCTTCTTCTCGTTGTCGAGATGGACGAGGGGCATGAAGTTCTCTATCACGTTCTCCCTGTCCCACTTGCCCACGAGCTTGGAGAATGTTATCTTCCCATCGTCCATCCTTCCGAGCATGGAGTTTATCCTGCTGTAGAGGCTCTCTATCCTCGCCGCGATGTCGTCGGTCCTTATCCTTATCCTGCCCCGCATTTTCCTCATCTTGACGTCCCTTCTCTTCTCCGCCGCGAGCACCCGCCTCAGCGAATCGACGAGCTCCGTCACCGTGACCATCCTGACGGGCCTCCTCTTGGGCGCGTTCTCTATTGGGTCGACGTCGGGCATCTCCCCCGCCTCGGCCTCGGGGATGTCCTCCCCGTCGAAGTCCTCGAGGTCGGCGAACTCGTCCGCGTCGGGCTCCCTGTCCATCTTGAGTATCTTTATGTAGTCCGACTTCATCCGCAGGAGCACCGCGGCTATCATCACCCACTTGGCGGGGACGCGGAAGTCGACGTCCTCCAGTGCGGCTATGTGGTCGGCGAATCCCTTGGAGAGGGCGCTCAGGTCCAGGTTCCACGGGTCGAGGTTGTTCATGGCCACGACCTGGTATATTATCTGCTCCCAGGAGTTCTCCCTCGGTATGAGGTCGAGTATCTCCATCTCCTTCCCGGTAACGTTTTCCCCTTCCATATAATAATAGTAATGCCCTCCGAAAGTTTATTAATCGAACAGGGAAGGGCCTCCGGCGGCCAGTCTGCTTTTTAAATTTTGGGGTGAAAAGCTTAGTCATGGAACTCGGAAAGGTCAGGGAGGAGAAGGCGGTCGATTCGCTCATACAGCTCCTAAAGGAAGGCAGCTACAGGAAGGCCAAGATTAAGCTCGGCCAGATAAAGGGCGACCCTGCGGAGTTCATGAAGCTCTTCAACTTCCTCACCGAGAACACGCGGCTACAGGAGACCAGGATAAGCATAGAGACCGTTAAGGCCAAGGTGTCATGCAACTCCTGCGACTGGAAGGGCGACCCGGAGATACTCCACGACCACGTCAGGTGCCCCAGGTGCAGGTCCGACGTTGACGTCCTGAAGGGAAACGAATTCGAGGTCCACCTCTGAGGGCTCCGCCAACCTTTTTAACGGCCCTTTCACTATTTGCTCTTTATGAAGTGCATACTCTGCGGAAAGCCCGGCGTCATAGAGCTGCAGCAGGGCCCGCTCTGCAGGGGCTGCTTCCCGGACTACTTCCAGAAGAAGGTCTTCCGGACGGTCAGGAAGTTCCGGCTCTTCACCAAGGAAGACACACTCTGCTTTGCCATGTCCGGCGGCAAGGACTCGATGGCCGCGGCCTACGTCCTGAGCAGGATAGGGAAGAAGCAGCGCCAGAGGATGTTTGCGATAGGCGTGGACGAGGGCGTGAAGGGATACAGGGAGCTGCAGCTGAAGGACATGAAGAGCTTCTGCGAGGTGCTCGGGATAGAGTACCGCATATTCACGTTTCTGGAGGAGTACGGAAAGACCAACGAGGAGCTCATGGCGATTGCAAGGAAGAGAGGAGTCGACATAACCCAGTGCACGCTGTGCGGCATACTTAGGAGAAGGATACTGAACAGGGAGGCCAGGAGGCTCGGCGCCACGAAGATGGTGGTCGGCCACAACCTCGACGACGAGTCCCAGACGGCCCTGATGAACCTGTTCAAGGGCTCGGTGGAGCTCATGGCGAGGCTGGGGCCAGCCTCAGGGGCCTCCGCCCACGAGGGGTTCATACCCAGGATAAAGCCGCTCTACTTCTGCACGAACGAGGAGACCGAGCTCTTCACGAAGCTCAAGAAGATAAAGGTGCTATACAAGCCGTGCCCCCACAGGAAGGAGTCGTTCAGGGAGTACGTGGACAAGACCCTGGAGAGGATAGAGGACGACTATCCCGGCACCAAGTCCGCGCTCATCCAGAACATGGTAAGGCTCATACCGATGCTGAGAAGGGAGTTCTCCGAAAGCGACGTGATGGAGTGCGGGAGCTGCGGCGAGCCCAGCAAGAACAAGTTCTGCAAGTCCTGCGAGACGCTGAGAAAGCTCGGCATAAAGAGTTTTTAAGCCTTGCCCCCTCTTCTACTTATGAACTGCGTGCTTGTGCATTATTCCGAAATCGGCCTAAAGGGGAAGAACAGGGACTACTTCGAGAGGGTGCTCGTGCAGAACATAAAGACAGCGCTTTCAGATACGAAGCCCTTCGTCAAGAGGCTCTCCGGGCGGCTCCTGGTCGTCCACGGCGGAAGCGACGATGAGGTCAGGAAGAGGCTGTTCAAGGTCCCGGGGATAGCGAGCTTCTCCTTTGCCATAGAGACGGACAGGGAGAGCGGCGCCATAACCGAGGCGCTGGACGAGCTCGCCAAGGGCGTCAAGGCCGGCACCTTCGCGGTCTCTGCCACCCGCTCAGACAAGACATTCGCGAAGACCTCGAAGGACATGGAGAACGAGTTTGGCGACTATCTTAGGGAGAAGTACGGCTGGCGCGTGGACCTGACCAACCCCCAGGTCACATTCTCTATCGAGGTCACGAGGGACCGCGCCTTCGTCTTCCGCGGCAAGCACAGGGGGATGGGCGGCCTCCCGTCCGGCTCCAGCGGCAGGCTGGTCTCGCT
>CAZTRL010000023.1:0-9278 GCA_964616715.1 uncultured archaeon | reverse complement strand
GACTACAGGATGATAGTCTACAGGCGCATGATGTTCCTCATAGCCGGGATGGTGGCAAGGAAGGAGAAGGCGCTGGGATTCGTCACCGGCGATTCAGTGGGCCAGGTGGCCTCCCAGACCCTTGAGAACCTCAACTGCATCTACGACATGGCGGCATATCCGGTCTTCACGCCGATAGCCGGGGATAACAAGGAGGACACGATAGCAAAGGCCAGGGAGATAGGGACATATGACATCTCCATACTGCCCTACAGCGACTGCTGCTCATTCCTTGTGGCCAAGCATCCCCAGACGAAGGCCAGGCTCCGTGACGTGCAGCGGATCGAGAGCGGGATAGATATGGAAGGCCTTGCGGGGAAGGCCTTCGAGGCCTCAGAGGTCATCGACTTCTGAGTGCCGCTCCTTGCCTGCGCGCTCGGATTTATAATCCAGTGCGTCCATATTATAATCAAGGAAAACATGTTTTCTTCGACCAACACGATATCCAGAAAAACGACAACCTGCATCAGGGGTAATGATGTAACCCGGTATCTGGGACGAGGCGGCGGGGTCGTATACACAGACTGTAGCTACAGGGACGGCACGGCATGCAGGTCTGGCAGCGGGCGGATGATATGCAAGCAGTACCAGAACACCCACATGCTCTAGCCGTCCGGGTCCTGCTCAGCCGAAACCTATCGCATAGTATGCCACTACGGAATTGTAGTCTCCCGTCGCGTCTCCTGAGTTCGATTTGTCCAGAAGCCTGGGCTTGAGGCCGAGCCTCCTTGCCGCCGCTATCGCGACGGCTATGGGTCCGAAGCCGCACACCGAAGCGTCTGTTTCCAGTAGTGCCTCGAAGAACCCCTCGTTGTCGAGCTCCATTATGCGCTCTGCGACCTTCCCGTCCTTCATCTCGGCTATGCTCCTGGGAAGGTAGTGGGAGAAATCGCTCGATGCCACGAGGCGCGCGTCGTGCTTTTCCATAGATGCCGCCGCGGCCTTGCCGAGCCTTTCGCACTTGTCCAGGAACTCCCTGCTGTACCCGGTGTTCATTATGCACACGGCGGTCATGCTCGCGTGGCCGTGGAAGTGCTGGATCATCGGAAGCTGCACCTCTATGCTGTGCTCATGGAGGTGTGCTGTTTCGTCCTCCTCGCACCCTCCTCTGAGGAGCTCCCCCGTCATCTCGGCGTCTATTCTGAAGCATCCGAGTGGAGTCTCCCATGAGCCTTCCGGGTAGGCCGAGAACTCCCTGCCTAGTCCCGTGTGGTTTGGTCCGATGACTATGAACCTGTGTGATTTTCTAAGCGATGATATCGCGCAGGCTGCCGTCCTGCCGGAGTATATGTATCCCGCGTGCGGGGACACCACGGACATGCAGTCTCCCTTCTTCATGGCTTTGGAGGATAGCGATTCTATCTGGTCGTCGAGCGCCTTCCTGGTGCCCTCGTAGAACGTCCCGGCCACCGCCGGCCTCCTTGTAGGCTGCATAATGTTATATAACGCGCCCCGGTTAAAATTAAAAGTGTTGTCATGAGCTATTACGCAGGCATCGACGTCGGCGGGACGCATGTCGAGGGGATAAAGGTTGACAAGAGGTTCCGCCTCCTCTTCAGGGAGGAAGTGAAGATAGATGGAAAGGGCTCAGTCGCTTCGTACACGAAGGCTTTCAGCAGCGTCCTCGACGCGGTGTGCGACTCGGGAGGACTTAGGGGAATCGGTGTCGGGCTCCCGGGCGCTGTGAGCGAGGGCATCCTGTTCTGGGCGCCCAACCTCAGGTTCCTCGAGGGAATGGATTTCGGTGGCATCGCAAGGGAGAGGTGCAGGAGGGTCGTCGTGGACAACGACGTCAACTGCATGGCATTCGGCGAGATGGTCGCGAGGAAGAAGAGGAACATGCTCGCCATGACGCTGGGCACCGGAGTCGGCGGCGGCATAGTGATGAACGGGAAGCTCTGCAGCGAGCGCCCGTACACCGGCGAGGTCGGGCACATGTCCATAGACCCGCTGGGCGTCAAGTGCACCTGTGGCGGCAGGGGATGCTTTCAGGAGTACGTGTCGGCGAGGGGTGTCCTCAGGCTGACCGAGGGCATCATGGGCATGCGTGTACAGCCGGTCGACGTCTTCGCGCTTGCGAAAAAGCGAAACCAGAAGGCCCTGAGGGTCTGGAAGGACTACGGCAGGCTTCTTGGGCTCGGCCTTTCCAACCTCTGCCACATACTCGACCCGGAGATAGTTGTGCTCGGCGGCGGCATATCCAGGGCCATGCCCTTCTTCCGGGATGAGATGAAGATGGAGATGAAGAGGAGGCTTGTCATGAAGGCCCCACCCGTCGTCAGGGGGATGAGGAGCGGCAACGCCTTCGGCGCCGCCTGCCTTTCCATGAAGCCCTAGCCGACGTAGTTTATGTCTTCCTTCTTGTCTTCCTTCGTGGCCTTGGCCCTCATCCTCTCCATGAGGTTCTGGTAGTGTTTTATGACGGCCTGGTCTATGCTGGGCTTGGACTCCTCGAGCGCCTCGGCGAAATGCTTCTTATTGACGCTCTTTGCGTTCATGTCCTCCCTCATGGCGTTGAGCCCGGCCTCCCTGCAGACGGCCTCTATGTCAGCCCCGGAGTAGCCTTCGGTGTCCCTCGCAAGATTCTTCAAGTCGACGTCCTTTGCGAGCGGCATGCTCTTGGTGTGGACTTTGAATATGGCCTCCCTCGCCTTGGTGTTGGGGGACTGGACCAGCACCTGCCTGTCGAACCTGCCGGGTCGCAGTATCGCCGGGTCCAGCATGTCCGGCCTGTTGGTGGCCGCGATGACCGTCACGTTGTGCATGTCCTCAAGGCCTGACATCTCTGTGAGTATCTGCGACACTATGTTCTCGGTTGCCCTCGAGCCGAACTCCATCCCCCTCTTCGGGGTGAGCGAGTCTATCTCGTCGAAGAATATTATGCTCGGGGCCACCTGCTTGGCCCTCCTGAATATCTCCCTTATCTTCCTCTCCGATTCGCCTACCCACATAGTGAACACTTCGGGGCCCTTCACGGATATGAAGTTGGCGCCGGCCTCCGTTGCAACGGCCTTGGCTAGCATGGTCTTTCCGCATCCCGGGGGCCCGTAGAGAAGTATGCCAGCGGGCGGCCTTATGCCCAGCCTGTCGAACGCCTTCGGGTTCTTCAGCGGCCATTCGACCATCTCCTGCAGCTTGTCCTTTACCTCCTCGAGGCCACCGACGTCCTCCCAGTTGACGTTTGGTATCTCTATCATGACTTCCCTCATGGCCGATGGCTCGACCATCTTGAGCGCGTTGTCGAAGTCCTTCCTGCTGACCTTGAGCTTCTCCAGGACATCCTGCGACAGCTCCTCGGTCTCCTTCCACGACATGGTCGGCAGGTTCCTCCTGAGCGCCGACATGGCCGCCTCCTTCGCGAGGTTCTCGAGATCGGCGCCGACGAACCCGTAGGTCTTGTTAGCGATTTCGTTTATGCTCACGTCGTCTGCCAGCGGCATGTTCCTCGTGTGTATCTGCAGGACCTCCTTCCTGCCCTTCGTGTCGGGGACGCCTATCTCTATCTCCCTGTCGAACCTGCCTCCCCTCCTCAGGGCCTGGTCTATGGCATTGGGCCTGTTCGTCGCCGCGACCACTATTACCTTGCCCCTGGACTTGAGCCCGTCCATCAGGGTGAGGAGCTGCGACACCACCCTTCTCTCGACCTCGCCTGTCACCTGCTCCCTCTTTGGTGCTATCGCGTCTATCTCGTCTATGAATATTATGCTCGGCGCGCTCTTCTCGGCGTTCTCAAACACCTTCCTGAGGTTCTCCTCGGAGCCGCCGTACCACTTTGACATCACCTCCGGCCCGGCTATCGAGAAGAAACTCGCCCCGGACTCATTTGCCACGGCCTTGGCGAGCAGCGTCTTGCCGGTCCCCGGCGGTCCGTACAGGAGGACTCCCCTCGGCGGGTCTATCCCTATTCGCCTGAAGAGCTCGGGGTGCCTGAGCGGGAGCTCGACCATCTCCCTAATCTTCTCTATCGCGTCGTGCAGCCCGCCTATGTCCTCGTATGTCATGCTCGGTATGGACTTCTCCTCGACCTCCATGGCCTCCGGGTTTATCTCGAGAACGGTCTCGTCTGTTATCCTCACCGGCCCCTCGGGGGAAGTGGATACGACGACTAGCCTGGTCTCCCCGGGTATCGGGGTGAACGAGAAGTCTGACATGCCCTCCATATCGCTCAGCATGTCGAAGATGTCTGCGAACATGTCGTTCCTCGGCCTCCTCTTGACTACCGGGAACGGCGTGAGCGTGTCGCCCTTGACGACGGACCTCATTATGAGGTTCCTCTTCATGAGGTCCGGGCTCACCATCAGGCGGACGCCCTTCTGGGCGGGGGCCAGGACGACCCTTCTCGCGTCCTTGATGTCGGCCTTCCTTATCTTTATGGTCTCGCCGACCCCTATGCCGGCGTTCCTCCTCGTGATGCCGTCCATCCTTATCAGGCTCAGCCCCGCGTCCGCGGGGTATGCC
This sequence comes from uncultured archaeon, assembly GCA_964616715.1. Taxonomy (GTDB): domain Archaea; phylum Aenigmatarchaeota; class Aenigmatarchaeia; order QMZP01; family JAFGSV01; genus JAFGFG01. Next base: position 4,781 of record CAZTRL010000023.1, on the reverse strand, counting down.
CTGACGGCTATGGCCGAGGTCTTCTTCTTGCCCTCGAGCTCTACTACCTCTCCTTCCTTTATGCCGAGCTCGTGCATGCTCTTAGTATCAATCCTTACGAGTCCCCTCCCGGACTCGGTCCTGTCGGTCAGTTCGCCGACCCTGAGGCTTACGTCATCGTTTACCATAAAATCACCTTGTATAATTTTACTCCTCCCTTATTCTTAATATTATCGAATGTTTGGTCTTTATTACCTCCATCCTGGGCTCCCTTCGCACCACTTCTATTATCCTCACGTACTTTCTTATGGTGACGTTGTGGATGCCCGTCTCCTGGGACAGCTCGTTTATGGAGAACGCCTCGTCCCTCCTCCTCTCGAGCGCCCGTAGTATCTCTTCCATTATCTCGAGCGGATCCTTTCTCATACCGACGACCTCTCTAGTTGAGCTGTATCATCTGGGCTATGAACGGGTTCCTGGCCGTCCGGGCCTCCGCGCCGTTCCTCTTATCCTTCTTGCTGAGCTTCTCCTCGTAGTAGCGCTCTATCCACCTCGTGACTAGCCCTGCATCCACCGAATCCGGTATTCCCGTCATGGATTCCACATTATCAATCATATTCATTACCTCCACAATGTTTATACATTATGGTATATAGACATTTATAAATGTTATGGTGGTGTAGGCTTTGCACTTTAAATGCCAGTCTGAATTTTTAATGACTCAGGAAGCTGCATTTAGAAATTTTAAACCAATGACACAAATCATGTGCATGGGCAAGCACGAAATCAAGGACCATTTCTACAACACCAAGGCCCTTGTGGAGTTCTGGGGGGACTTCATAGACTGGATAAAGAGGCGCGAGGGCGAGGGGGACTTCCTGAAGAACCTGCTCGCCGGCAGGAAGCGCATTTTTGAGTCCTGCCTCGGCGATGGATGCGACACCATACATCTCCTGAAAGAGGGCTTCGATGTGACAAGCAACGAGATAGACAGCCTCTTTGCAGACAAGGCAAAGGAGAACGCAGAGAAGGAAGGCATAACGCTGAAGGTCACAGATTTTGACTGGAGGCAGCTTGACATGCACTTCAGCGAAGGCCAGTTCGACGCTGTGCTGTGCCTGGGAAACTCCCTGACGTATCTCTTCAGTGAGGATGACCAGCTGAAGACGCTGAGGAATTTCCGCTTCCTTCTGAGGAAGGGAGGGATACTGGTCATAGACGAGAGGAACTACCAGTATTTCCTTGATGAGGCGGAGAAGATTCTGGCAGGCGATTTCCGGTACTCCGGAAAGCATATGTACTGTGGGACCAGGGTTCATGGGAGGCCTGTTGAGATAGAGGAAAACAAGGTCGTGATGGAGTACGAAGACAGCACGACAGGAAAGAAGGCATACCTCGTCCTCTATCCTTTCAAGAAAGGGGAACTCATGTCGCTTCTGAAGAAGGCCGGATACAAGAAGGTTGTTATGTACAGCGACTACAGAGAAGGCTACGACAAGAACGCCGACTTCTACCAGTATGTGGCGATGAAGTGACAAAAAACGGGACTCAGTGCTTCCTGTTGAACGGCCCCTCGAGGCAGAATACCGTGAGGCGCCCTTCGCTTCCCTCTTCCTCGCACAGCTTCTCCATGTCGCAGCGCGGGCAGAGATCGGACGTCAGCTCGTCCTTGTCCACGTGGAGTGTCCCTTTCTCCTCGTGCATCTTGTGGAGGAGCTTCAGGTACTTCCCCTCGGCAATCCTCGGGACGTCGTTCCTGCCGTCTAGCCCCATCCATTCGTAGAGCCTCTTGCCTCCCTTGCTGGAGTTGCATTTCCTGCATATCCTTATGGCATTGTCCGGAATGTCCGGCCCGCCGCAACATCTCGGGAGTATGTGCTCGACCGTCAGGCTCCCATTGGAGCCGCAGTAGATGCACCGGTCGGGCTTCTCGTTCTCCTTTATCCACTCTCTTATTGTGGTCGACCACGATATCCTGCCGCTCTTGAGGTCCATGAACTTCGACATCACGAAGCCGTAGTTGGTCTTCCCGAATCTGGCCGAATCCGATATTATCTTTGCATACTGCCAGAATATGACGTCCTCTACTGTCCTGACCGCTCCCGGTGGCATATTCAAGTTATCAGCAGGTTGATTAAAAAAGCCGGCGGCTTCAGAGCTTCATCTTCCCTTTCTGGATAGCACTTATCGCCATCCGGGCCGCCCGCTGCACGTCCGGGACTCCACCCTTAAGGAGAAGGTTCTTCTTCAGTGCGATTCTCTCTATGGTTTCTCTCGGGCTCTCCCCTGGCTCGACTCCGAAGTATTTCTCGACGGTCCCGGGGTATCTTTCCATGAGCTCCTGGAGCGTCAGCTCTGGATCCTTCAGCTTTCCCGGGTGCACGGAGCCTATGGCCGCGTGCTTTGCCGGGTCCTTCTCGAGGAATGGTATCACTCCCGGTGTGTCTATGAGGAGTATCCTGCTGTCTGCCCGCACCGGCTGCTCCATCTTGGTATGACCGGGCATGCTGCTCGTGGAGGCCGATTTTGCCCCCTTGAGCATGTTGATTACGGAGGACTTCCCGACGTTCGGGTAGCCGAGCACGCCTACCCTGACGCTGCTTCCCTTCCCGTAGCTCCTCTCGGCGATTGCGAGTATCCTCTCGCGCAGCCTGTTCCTCCCGCTGCCCTGGGTCGGGGAGACGAGGACGTACGGCGTCGGAAGTGAGTCCGTGTCAATCCTTCCGGCGATGTCGGTCTTCGTTATGGCGTACATGTATGGCTTTTTCTTCTCCTTTATCTTGTCCATTATCTCGGCGTTCATGGTCTCGTCTATGAACCTTGCGTCGAGCACGAGTATCAGTATGTCGGACTGCCTTATGACGCCGTTTACCGAGTCCCAGAAGTTTACCATGACTAAGAAGGTGTTCTCAGTCAATAAAAGCTGATGCCGGCGCCTCACGATGGCCTGGCGCCTCTGGGAGCCACGCAGTCGTACCCCGCCGCTCCCGCGTAGTCGCCCTCCGGGCGCGTCAGGCGGCGTACAGGCCCGATGTAGACCTCTTCGTGGTCGATTCCTGCATCTGCCGAGGCCGCGACCTTCGCATCGTCGTTCAGCCACGAGTACTTGTAGAAGCCCAGCTTTGGCGTGCCGCCGTAGGGCTCCCCTCCATCCGGGTGGTCGTACGTGGTGCCGCCCTCGATGGTCGCTACCTTGTCGCCGTTTATCCAGAGCTCTGTGATGCCGCGGCCGCCGCTCTCCGTGTCCCAGACGACATGAATCACGAAGTCGTACCAGTGCCCGGCCTCAAGGAGCACGTATGTGTTCGCGTACCTGTCCAGGACGGATATTATGATGTGGCTGGAGCCGGATGTCGGCGATGTCCACAGGCCTATAGGCGGGCTCCCGCCGCCTACATGCCACTGGAAGATGTGCTTCTCGGCCACCGGGTCGTTCTGGTAGTCCTCGGGTATGTAATAGGACCAACCCAGCCACTGCTCGGTTCCTATTGGAATCTGGTCGTGCCATGGCTCAAGATATATCTCTGCCCTGAAGTTGCCTCCGGTCCGGCTCTCCGGCACGGGCGGGTAGTCGGCGTCCATGTACATCCTCATCGACTGGCTCCCCGGCTCCCTGATATGCTCGCTGCTCGCCTCCACCTGATAGTTTGCCCCGTACTCGACAGCGGTGCTCCAGCCGCCGCTCCCTGGGATGTCCACGTTGGTGGGCCAGCTGAATGGTGGTATGGTGGTCACCCCTGACCAGTCCCACTCCCCCATGCCATCGCAGGCGGATGAGGACTCGGGGACGCAGGAGTTGCCGCTGATTTCGTATCCCGGGTCGCACGAAGAGACGGTGCACGTTCCCGTCACCCACTGCCCGTTGGAGCATGCTACAGTCCTTGCGCCTGTGCCGTTTGCTATCGTGCATGACGCCGAAGGCTGTGGGTCGTCGCAAGGTATCGTCACCTCGGTAGACTCGTAGTATGCGAGGATCTGCTCCGGCGTCAGCGTGGCGTTGAGCACGACTACCTGGTCTATGGCGCCTTCGAAAGCGAGCCCTCCCGTTCCCCTGCGGTATCCTATGGAATATGGCATGTCGTTTTCGCCGATTCCGCTTCCGTATGAAAGGGAGCCGTCTGGCTGGCCGTCGAGGTAGACCCTCATCACGGACCCGTCGTATGTGAAAGCAGCCATGTGCCAGCCGTTGTCGGTGATTATCGTGCTCCCCTGCAGGTTGCCGTAGACGCCTGGTTCGGTGCGCGCCTCCGCGCGCACCACGAGGCCGTCGGGTATGAACATGTCGACCTCGGAATCCAGCTCCTGCGTCGTCTTGCTGATGAGGCTGTTGTAGTGTGACGTGTCATCGAGACGGAACCATACCATGTAGGACCGCGAATCTCCGAGGTCTATGTCTGGAAGCGCTATGTAGTCGTCCACGCCGTCGAACGTGTAAGCACCTCCGCTGTGGCCGTTCTCCGTCCATGCAGGAGCGTTACCGCTGTCCCCGCCCCCGAGCGTGCCGCTGCCGCTTGGAGGATCGCTTGTCACCGCTCCTGCGTCAACAGAAGATACCTCGGTATCGAATGAGAGGTTAGCGACCACAAAGGAGGACGGGATATACGATTCATCAGGACCTGGATCCTCCAGGCTCGCGTTGAACTGCCATATCTGCCAGCCGCCGTGGCAGTCCCATGCATCCTCAATCCTGGAACATGAGTACACGACCACGAAGTTCCTCCTTACCGAGAGCCTAGACTGGGTGAGACTGAAGTTCCCCGGTCCGAGGGAGAGCTGTGCGGAGACGCTGCCGTTGAGCCATG
>CAZTRL010000022.1:0-20891 GCA_964616715.1 uncultured archaeon | reverse complement strand
ATTGACACGCCGGAGAAGATTCAGGACTATCTGGACACGCTGGACTACAATTTCTGCAGGGATGCCTATGTCTGCAAGTCGCCCAGGATGGTCATGGCCGAGGGAAGCGCGCACTGCCTGGAGGGAGCGCTGTTTGCTGCAGCGGCGCAGAGGATAAGCGGAAAGCCTCCGCTGATCATGGAACTCAGGCCAGAAGGCACCCAGGGCGACGATTATCATTTCATATCGCCGTTCGAGAAGGACGGCAAGTGGGGAGCGATGGCGCAGTCGAAGACATACACCCTCAAGTGGAGGGACCCCATGCACCTCAGCGTACGGGAGCTGGTTCTCTCGTATTTTCAGGGATACGTGAAGGGTCGGAGGCTGGTGCTCAGGTCGTATACGATGCCTGTGGATGCCAGCCGCTTCGACGGCATGGAATGGATTTCGACTTCCAGGTCCCTGGAGGCGCTGGGTGACGAGTTCGACGCCTTCCCGCACATCGAGCTGACGGGGGGTGTCATCCCCAGGGATGTGCCGCCCGAGCTTGAGGGCCGTCTTTTGAAGAAGCCGTGAGGCCCGGCATCAGACGCCGTCCGGCCTCTGGCCGAGCGTCACGTTGAAAGTGAGGGACTGGCCGTCCCTGTAAACCTCGACCGCCACGGTGTCTCCGGGATTGTATTTCAGGAGCGTGTTGAGGAGGGCCATGTTGTCTGTCACCTTCTGCCCCCCGATTCCCGTTATTATGTCCCCCACTGAGAAGTCGGGCTGCCCCGGCCTCGAGACGGTCTTCCGCAGGCCCGCGCTCTGCGCCGGCCCGTTGTCGCTCAGGTCCACTATCATGACGCCGCTTGATACGCCGAGGTCCCATGCGCTCGCCATGGCCGAGGTCACGTCGGTCCCGGTTATCCCGAGCCACGGCCTCGACACCTTCCCGGTGTCTATTATCTCCTTGTATATCTTCTTTGCCGTGTTTATCGGTATCGCGAAGCCCACTCCCTCGGAGCCTCCGGACTCAGTCGCTATCGCGGTGTTTATGCCTATGACCTCGCCGTTGAGGTTCAGGAGAGGGCCGCCTGAGTTGCCCGGGTTGATGGCCGCGTCAGTCTGTATGACGTTGTCTATGATGTAGCCTCCCTGCGATGTCAGGGTCCTGTTCAGCGCGCTGACTATGCCGAGGGTCGCGGTGTTCTCGAGGCTGAACGGGCTTCCTATGGCGATGACGAACTCGCCCTGGCTCACCTTGGCTGAGTCGCCCACTGTGACGGGCGTCAGGCCGGGCCGCGGGTCTATCTTTATCACGGCGACGTCGTTTAGCGGGTCCGTCCCGGAGAGCGTGGCGGGGACCTCGCTCCCGTCGTTCAGGACCACTCTTATGTCGGATGCGTCTGAGATCACGTGGTTGTTGGTGACGATGTAGCCTTCGCTGGATATCACGAAGCCCGAGCCCGATGCGCCTGCACTCTGCGTGCCGAAGAACGTGCTTACGGTTTTCGTCACCTTTACGTTGACGACGGAGTTCCTGTTCTTGTTGACTATGGAATATATAGCGTCCTGCAGCACGAGCCCCGTGACGTTAGGCGTGTACGCCACGTTCATGACACTGCCGTTTGATACCTGCGGGTAGGAGTTTATCATCGACGGGATGACTATCCCCGCCGTCATTGCCGTGCCTGCCATCGCCCCGATGAAGCATGCGACGAGTATGGAGAGCACCCATAGGATTTTCGCGCTCATATTATCTCATTCCTCCCTGCAATAAAATTTATAACCCTTCTACGCGCGTCAGCCTCCCGCTGGTGCATCGGCGCGCCGTGTGATTCACTGGAAAAAATTATATTTTCTGTACTATAAAAAGCTCAGGTTTCGTAAAGCATACCGGCGCGGAAGCGGCCTGCCGCGGGCCGAATATGGAAATGAACTGGGAGAAGACATAAAAAGGGGGATGGCGAAAAAATACCTTAACGCAGGCTCTGTGGCCGATGATGTAAGAGGAAAGGGAAGATTGACATGGAGGACAAGAACATCGCTCGATTGAACAGGCTGGCCGAGGGGTACTCGGAGGAAGTGGAAAGGATTCTCGGAGAGATGAAGAAGGTCATCGTAGGGCAGGAATACGTCCTTGAGAGGATAATGGCCTCGCTCCTGGCCGACGGCCACGTGCTCCTCGAGGGCATGCCGGGGCTCGCCAAGACCCTGATGGTGAGGACGCTTGCGAGCACCATGGACGCGGGGTTCCGGAGGCTCCAGTTCACGCCGGACCTCCTCCCGGCCGACATCATAGGGACGAAGATATACAACCAGAAGACCGGCGCGTTCACGACGAAGAAGGGTCCGATATTCACCAATTTCATACTAGCCGACGAGATAAACAGGGCACCTCCGAAGGTGCAGTCCGCGCTCCTCGAGGCGATGCAGGAGAGGCAGGTCACGATATCCGGTGACACGTACCTGCTGGGGAAGCCGTTCCTCGTCCTGGCGACGCAGAACCCCATAGAGACCGAGGGCACCTACAACCTTCCGGAGGCCCAGGTCGACAGGTTCATGTTCAAGCTCCTCATAGACTATCCGGGGCTCGCGGACGAGATGGAGATAGTGGGCAGGATGACGGTGGGCAATGACCCGGTCGCCAGGAAGACGGCCAGCCTCGCGAAGCTTTCCGAGATGCAGGAGTTCTGCACGCGCATATACGCCGACGAGAAGATAGTCCGCTACGCGAGCGAGCTCGTCCACGCGACGAGGGCTCCAAAGGAGTACGGCCTCGACCTCGACGGCCTCATCGAGTACGGCGCGTCCCCGAGGGCTTCCATATGGCTGATACTGGGCGGCAAGGCGCACGCGCTCATGAACGGCAGGGGATACGTCAAGCCCGAGGATGTCAAGGCCATCGCCCCAGACGTCCTGCGGCACAGGATAATGCTGACCTACGAGGCGGAGGCCGAGGACCTCACGACCGACAGCATAGTGGAGAAGGTCGTGAAGGCTGTCAGGATACCGTAGGGTCCTGGCGCGCCTCCCTTCTGCCGCTCTATGGTGTTTCTATGAATGAGCCGAAGGATGTTCTAAGGAAGATAAGGAAGATAGACATAAAGACGAGGAGCCTCGTGGAGGGCCTGATGCAGGGTGCCTACTACTCCATCTTCAAGGGCAGGGGCATAGAGTTCTCGGAGGTCAGGGAATACGACTTCGGCGATGACGTCAGGACGATAGACTGGAACGTGACCGCTAGGATGAACCATCCATTCGTCAAGGAGTTCGTCGAGGAGAGGGACCTGACGCTGATGATATTCTTCGACGTCTCCGGCTCCGTCGACTTCGGCACCCAGGAGATGCTCAAGAAGGAGGCGGCGATAGAGCTCATCGCAAGCATAGTCTTCTCCGCCATAAGGAACAACGACCGGGTGGGCCTTCTCCTGGCCACAGACCGCATAGAGAAGTACATACCCCCGAGGAAGGGGAAGAGGCACGCCTTCCGGGTCATCCGGGAGATGCTGTTCTACAGCCCGGAGCAGGCGCTGACAGACCTCGGGAGGACGCTCACGGACCTCTCCAAGCTCATGAAGAAGAGGGGCGTTGTTTTCATAGTATCGGACTTCATGGGAGGCGACATGGGCAGCCTCTACAGGCCCCTGCGGATGCTTAGGAGGAAGCACGACGTCGTGGCGATAAGGATAGCAGACGCGAGGGAGTCGGAGATCCCCGACGTGGGCTGTGTCGACCTCGAGGACGGCGAGACAGGGGAGCAGATAACGGTCGATACCTCGGACCCGGCCTTCAGGGAGAGGTTCGCCGCCCTCGCCTCTGAGAGGGACGCTGCCATAAGGACCTTCATGCGGAGGAACAGGATAGACTTCATACAGATTCCGGCATCCGGGAGCTGGGAGAAGGAGGCCGTCAGGTTCTTCAGGCAGAGGGCCAGGGGGGTGCCTTCATGAACTTCGCAAGTCCCCTCTGGCTGCTGCTGCTGCTCGTCGTGCCGGTGCTCGCCTATTTCTACCGCGTGGCGATGAGGAGGAAGAAGAGGCTCAGCCTCAGGTTCAGTTCGCTGAGCCTAGTCAGGGAGGCCACCGGCGGCAAGAAGCCCCCAAGGAGTGACATGATACTCTTCCTCGTCATGCTCGTGGCTCTGGTCGCGCTGGTCGTGGCCCTGGCAGACCCCCACATGCCGCTGGAGCAGTCCAAGGAAGGCGCGAACGTCGTCCTCGCAATCGACGTCTCGGGCTCGATGCAGGCCACCGACTACAAGCCGAGCAGGGTCGAGGCCGCAAAGACCGCGGCGGAGACGCTGATAGGGCAGCTTGGCCCAAAGGATCTCGTGGGCGTGGTGCTCTTCTCTGACGGTGCGACGACATCCTCCTACCTCACCCCGCTCAAGGAGAAGGCGATAGAGAGGCTGAAGACCGTGCAGGCTAGCGACGGCGCGACCGCGATAGGCGACGGGCTCTCGCTGGCGATAGACATGGTCACGAGCATACCCAGCAAGAAGAAGGTCGTGATCCTGCTTTCGGACGGCGTGAGCAACACGGGAGTCGTATCCCCGGACGAAGCGATAGACTTCTCCAAGGCAAACGACGTCCAGGTCTACACCGTGGGGATGGGCTCGGAGGAGCCGGTGCTCCTGGGCTATGACTTCTTCGGGAGGCCGCAGTACGCCCAGCTGGACGAGACCACGCTGAAGAAGATAGCGGAAGACACCGGAGGCGAATACTACAAGTCCGTTGACGAGAAGACGCTGGACCAGATATATGAGAGGCTTCCCGAGAAGCTCCAGAGGGAGCTCGAGGACACCTCGATAAAGGACTGGTTCGTGGGGCTTGCCCTCGCCACCCTCGTCGTGTGGACGTATCTCAAGTACTGGAGGTTCAGGTCCCTGCCCTGAAGGTGATGAGCATGAGGATGCATGCGCTCTTGGTGGCGGTGCTCGCCCTTTCACTGGCCTCGCACGCGGCTTTGGCAAAGGAGCTGGGCGTCGAGAAGATGCTCAGCAACAGTTCCGTTTCTGTAGGGGACAGCGTGACGGTCATCCTGAAGTTCACCAACCCCTACGGGGAGCCCGTTCCCATACAAATCCAGGACAAGAACGTGCTGGGCGGCAACGGCCTCGACGTGCAGTGCCTCGAATACACGGTGCCCGGGGACGCGGCCTCCGGCATCTCCTACACTCCGATACAGGTGTACCAGGCCGGCGACTACACCCTCGGCCCCGCTTCCGTGACGTACACGGACCCCGGCACGGGCAATGACGTGCAGGTGTCTTCCAACCCGCTTGACGTCACGGTTAAGGGCTCGCAGAGCCAGCCGCAGAACGCCCAGCAGGGCATAACCACCATATACCGATGCGGTGGCATGAGCATGCAATCCACATCGTACTCCTCGTCGGGCTCATCGACGAGCATACAGATAAGCCAGGGCTCCTCCGGCCAGCAGCCCCAGCAACAGCCGCAGGACCAGGGGCCGGGGAACGTCCAGCAGGGCAATCAGGACATGAGCGCCATAAAGCAGCAGATGCAGGACCAGGTGAACCAGCAGGAGCAGGAACGGGAGGAACTCCAGAAGAGGATAGAACAGGACGCGGCCTTCTCCGCGATGCAGCAGCAGCTGCAGCAAAGCGGCTATCAGGCGGCGTCCAGGAGCGTGGACCCGCAGTCCAACGACACCGGGAGCTTCCAGTACGCGTACAATGACAGCCAGGGGAAGAGCGCCGTGATAAAGGGCGATATGCTGAACGGCACCATGGCGGACCTGCAGAAGTGGGGCGACGACGACTCCGAAAGGCTTGCCGAGCTCCTTGAGAACACGACGGAGTTCCGGCAGCTCAACGCGAGCATGACAGCCGAGGGATTCAACCTCTCCTCGAAGTCGTTCTCCATCCCTTCGGACAATGTGTCCAGCTTCGACTACAGCTACTCCGACGGTCAGGGCGGGCAGGCCTCGATAGTGGGAAACATCACGGTCCAGGGCGAGCTGAAGGACATACGCGCGGAGGGACTGGACGAAGGCAGTCCGTGGGGCTTCGCGGTCTGGCTTCTGGTCGCCGCCGCCCTGCTTGCCGCGGTCCTCGTCTACAGGAGGTACTTCATGAAGAAGGCGGCGCCCGCCGAGATGGTCGCGCATGCAGTAGGGAAGCCCTTCGACTTTCGGAAGGAGGCAGTCCGGATGATAGAGTCCGCACGGGAGCTGTTCGATTCGGGCAGGCGGAAGGACGCCTACGCGAGGGTATCTGAGGGCGTGAGGCTATATTACAAGCACGCGCTGCATTCGGGCAAGGAAGAGCTGACGAGCACCGACGTTCTGAAGATGCTCAAGAGAGGGAAGGAAAAGACAATCTTCAGCGACGCGAAGAGGTGCTTTGAGCTCTGCGACCTCGTGGAGTTTGCCAAGTACGCGCCGAACGAGAAGGACTTCGGGCAGATCCTTGAGAAGGCGAGGAAGCTCCTTGGCATCGGCTGAAGCGCCATGAACTTTCGGCGATGAAAAAAATAAGCGGGATGCCCCCGCCGGGATTTGAACCCGGGTCCCCAGCTCGAGAGGCTGGTATCCTTACGGTCTGCCGGATTCAGCAAATCCGCTTGTCCGGAAGCTGACCGGGCTAGACTACGGGGGCTTATCTATCTGAATTATTGGGACTGTTTATAAATAAAAAGGTTTTGCCGGTTCCCTGGCTGAAACCGTTGTAAGCATGGGCCCGGTGAGATTCGAACTCACGGCCTCCACGTTATCAGCGTGGCGCTCTGACCAGGCTAAGCTACGGGCCCGCTTGTGCATAAATATAATATCGAGCTTTTTAATATTTGCACGCAGGCGGCTTTATAGCACATGCCGCCGGAAAATAATTTATAACTTAGCTGCGCAGAATATTCATAACATGCCCCAGTAGCTCAGTCGGTAGAGCGCGGCGTTGGTAACGCCGAGGTCACGAGTTCAAGTCTCGTCTGGGGCTTGCCTGTTTATGGTATTCATGCAGCACGTCATCACTTGGCAGTCTGGTATCCGGACCTGGCGGGCCTTATGACGCTATGGTACTCGGCTAGTATCTGCTCCCGGTATTCCGGGTCTATCCTTATCAGTATCTTCTGGAGCTCCGCTCTCTCATCCTCTGCGCAGGACCCGATTCTGGTGTGGGCCGCTATGGATATGTCGCCCATTACGTACTCTGTGGCTGTCTGCATTCCCTTCTTCACCATGTTGAGGTCGTTGCCATCTATTATGCCGAGGTTGAGCGCAATCGACGCCGTCTCGGACTCGGGACAGCTTGAAAGGTACTTGAGTACCTTGCCGTCCTCCTTGAGATATATGTCATTTACGTGAGCCAGGATGTGCGCGTCTTCCGGAATCCCTAGGTCTGCGCATTTTGTGTATACAGTCTTGCGGGACTCCATCCATTCCTCGTTCGTGAGAATCCTTCCCATAGTAACTCTGGTGAAAAAAGAAATTAAAGCGTTCCCTTTCGGGAACGGCTTTTAATCTAAGCTATCTCAAACACAGCACTTACCGTCGCGGTCACTGTTATGTCTCCAGGAGTGACTTCAGTCGGGGCTGCGGAGCCTGAGCTCTCTGCCCTGACCACCGTGTCGTAGGCTGCCATCGGGACGGGGGACGACGTGTAGCCTTCAGTGGCGCTCATGAGCCTCGTCACCGAGACATCGAGACCGCTGGCCATCGAGTCCGCCTTGTCCCTCGCGTTCTTTCCTGCAGCTTCCAGCGCCTGCATCCTCAGGTCCGAAAGCTTGTCGTCGGAAAGCCCGAAGTAGACGCCGTCCACGCTGTTGACGCCTGCCGATACGGCCGCGTCTATCATCCCTCCGGCCTCGCTTATGTCAGAGAGCTCTATCTTCATGGAGTGGGTCGTCCTGTATCCCCTGTCTGTGTACTCGCCCGTCTGGTAGTTGTAGTCCCTCACCTGGTAGAGCGTGTAGCCGGTGGTCTTTATCTCAGACGCGTCGATTCCCTTGGCTATGAGGGCTGCCCTCACGGCCGCGGTCTTGTCCGCGTTCTCCTGCTGTGACACCTGTGCGCTGTCGTCCTGCGTCTGGACCGAGAACTGTATGGTCACCTTGTCCGGGCTCGCGCTAACGGTAGCAGAGCCGGTAGTGAACAATGTCTTGTCCGTTACCTCGGTCTGCGCCCATGCGCCTCCCATGATGGAGTCGGCAAGTCCCGACCTCACCGTGGGTGTGCTTGGCCCGAACGCTATCTCATTCCTCTGGTCGTTGACCGCCGCAAGGAGCGAAAGCGTCACCACGACGAATACCGCTGCGAACGCAACGAGTGTTTTCTTTGAATCCATTATTCGTCACCAATTCAACATTCGCGAAGCGCCCTTAAAAAGGGCCCCGCCTTTCTTCGGTATTTCCCTAAACGTGATGCTTTCCCGGATGCCGGGAAATGTTTTAAATACGTCCGCGCAATAGATAAAGACAAACGGGCCCATGGTGTAGCTTGGTCTAGCATCGGAGCTTTGGGAGCTTCAGACCTGAGAGGCTTGCTTCATGGAAGCACGTCCAGGACTTCAAATCTCAGTGGGCCCATGATTATGGGAGGTAGTTCAAGATGAGCGAATCAGGAGAAGCCGGAGGATGCCTGTTCTGCAAGATAGCGACAGGCGAGATACCGTCCAAGAAGGTCTACGAGGACGAGTCCACGTTCGCTTTCCTCGACATAAACCCGAGGAACCCCGGGCACGTGCTCGTGATACCGAAGAAGCACGCTACGACCCTGTTCGACATGAGCGAGAAGGAGGCCGGAAGGCTCTTCGAGACGGCCAGGCTCGTGGCCGCCGGCGTGAAGTCCGGCTCCAAGGCGGACGGCCTCTCGGTCGTCCAGTCGAACGGCAAGGCCGCGGGGCAGGTCGTGAGCCACGTCCACGTCCATCTCATCCCGAGGTACATGTCCGAGGGGCCGGTGAGCCTCGAGGGAGTGCTCTCGGTGAAGAAGATGCCTGACGAGACGCTGAACCAGGTCGCGGACGCGATAAAGGCCGGCATGGGGGCCGTGGCGAAGAAGCCAAAGGACGAGTTTGACTTTTAAATGCGTCCTTCATTAATCTATACAAAAGCGTCGGTAGTCTAGCCTGGCAGGACCCAGACAGTCGGCTGGTCGTCTTGGAAGAAATGACGCCAAGGATGATTGGGATAAGCCTTCCAAGCCTGTGACCCGGGTTCAAATCCCGGCCGACGCACTCATTCTTTTCTTACAATGACAGAATTCATACCTGGCCGGCTATGACGACGTAGTTCTTTCCGTATTCCTTTGCGCACTTCGGGCAGGTCGTGTACCACATGTACATCTTCTTCACTTTCACCTTTCTCTTTTCTGCGAATGCGTAGAAGTCCTTGCACCACTTCCCGGTGTCCCTGAACGGGCCTTCGTAGACCTTCATGAGGAATTTCCCGGTGAGTGTGGTGTTCTCAAGGCCGGGAACCTTCCTGTCCACGGCCACGTATATGTCCATGTTGAAGAGCGACGTGTGGTCTGAGAGACCCATCCACCCCGGGCATTCGGCTCCTGCGGCCTCGATCTTCTTCATCATGCCGACTATGACTGCGCCGAAATTTACCGGGATGTTGAACAGCGTCAGCACGCGGCCCTTGACGAATTTCTTGCCCTTCCAGTTGAACGTCTTGCCGTCCCACGGCTTGGGGTCGAACCTTGGGCAGCAGCCTGTCTCCGCCTTCTTGCGTGTCCATGAAACCGTTTCCCTTTTTGCGGGCCTTCCGGGCTTTCTTGGAATGGTTCTCTTCTTTGCCTTCCCCGCGGCTTTCCGGGGTTTCCTTGAGGATCCTTTTCCGGCAGCTATCTTCGCCATTCTTATATTTCGGGGCACTCCTTTAAAAATGATTTTTCCCAGACCCATGAAACAATCCGTGAAACAGTCCGCGGATAGTTTCGGACCGTTTCAGTCAATGCTTTTAAACTCGGGACAAATATTTAAACTATGATACGTTCACTTTTGATTGCAACCCTTTTCGCAACGGCCGTGATGGCCGCGGGGGCCGAGGCCGCGGAGCTCAACTACTACGGCATAGACAACGTCATAAGCAGGAACCTTCTAGTCGATACCACGGTCACCATGATACTCGACGGCCCCGTCGACCACATAGACTACAACCTCGATTTCAGCATAATGAACCTCACGGCCACCACCAGCTCCGGCACCAGCAGGTGCGGCTTCGAGAACCTTCCAAGCGGGAGCAGGATAAGCTGCGACTTCTACAGCCTGCTCGACGAGGAGATGACGCTGAAGCTGGAGTTCTGGACGAAGGACGGGGTCAAGATTAGCGGGGACGGCTACGAGTTCAGGAGCAGCTTCCCTGTGACCATGCCCATAAAGAGGGTATTCTCCACGGTGAAGCTTCCCCCGAAGGGCCTTCTTTCCGCTGACATCGCAAACGAGTCGTACTTCCCTCCTACAGGGAAGGTGCTTACCGATGGCAAGCGCATAATAGTCTCCTGGGAGAAGAAGGATCTGAAGGCAAACGACGTCCTGAGCTTCTCCGTCCTCTTCGAGGTTGTGGGGGACGGCGGTGTCATGTGGGACCTCTCGGTCATTGCGATGATATCCATAGTTGTGATAGTCATGGTGGGGATTGCTGTCTACATGAGGAGGGGCGCGGTCAAGGTCGAGAAGGAAGTCAGGGTTCTCCCGCTCCTCAACAAGGACGAGAAGAGGATAGTCGACATAGTGGCGAAGCACGGCGGGGACGCCAGGCAGAGGGACATAGTAAAGGAATCGGACTTCAGCAAGGCCAAGGTCTCGAGGCTCGTGAAGAACCTCAAGGAGAGGGGCGTCGTGGACACCGAGGCCATCTCCGGAAGGGAGAACAAGGTCATACTGAAGATAAAGGGAGTCGAATGAGAGTTTGGCGGGCCTGCATGCCATTTCTCTCAAAGATTTAAAGAACGGGACTCAAAATTAAGAATCCTGGTGGTTGCTAGATGGCAGGCAAGAAGTTTCTCATAACTACCGCAATCGACTATCCCAGCGGCAGGCCCCACATGGGGCACGCATACGAGAAGATATGCACCGACGTGATAGCGAGGTACAAGAGGCTGAAGGGATTCGACGTCCATTTCTCCACCGGGACTGACGAGCACGGCCTGAAGATACAGCGGTGCGCGGAGAAGGAGAAGAGGACCCCGAAGCATTACGTGGACGAGATGTCCGCGCACTTCAGGGAGCTATGCAGCGCCCTGAACATCTCCTACGACGACTTCATAAGGACCACCGAGGAGAGGCACGTGAGGACTGCCCAGGAGATATTCAGGAGGATCTACGCGAAGGGCGAGATATACAAGGGCGTCTACGAGGGCCTTTACTGCGTGGACTGCGAGACCTACTACACGAGGAAGGACCTCGTGGGCGACAAGTGCCCGGTCCACGGAACGGAGCCCGACGTGGTGCGCGAGGAGAGCTACTTCTTCCAGATGGGAAAGTACAGGGAGAGGCTCATAGACCACATAAGGAAGAACCCGTCCTTCATAATGCCCGAATCGAAGAGGAACGAGATAATGAGCAGGCTGAAGGAGCCCCTCAAGGACCTCTCGGTCTCGAGGGCCAGCTTCGATTGGGGAGTCAAGGTGCCTATAGACGCAAAGCACGTCCAGTACGTCTGGATGGACGCCCTCGTGAACTATCTCTCGACAGTGGGCTGGCCAGGGGGCAAGTCGAAGGGCTTCTGGCCGGCGGCCATGCACGTCATAGGAAAGGACATAGTCTGGCACCACACCGTCATATGGGGCAGCATACTGATGGCCGCGGGGGTAGAGCTCCCGAAGACCGTCTACGTACACGGCTTCGTGAACGTGAAGGGACAGAAGATGAGCAAATCGCGGGGGACCGTGGTGGACCCGATGAAGCTCGTGGACGAGTACTCGGCCGACGCGCTCAGGTACTTCCTCATAAGCGAGATACCGTTCGGAGATGACGGAGACTTCTCGGTGGAGTCCCTGGTGGCGAGGAACAACGGGGAGCTTGCGGACAATCTGGGCAATCTCGTGAACAGGATACTGACGTTCGTCGCGAGGAAGGGCGGGAAGGTTCCGATGCCTATCGGCTTCGACGACCTCGACAGGCAGGTGGAGGGGAGGATACGGGAGCATGTCTCAAATGCCGGGAGTCTCATGGACTCAATGAACCTGCAGGGCGCCCTCGACGAGGTCATGAAGCTCGTCAAGTTCGGCAACGAGTACTTCCAGCGGAAGGAACCTTGGAAGAAGGACTACGAGAACTGCCTGTATCTGGGGACCAACATGCTGCGGTCCATAGCCATATCCGTGTCGCCTTTCATACCGGAGAGCGCGGAGAAGATATGGAAGTTCCTGGGCATGAAGGGCCAGGACTGGGAGAGCGCTGGGAAGCTTATGGTGAAGGACGGCCACGCCATAGGAAAACCGGAGCCGCTCTTCGCCAAGTACAGGCTGGAAAAGTGACTCGCGCCGCACCCGTGTCTGCCCTCAGAGCATCATAGTTCCGGTGTGAAGTAGACAGCTATCCTCTTTCCATCCGTATTCATGCCGGTCCTGCAGTGGACGATTGTGTTGAGCGCCTCCTGGTCCGCGCCGGCCACCCACCTGAGCGCCTGCTCCTCTGTGACGAGCATGTCGTCAGCATCGAGTCCGATGGGGCTGCAGCCGCCGTCGCAGAAGTCGACTATCCTTGCCCGCCTCTTCGCGGGGTTGCACTCATAGGGCATGGACTCAACGAAGAGGACGTAGCTCGTGCAGAAGCCTCCGATGCACTGGTCCGTGACTTTTTTGTATTCAGATAGTACAGACATATGTTTTTCACTTAAGTGAGAATTATGAGGCCAAATCTTTTAAGTTGATACCCGGGTTGAGGAAAACCGGACACGTTCCGCTTGCTCTACTTTGTGAGATAGAAGCTGTTGCTTTTGTCCTGCGGGTAGTCGCCGAAGATGAGCGTTATGATGGGTTCCCCATCCTTCACTTCAGGGGGGTTCTCCTTCCGCTTCTCCCTGAACGCGTTGAACTCCTCTATGGGCGCCCTGTAGGACGAGCCCTCCTCGAGACATCCGAGTCTCTTCTGTATGACGTAGGGGCACCTCACTATCGTGTCCAGGTGGCACCAGTCCGCGGAGGACGCCGGCAGCTTTCCCACTTTTGACGAGTATCCCATGCGCCATTTCACCTTATCCCAGTATAGGTGGAAACTTTTATAAAAGGGACCTTAGTTTCACCTTGGTGGTAAATTTTTAAAATCTAACGGAACTACGGGGGAATGCGTCATGCAGCACGGCCCCCAGAACATTCAGTAGGCCTGCTGCTGCACCTTCTGCTGCTGGGCCTGGGCGGCTTCCTGGGGCTTTATCTTCTCCGGCTTCTCCTCGAGTATGGCCTTCACCTCCTCGAGGTCTATCTCCACTTCCTTCGCGAGCCTGGCCCTCTCCCCCCTGTGCAGGTGCCTCTCCTCCAGTATCCGCAGGTTCTGCTCTATCTGGTCTTCCATGGGGAGTATCCTCGCCCTGAGAGAGGCGTCCTTCTTGAGGGTCTTCTCCCTGAGCCTGTCCCACCTCTTGCGAAGCTTCCTTATCTTGCGCCGCCAGCCGAAGAGCGACGAGAGCGGGTTGAACATCTCACCGCCCCCAGCAGGTTGACGTATACATAATAATATATAATCCTGCGGCGGCCTTAATAACTTGCCCGTGTTGGAAGCATAGACTTAAAAAATTTCACGCCCATTTATGGTGATGATGAAACATATCGCGCTTGCGCTGATGATTCTCGCGCTCGTTTTGCCCATGCAGGCGGCGGCCTACCCGGAAGCTGCGCTTTCCGTGGAGACCAGCGTCGATTCCGTATGCCCCTGCTCCACCCTCACATCTGACGACGTCTCCGTCGTGGTGGGGAACCTGGATGACAAGGAGGCTACGTACAACCTGGAGCTTGTGCTCCCCGACGACGAGCTCTGGTCGGGATTCATCGTCCCGTCTGTGACGCTGGCCGGCGGCGCCGAGGCCGACGTGGCGGTCTTCGTCACCCCGTCGTGCTGGGCGAAGCCTGGCAAGTACACGATAGGCGTGTCGGCATCCTCTGACGTGTCCGGGAAGGTCACGACAAAGGAGTTCGAGCTGGATGTCGCCAAGTGCAGGTGGGTTGGCATAGAGGCCGACAATTATGACCTGTGCCAGGGGAAGGTCTCATCCTTCGACGTGGTCCTTACGAACGATGGCCTCGAGGACGAGACCGTGAAGCTCTCCACCGACGTTGACTGGGCGACCTTCGCGGAGGACGTGGTCCCGATAGCCACCGGAGAGAGCAGGACCGTCAGAATGGATTTCAGCCCCCCGAAAGACCTCGAAGGCGTGGGCGATGTGAAGATAATGCTCAATTCCGACACATCTTACGTTTCCAACCAGAAGACCATCGAGCTGGACGTCAGGAAGTGCTACGGGACCGAGTTTTCGGTCATTCCGGCAGCTCAGGACGTCTGCCCGTGCAAGAGCGCGGAGTTCACGGTGGGCATGAAGAACAGCGGCATATTCGGCGACAACTACACCGTCAGCTATGCCTCAAACTCCGAGACCATACCCCTTGCGAGCGGGAAGGAGGCGTCGGTCGGCCTTACGATAGACGTTCCCTGCGACAGGGAAGAGGGAGATTACCCCCTCAACATAACGATAGACTCCATGGATCCGAACGCGCCGTACGTCTCGACCGTGAGCGTTGGCGTTCTCCCCGTTGGTGAATGCTACTCAGTGAATCTCAGCTCCGACGAATCGGAGCCGAGGAGCATAGAGGTCGGGGAGTCCGCGGCCTTCACCCTCACTGTGGGCAACGGGGGGATGTTCGCGAGGTCCTATGACATAGAGCTCGACGCCCCTGATTGGGTCCACCTGTCAAAGACCAAGGTGGATCTCGAGCCGGGATACGCGGAGCAGATATACATGTACGCCGCTCCGGGCTATGGCACCGACGAGGGCAACTACTCAGTGAGCGTGACCGCCGTTGGCGAGAACGAGCAGGCAAACGCCGTCTTCGAGATGGAGGTGGTCTCCGACTTCGAGGGCGCGGAAAACGCCTCCGGCTCGATAAGCATGAACATGTCAATACCCACGGGAGAGGCCGTCGGCAGCGGGTCGTCAGCCGAGAGGCCGTGGTCCCAGATAATGATGATAGCGATACTTGCCATAGGTGTCGTCTTCGTCCTGATACTCAGGTTCGTAGTGATGATGAAGTGAAACGGTTTGTTTCATCATTCGGTTTTTCCAGGAAACCTTTTCAGAGCCGCCTGAAAGAGTTCC
The DNA here is from genome assembly GCA_964616715.1 of uncultured archaeon. GTDB lineage: Archaea > Aenigmatarchaeota > Aenigmatarchaeia > QMZP01 > JAFGSV01 > JAFGFG01. The sequence continues at coordinate 5,652 of CAZTRL010000022.1, read as the reverse complement.
TTGCCGCGCTGTAGAGGACTGCGGTCCCGACGCCGAAGTAGCCGAGGCCGTTCCAGAGCCGGGACTCGGAGTTTATGAAGCGGTCCATGAGGAATTTCGAGACCGCGGCCTTTGGACTCGAGTAGTTCCTGTCCATGTACATGAGTATGTCCCCGCGGGAGCTTTTCATCCTTTCCCTTGCCCACGAGACCACGACGGGTACTGGAACGTACCTTCCTTCGACCTTTACCTTGCCCTTCCTGATGGCCTTCAGCGCCTCTTCCGCGTCATGCGCCTCGATGATGTTCGCCGTCAGTCCCAGCATGTCCTTCGTGTGCGCGTCGGAGCCCCCGACCCCCGAGACGTCGGTCCTTCCTATCTTCCTTCTTGCCACTATGTTCTCTATCCTTGAGAGGTTTAGCGAGTTGAACACCTCGGCGGCGTCGCATTTCATGAAGTCTATCCCCAGGCCCTCGTTTCGCAGGTCGAATGGATGAGGAGCGACGGATACTCCTCCCTGCGACCTTATCTTCTCCACAGTCTCCTCGACACCCATGCCACATCGTATCCCCTCGGTCATGCCGAGCCCTATGAGGTGCCCGCATCTCGTCGATATCTCGAGGCCGGGTATGAATGCCATCCCGAGCTTCCTGGCCTCGCTCTTGGCCTCCTTCCATGCCTTCGTCGTGTCGTGGTCGGTCACGGCAGCGCCGGCGAATCCCTTCTTCTTGAGCACCCTGAATATCTCCCGCGGGGTTGTCAGGGCTTCTGTGGGTATCTTGCTGCCCCTCGAGTGTCGCGAGTGGCAGTGGAGCTCGAATCTCATGGTTAATTATTTCCTCGGGCGCGCTTTTATATCGTGGAATCTTGATGTATCGGCCACGTGTAATGTTTAAAAAGCTTACATCTAAAACAGAAACAGGTAAGATGAGGACTTACATGTTTAAACATGCAGTCATTTGCATTTTCTTCCTATTCTTGTTTGTATCGTTATACCAGCCTGTTGTTTCTTCCCAAGGCGCGAGTGACAGTGATGGGGACGGCCTCACTGATTTCGAAGAGAATCTGTGGGGAACGGATCCCCTGAATCCGGACACGGATGCCGACGGGCTTATAGACGGTCAGGAAGTCTTCGAATACGGGACGGACCCCCTGCTGGCCGACAGTGACCTTGACGGCCTTAGGGACGGCATGGAGGTTTTCTACTATTTCACCAATCCCATGAAGGAAAGCACAGACGGCGACAAGTATGACGATGGCCAGGAGATAATGGGCTACAGTCCGGCAGGCTTGGGAACCATGGGCGGCGACATGCCTTCCTACGTACTCCCACCTGGGGATAACGTGTTCGTTGCCGCTTATCCCATAATAGACATAGAGGTGGAAGACGATATCTATGTCGTCCTTGTTGAGGACATAACCACGGAATTTAGGAACATAACTACATATACCCAAGGATATTCTATTTCCAACACGCAGGGAAGCTCGATGTCTGTGGGGGATGAGAAAACCCACGTTTACAACGAGTGGGTGGACGTTGCCAATTCCACCGCGGATTCGGAAAGTCATGAGGACCACAAGGAAGAGATTTCGGGCAGCCAGCAGGGATACTATTATGGGAGGACGTTCGGGAGAAGTTTTGACAGTGAGATAGGAAGAACGAATTATTCGGAGGCCGAGTGGGGCTGGGGAATCAATCCGGGCGTCTCGCTAACTGCTGACGTCCCTGGCGCAAAGCTCGAAGGGGAGTATCATCAGAGTTATACCGACGGATATGAGGTTTTCGAGTCTTTCAAGAGAGGTGTCGAGTGGGGAGAGTCGACTGAGAAGTACACAGGGACAAGCAGCGAGCACGTCGATGGAGAGACATTGGGAAGGGAACATGTTATTGGCGCGACCATAACCAAAGGGCTTGGGCTCGAAACCGGATTCTCGTCAAGCATTACAAGGACCTCATATCAGGAAACGACTGTAACGAACACTAACAGCATAGCTGATGGTTATGAATGGGGAACCGCCACGACAATAAATCCAAGCGAAGCAGGAATCCTGAGATTCTCGTTCTTCATAAAGAACATGGGCACCGATATAGCTTTAGACATTGATGACCTGCGATTCAACGTTTTTGCAGGAGACCATCCTCCTCTGACATGTCCCGCATTGGACGAGCCACCGATATCATTTCACAATCTCAACCCGGATTCCAAGATTCAGAGTTCATGCGAAGTAACGCTGACACTGGAAGAAGTCCGTGACATAGACATGGGGGTCCCCGTCAAGATTGCTATTTCCGGCTATAGTTATGGTGAAGACCAGATTTTCTACGAAAATGCGTGGGGAAGTGATGTCATAGTGGAGATAGATGATGGTGTAGAAGATGGGGACGAAACTCTGGACAGCTTTATGACATATTCCCGGGACGGTGATAAGTACCTCGACATAATGAAAAGGTTGAACATGAGCATCCAGATAAGAAGGCCGTCAACGAAAAGGACAGAGGTTCCACTTAGAGTGGATGAGAATGAGACAATCATTTCACTGCTAGGAAAAGAAGTCAGCGAATGGTCTTGGTGGACTGTGTTTCTGGAGGAAACGGATTCAGAGGGAGATTTCTCTTCTATAGATTCCGAAGGCAAGACAAGAATACTTTTCGTCTTCAATGAAGACAGCGACCACGATTACTATACTGACAGGAGCGAAATGAAGATTGGAACGGACAAGAATGACGCGTCTTCCCACCCGTCTCCTCTTTTGGTGGCGGCCGCGATAAATGACCGCAATGGGAGTTTTGTCGGCACGAGACTCAAATTCTCTAACATTGGCAATTACGATGCGTATGGCGTAGAGGCCAGATTGATAGCGGTCAACAACGACCTGATCATATACGACAACCTCATAGGGGGCGGCGGCAGCGTGGAAGCCGGGAAGACTATAGTGCCTGCTGACTATTTTGTTTACGAGAATCTGACAGACGATTTTGAGGATGCGCTGATACTGGTGCTTTACAACGATCCCGAAGGATCACACTTCTTTCTGACACCGCTTGTTCTGCAAGATTCGAATGATGGCATATCTCAGGATGTGGATTCCATGATTGATTCCCCGGAATTGAGAGTAAGGGTCAACAAAAAACAGGGATTTTACGAAGAGAACTGGGCAATAGCCGAATACTACAATCCCTCAGGGAAAATCATAGAGAATGCTAATATATACTTCGAAGTTCTGAACAGCACCGGCTATCTTGAATACATGGAAAACAGGACCGTTGACATATCCAGGGGAAAAAATAACTTCCTTTTCTCGTGGAATCCTTCAGACTTCCTGGACGATGATGCGATGGGGGAGGAGCACAAGATTCTTGTCACACTCTCTGATTGCCAGGATGGGTTAATAGAGGACGAGATTGTCGGTTTCGAGCTTACTGCAGGGCAGAGTTATCCGAAGCTCGTTAGCACGTTCGATAACGGTATGGATAAAAAGTTGCTGGTCTTTGATGAGCGCGCGGAAGAGACAGGATGGTTTACACTACCTCATAATGCTCGCGTGACGGAAGCCAGCATGAAAATAACGGGTTTCGCCAATGACGGCCGGTACCCGCTTGATTCATGGCTTGAGGTAGCCGATACTGACGATGAGAAGGAATGGGCGTTCGATGGTGAGATGCGTGGCTATGTAATAACCAGCGACGAGTTCTACGATTCGGAAAAGGAGAAGGTGCTGCGTTTGGAACCGGAAGAACCGCAGGTCCTCAATCTTAGGATACCCAAGCACGCCAATGTGCTGAACGCCAGCTTGGCCTTGACCGTAACCAATTCTACCGGACAGAACTTCATACTTAATGGAGGGAAAGCAGAGCTCTGCGGCAATCAGGCATTCGATTATGTCAGGTTAAAGAACGGTTCCAAGCTTTACGTATGTCCACAGAACGGTACCGAGGGCACAGGCATGCTGAACATAACGGCCCTCGAGGAGATATTCGTGGATTCCACATCAGAGATAAATGGCGAGGGAAGAGGATATGAAGGAGGAGATGCCTGCGCTGCTGGGGGATGCAAACAGGGAACATGGGGGGAGAATGGCGAGGGCCCTGGTGGAGGCACTGGAGGAGGCTACATTTATTGTGATTATTACGGCGGCGGCGGCGGCAGCTACGGCGGAGTTGGCGGACACTCCTATGTGGTCGACAATGCTAGAGGCGGTGTGGGTGGTCCCATTTATGGAATTACAGATGCTATGTATATATATCCCGGCTCTGGCGGCGGTGAAGGAGGAATTGATAGATGCGGGTCAGGAATTGTCGGTAGTGGAGGTTATGGCGGTGGTGCTGTCTCCATTTTGTCACGCTCCGTTGAGTTTCATGGTAAAATATCATGTGCCGGTACGGATGGTGGGAGCATAAATAGTGTAGCTTCTGGAGGCGGAGGTTCCGGCGGCGGCGTGATTATTGTGGGTTCTGATGTCAACTTAGATAGGTCTAGTATAGGTGTGAATGGTGGCTGCGGCGGTAGTGGAAATACGGGAGGTAATGGTGGGGGCGGCGGCGGAGGTCGTGTAAAGATTTTCTATGAGAACATCAAGAATGCGTCGGCATCGATTTCCGTGTCAGGTGGATGTGCGTTCGGTTCTGGTGGTCCCGACCTCGCTCAATCAGGTTCTTATGGAACTGTCTATTATGAGAGTATAACACAATTTAAGTCATTTGATACACAAGCACTTCTTGGCTCAAGCAGGATATACGGACAAAGTAGTGGTGGAATTGAATTGATCGAACGTAATTTATCTGTTCAAATAGGGGATGCTTCTGAAGGCAACGACGTTCATCTCAGTGGCGCCGTAATAGACGAGAGGTTGGCGCTAGATGCCCCTGCGATTCAGAATTATCTAGATTCATGCATAGCTGATGATTATGGATTCTGCGAGGTCCCAGTTCAGGTATCTTCAGAAGATGGTATCACAATAGTTATAGATGAACTTGACATCAATTATGAAAACAGCTTCGCTGAGGACTTAGATGATGATTTGAATGAGTTCTTGAATACATGTACTCCAGACGAGAACGCGGAATGCGATGTCTCTTTTTCCCTGTTTAGCGAATCCGCTGGTTCGTTTGAACTTTCAGAGCTTAGGATATTCTACCAGACGCCTGACATAGTCGGGGACGTAAATGGTGATTGTGTAGTCGGCATAATGGACTTGGCTACAGTGGGCAGATATTACGGAACTGAAACATCGGATTCTGACTGGAATCAAGACGCAGATGTCTACGTAGACGGAAACATTGACATAAAAGACTTGACAACTGTCGGAATGCAGTATGGTCAGTCATGTTAGTCTGAAAAAGAAACGTAATTTCGTCCGTGTGTACATAATCCGCATGATGTGTTGATAAAAATCATTAAAGGCTCTTATTTTAGTCTATAAATAATTAAAATACTTATGGAACAATTTAAAAGAATTTAAAACCTTTATATGTAAAAAAGAAGCATCATGGCATGTCAAAACAATGGTACAAAAACTGTTTCACTGAATCTTTATATAGGGAACACGGCCTTACTAATATACAATTGCCTGTGCCGGTATCGCAAGATATCGGCTCGGGCTTGAAATCAAAAATAAAATTTAGGAGGAAATTAGTATGGAAATTAAAAGAGTAATTGCAGGAGGTTTAGCTAC
>CAZTRL010000021.1:8895-20955 GCA_964616715.1 uncultured archaeon | reverse complement strand
GGCTTTATGCCGAGCTCATTGAGTACCTCGGCCTCGAACTTCTCGGGGTCGCTGAAGAACAATGCGCTGGCGTTGTAGGCTCCAACGGCGCCGGAGAACTTTCCCCTCAGGTCGTCACCTGCAATGCTGACTGACTCTATCGCGTGGCCGAAGCGGCTGACGTACTCGGAGATGGCGAAGCCGAAGGTTATCGGCTCGGCATGCTGGCCGTGCGTCCTTCCTATCTGGAGCGTGCCCTTCTCTCGGAGGGCTATCGCGATGAGCGCCTTCTCAAGCTGAAGCATCTCCGGGACGAGGACGTCCATCGTGAAGTCGCGGAACCTCGCCGCGACGGAAGTGTTGACTATGTCGTACGACGTGGCTGTGAAGTGGACGTAGGGCTTGGCCTTGTCGGAGACCCTCTCCCTTATGCAGTTAGCGAGCGCCCTGACGTCGTGCTTTATCCTGTCCTCTCCTTCGTAGACGTCATTTGCCGTTATCTTTCCTATCGCCTTCTCGACCTCACCTACGACTGAAGCCGGGCATATCCTCCTCCTCGCAAGGACCTTCACTAGCGCGAGCTCGGTCCTGAGCTGGTAGCGTATCCTGGCCTCCTCGGAGAGGTAAGGCGAGAGCTTTGCGAAGACATCCTTATCCCTTCCATAGTACCTGTAGTCGAGAGGCGAGATGTTGTCAAAGGGATTCATTTCAAAAACCCCTGCACCTTTTTCACTGAATCCTGAAGCGAGGCACCCCAGACGCTCTGGCCTGTCCACTTATCGCAGACGGCCTTGTACATGTCCGAAGTCGCGGACACCAGCTCCGGAGGAAGCCTCTCGGGAGCGGGCCACTCCTCCTTGGGAAGCGACTTCTTGGCCTCCTCTATGCTCGCGTACCACGGGGTCCTCTTGTAGTAGTCGCGCAGAACCTGCTTGCTTATGTGGAACCCGTCGAGCAGGAACCTGTTCTCGTCCGGCGTGCCGCACACGTCTACCAGAATCATCTCCCTTCCCGGGCCGAATGCCAGCTCCACCTTACCGTCGGCGTGCTCGAGCCCCAGCTCGTCGGCTCGGGCCGTTATGAAGTCATTGACCTTGAGCGCCATCTCTTTGATTTTCTCGACCTCGGCGTCTGTCAGCGCAGAGAACCTCTTCGCCTCTTCCCAAGTGACCCTCCTGTCGCAGGTCTCCAGCTTCGTCGTTATGTCTATGATTGGCTTCTCCAGCTTCTCGCCGGGGACCGGCATGTGGTCGAGGCCGAAGTCCTCGATGCTCTTCTCTCCGGACTGGAGCGCCCTGAAGACGGACGAGCCGGCCGGAAGAGAGTTCCTGAATATGACCTCGAGGGGTATGAGGTAGTTCTCGGTCTGGGCGGTTATCTCGTCCTTCCCCGGGTAGAGGACCCTCACGAGCTTGACCCTGAGCCTGTTCGGCTCCACGAAATCTATGAGATGGGACTTTATGCCGAGCTTTGCGAGCTCCCTGAAGTTGTATGCGGACATGCGGCAGAGGGCCTCGCCCTTTCCCGGTATCTTGTCCGGCATGGAGCCGTAGTCGAAGACCGAGTAGTCGTCACGGAACTCGAAGTAGCCCTCGCCGTAACCGCTCTCATTGGGTTTCTTCTCGACTACCAGGCTCTTTACCGATCCCATGTCAACCACTCAGGTCAAGTATCCTCTTGGCGAGGTGCGCGGCGTTCTGGCCGTTGTCTATCCCGACGCACGCCACGGGCACTCCCTTGGGCATCTGGGCGATTGAAAGGAGCGCGTCGAGGCCGCCGAGCTTAGAGTCGACCGGCACGCCTATCACGGGCTTCTTGGTCATGCTTGCCACGACCCCCGGGAGCGCCGCCGACAGGCCGGCTATCGCGATGAAGACCTTCGCATCGCTTCCCTTCACTATCTTTTCCACCTTCTCCGGCTCCCTGTGGGCGCTCGCGTACTCGACCGCGTACTTGACCTTGTACTCGTCAAGCACCTTGGTAGCCTTCTCCACAATCTTCTCGTCGGACTTCGAGCCCGAAATCACAAGCACTTCAACCATAAACATCCTACCTCCCGATGATTTATATTAATTTCACGGAGCGTTCGCCCCTGACCACCCTTCCTATTGAATAGGCATCGTGGCCGGATGACTTGAGACCCGCAATCACAGGACCCTCCTCGCTCTTCGGAACGATTAGCACAAGGCCGACTCCCATGTTGAAGGTCCTGTACATGTCAGCCTCCGGGACGCCACCCTTCTCCTGTATGAACCTGAATATCTCAGGGGTCCTGAGCTTGCCCTTCTCTATCTCCACGGCCAGCCCGTCATGCAGTATCCTCGGCATGTTCTCAGTGAAGCCTCCTCCAGTGATGTGGGCTATTCCCCTGACGTCGTGCTTTCCGAGGAGCGCCAGCACAGCCTTCGAATACGAGATGTGCGGCTCCAGGAGAACGTCCCCTATCTTCCTGCCGGTGCCCGGAAGCTCGTCATCGACAGAGCAGCCGGCCACATCGAATATGACCTTCCTCGCAAGGGAGTAGCCGTTAGTATGGAGTCCGCTGGAGGCGACCCCTATGAGCACGTCTCCATCGGCTATGCGCTCCCCGTTGACGAAGCCATCCCTGTCGGCCACGCCCACTATGCAGCCCACGACGTCGTGGTCGCCCTCGGCGTACATGCCCGGCATCTCGGCGGTCTCACCCGCTATGAGCGGCATGCCGTTCTCCCTGCAGGCCTCGCCCATCCCCTTCAGTATCTGCTCCATCGTGGAAGCGCTCAGCTTCCCCGTGGCCACGTAGTCGAGGAAGAACAGGGGCGCGGCGCCGAGCGCCAGTATGTCGTTTGCGCAGTGGTTCACTATGTCTTTTCCCACCGTGCCCCACTTGCCCGCCATCCTCGCTATCATCAGCTTGGTCCCGACGCCGTCGATGCTTGAGACGAGGACGGGACTCTTGTAGTTCCCCAGCTTCTCGAGGCTGACCACCCCGGCAAATGCTCCCATGTCAGTTATGACGCTCGAGTCGAAGGTGTCCCTGACGTGTTTTCGTATCATGCCGTTCGAGCGGTTGGACTCGTCTATGTCGACTCCCGCGTCCCTGTAGGTGGTCGCATTCCCAGCCATCTCAGACACCCTCCAGTATCATGTACTCCTGGTAGTGCCTGTTTGAAAGGAGCTTCTCCGCAACCTCGCGGGCGACCTCCCCGGCGTCGGCTGAGCTGTCTATCCCGAGCGTCCACAGGACCCCCCTCTCGAGCGCGCTTATGTTCCTAAAGCCCAGCCTTCCCTGCAGGACCGGGAGAAGGCCCCCGTCCTTGTCATCCTTGTTCTGCACCAGCACGCTGACGGTCTTCAGCCCGTCGAATCCCGGACCGCTTCCTCCCCCGGGCCTCCTTGCGGTGAAACCGTGCTTGTTGGCATTGACTATGACATCGGTCTTGCCGAGCTCCCCGACGAGCCGGTCGAAGTCCGGGGCCGAGGACCTGAACTTGTAGTAGTCCTGCCTGGAGAGCTTCCTTACCGAGGACACCCCCATCTTCTCTATCGCGTGGAATGCGGTTATCGCGGTGGTGTCCGGTATCTTCAGCCAGACAAGCATCTCTATCTCCATTCAGACATCTCCCTTTGAATATAAGAGGACATGGACCTGAAAAGCGAAAGTCCCGGTCCGTGGTTCCCGGGCGAGCATCCGCCAGTAAGCGGGACGCTTCCCGGGACCTGCCACGAAAAGAGGGCCCTCTCCGGGTGGGGCATGATGGCCATGACGTTTCCCTCCGGGTTGCTGACCGCGGCAATGTTTTCCATGGAGCCGTTCGGGTTGACCGGAAACTCCGCCGACGTCCTGCCGGCGGCGTCGCAGTACCTGAAGACGACCTGGCCCGAGCTCTCCAGCTTCCCCACGAGACCGGTCTCGGCGGATGTGAACCTCCCCTCCCCGTGGGCTATTGGAATGGGCAGTATGACGCCCTTGTCCGTCTCCCCGGTGAAGGCGGTCCTGGACCTGTCGGCGCAGCTCTTCACGCGCACCCACGTGCAGTAGAAGCCCTTGACTGAGGGGTTTATGTTCGAGGCGAGCGCCATCTGCACCTCTCCCGTGATGCCGGGGACCATCCCGGTCTCTACGAGCACCTGGGCACCGTTGCATATCCCGAGAACGGGCTTCCTCTTCCCGGCCTCTTCCCTTATGGAGTTCATGACCGAGTCCTTGGCGGCTATCACGCCGGCCCTTATCCTGTCCTCGTAGCTCCAGCCCCCCGGGAGGACGAACCCATCGTACGACGACAGCGGCTCCCTCGTGTTCCACCTGAGTATCTCGGCATCCATGCCCGCGGCGGCGCACGCCCTTCTCGTCTCCTCCTCGCAGTTGTTCCCCGGGAACATTATGACGGCTACCTTCCCTCTCATTTCATCGCCTCCCTCAGGCCGCCTGTCCACGCGGCCCGCATCTTCTCTAAAGGAAGCTCGGCGAGGACCGCTCCCGCCTTCTTCACGACGAGGGCGCTTCCCTTCAGCTCGCCTATCCTAACCATGGAGACGCCGTGCCCCCTGCATATCCCCATGGCATCCTTCTCCATGCCCGCCGGGACCTCGACGACGAAGCCTGAGCTCTCGGAGAATAGCAGCCTGTCCGGCCTCATGCCCTTCCCCACGGCGTCAAGCGAAACCTCGGCGCCCAGCGCGCCGTCCGCGTCGCCGCCAAGGAGCATCTCGGAGACCGCGGCCGCGATGCCGCCGTCCGATATGTCGTGACAGCTGAGCGCAAGCCCCCTCCCTATCATGTCTATGACCGAGTATATCATCCCCCTCTCCTTTGCGAAGTCCACCCTCGGGGAATTCGCGCCGAGCTCGCTGGAGAGTCCGTAGTATGCGGAGCCCCCGAGCTCGTCCTTCCTCTCTCCCAGCATGTAGAGGCCGCTGCCCTCCTTCTTGACCTTCATCGTCACGGCCCTGCTGCAGTCGTCAAGCACGCCCACGCACGCTATCGCGGCTGATGGGTCCACAGAGTTTCCGGAGGCGGACTCGTTGTAGAAACTGACGTTTCCAGACACAACCGGCACCGGGGTGCCTTCGTGGCCCTTCAGCCAGAGTTTGGACGCGGCATCGGCCACGCCCCTCACGCCCTCCCTGAACTGCCAGAACGCCTCGGGCTTCTCAGGGTTGCCGTAGTTGAGGCAGTCAGTGAGCCCGGACGGCACGGCCCCCACGGCTGCGACGTTCCTCATGGCCTCGGCCACGGCGGACACCGCCCCCCAGTAGGGGTCTATCCTGGAGTACCTGGGATTACAGTCGGTGGAGAGGGCCACACCCACACAGTGGCCGTCTATCGGGGATATGACGCCGGCGTCGGCCTCGCCGGGCCTTATGACGGTGTTGCCCTGCACCTCCGTGTCATAGTGCTTGAATATCCTGGCCCTCGAGGCGACGTCGGGGTGCCTCAGGATCTCCAGTATAGCCTTCCCGTAATCCTCGGGTTCCGGAAGGAGCGGCTCGGAAAACCTTCTCTCGGGCTCGCACCACTCGCGCTGGTACTTTATGCCTGACGTTATCTCGCTTATCGGGGAGTCGCAGACGACCTGGCCCCTGTGCCTGAGAACGTATCTCTTCTCACCCGTGACTTTCCCTATGACAGACGCCCTCGCGCCCTCGGCGACGCCGGGCAGCTCGAACTCCTCGTTGTATATCTGCAGCATCCTGTCAGTGAAGGACGGCGGGACCACCCATGTGAACCTCTCCTGGGTCTCCGAACAGGCTGTGACGAAGGGCGGAAGTTCCATGGAGACGTGGACCTTGTCCAGGTCTATGTCTGCACCGAAGCCCCCGGAGTCGCAGAGCTCGGATGTCGAGCACATTATGCCTCCGGCTCCCATGTCCTTGAAGCCGACATCGATGCCCTTCTCCCTGACCTCACGGAATACGGCCTCTGTCGCCCTTATTATGACGTTCTTGAGGAAGGGGTCCGGCACCTGCACGGCGCCCCTGTTCTGCTCCTTGTCTTCGTCGTCGAGTATGAGGGATGCGAACGCCGCCCCGCCGAAGCCGGAGTTGTCCGTGGCCTTCCCGACTATCACGATGTCGTATCCCTCCGCTCCCCCGGGCGCCTTCGAGTGTATTATCTGGTCCGCCCTGACGATGCCCAGGGAGACTACGTTCACCAGGCAGTTGTCGTCGAACGAGCTGTTGAAGTAGACTTCGCCCGCGATGTTGGGGATGCCGACGGGATTGCCGTACCCTGCTATGCCGTCCACGACCGCGTTGGAGACGTACCTGCACCTGTTCCTGTTCGGGCCGGAGGGGCTTCCGAATCTGAGGGAGTCGGCTGTCGCGACTACCCTCGCGCCCATGCACAGGACGTCGCGGAGTATCCCGCCGACGCCCGTCGCCGCGCCCTCGTAGGGCACGACCTGGCTGGGGTGGTTGTGGCTCTCGTGCGCCATGACGACGCCGTACCTCTTACCGTCGATGTCAGCAAGGTGGATTATGCCGGCATCCTCCTGGGGACCCTGTATGACGTTCGGGCCGGAGGTCGGCAGGAGCTTGAGCGTCTCCCTGCTTGACTTGTAGGAGCAGTGCTCGCTCCATTCTATGTTGAAGATGTGGAGCTCCGTTAGCGTCGGCTCCCTTCCTATCTTTCCCGGGATCGACCTTATCTCGTCAAGGGTCAGCGATATGGCGTTCTCCTTCATGAGCTGCATGAGCTCGTCATCCGACATTCCGGAAACATTCACAAGAAGCTTTTCGTCGACCCCGTTTTTCATAGTAAATTAATGAGAGTGTTATTTATAACATTTTCAAGAGGTCCGGCTCCCGCCGTGCCCCGGGCCCAAAGGGTTATAAAACTTGCGGCGAATCCGCAAGGATGAAAAACAGGACCATTCTGGTAGAGAGCATGGACGTGCTGAAACTTGACAGCGGGTTCGTCATGCAGATAGAGTCAGGCGGGGAAAGGTACGTGTTCCTGACCGGAGTGCGTACGTGTACAGCTGATTTAATCGTAAACGCGGCCGACGTTCCCATTTACGGGAATCCCGAAATCTCCGGACCCTTATCACTGCGTTACGAAAAGGTTCATGAAGCGAACTCCATCATGAGGGCGAGGAATCCTCTAGAGCCAATATATTTCACGGCTGACAATATGGGGAAGGAAGCGGTCGACGAGATAAAGGCCCTGACAGGCTTCAACATAGGACCGCTCTCGATGGCACAGGCGGAAAGGTTTCTGAAGGGCGAGCTGGCCAGATACAAGTCCGGAAAGAGCACCTTCAGGGATAGGCTCGTCCCGAAATGGAAGGGAAAAAGCAGGGTGGGCTACGGAACCATAAACATACCAGGAAGCGTCTTCGACAAGGGTGTGCCCGGCGGTGTGAAGGGGAGTGGGATGTACGAGATGAAAGAGGGCGGACTTTACATAAGGAACGAAAAGCCAGAGGACTACCTCTCCGACATAGTCGGCGTGTATCGCATGGAGCTCCCGGACATAAAGAATGACTTTGCCGACTACGCAGGAAGGGTCCCGATAACCTACATCTAGAGGTCCTACTCGTAGGCCCTCTTGCAGATTGCCTTCCTGGAGTTCTCCGCGGCCTTGTTGCAGGTGGTCTTGCCGCAGAGCGTCGGGTAGTCTCCGTTGATGCACGCCATGCAGAGGTCCCTCTCGGGAAGCCTTATGGCGCCCACGAGATTCGGTATGGTGTTGTATATGAGGGAGTCGGCGCCTACCTCCCCTGCGATCTTCTCGCACTCTTCCTCCGTGGGGCCGCTCTTGGGATCCTTGACGTTCCTCGCGGCTATGAGCTCGTCGAAGGTCGACATGTCTATGCCGTAGAAACAGGGACTGACTATCGGCGGGCAGGATATCCTGAGGTGGACCTCCTTTGCGCCGCCCCTCTCGCGCAGGAACCTTACGAGCTTCTTGCTCGTGTGGCCCCTGACTATGCTGTCGTCTATCACTATGAGCTTCTTGTCCTTCGTGACCTCCCTCAGTATCGTGAACTTCAGCTCGACCTCATTTTCCCTGGTGCCCCGGCCGTCTATGAACGTCCTTCCAACATGCCTGTTCCTCACGAGACCCTCCTTCAGGGGCATGCCGACCGCCTCGGCGTAGCCCGAGGCCGCGGGGGCGGACGACGAGGGGACGGATATCACGACGTACTCGTCGCTCTTCAGGTCCAGCGTCTCCATCTTCGCGAGGGCCTTGCCCAGGCCGCGCCTCGTCTGGTAGACGGCGCTGCCCTCTATGCTCGACCCGACGTTAGAGAAGTAGACCCACTCGAACATGCAGTGGGCCCTCCTCTTGGACTTCTTGGCGAAGCGGTGGAACTCCACGCCGCCGTCCTTTATGAGCATCATGGTCCCGGGCTCGAGGTCATTGTAGTGGATGAAGCCGGAGTTCACAAGGGCGTTGCTCTCGGACGCCGCTATCACGCTTCCGTTCTCCGCGGTATAGGTTAGGGGACGGAACCCTAGCGGGTCCCTTATGACGGCGATCTCGCCGTCGGCGTTCATGAAGACTATGTTGTAGGCGCCGTCGAACTTTGAAGTCACCTTGTGGAAGACGTCGAAGAGGTCGGGCTTATTCTTTCCCCAGAGGCCCCTCATTATCTCGTACATTATCACCTCTGTGTCGGTGTTGTGGACCATGTAGTACTGGGACTTCTTGAGGGTGTCGCGGAGCTCCGAGTAGTTTGCAAGGTTGCCGTTGAAGGCTATCGAGAACCACTTCCATGTCTTTCCGTGGTGCCTCTCGAAGGGCTGGGCCAGCGCCTTGCCCTCTTCGCCGCATGTCGCGTACCTGACGTGGCCTATGCCCTTGGTGCCGGAGTATCTGGAGAAGAGACTCTCGGTCTCGCCGTTGTGCCTGGTCCTGAAGACCTCGTTTACGGTACCGAGGTCTTTGTGCGTGTCTATCCGCTGCGGCCTCGAGGTGTTGAAGGTCGTTATGCCAGCGCTCAGCTGGCCCCTGTTCTGCATATCGAGGAGAAGCCTGTAAAGCCTCATCGGAGCGCTGTCGTCTTCCAGGGAGACGGCCGCAACTCCGCATTCGTCCCTCACTTCTGCGGCCATATTATCTTTATCCGGCGCTGCTATTAAAAGCTTGCCGGGACATGGAAGATTTTTATAAAATCCCGCAAGAATCAATGTAGTGGTTCACATGAAGAGGATCCTCGTCGTGGGCAACGGGGCAAGGGAGCATGCGATAGCCTACGCGCTGTCCAGGAGCCCCCAGAAGCCGGAGCTGTACTTCTTCATGAGGGCCAAGAATCCCGGGATGGCGGCGATGGCGAAGGACTTCAGGCTCGCGGCGCTCGACGACTTCGAGGCGCTGGGAAAGTTCGCCGAAGAGGTCAGGCCGGACTTCGCGGTGATAGGTCCCGAGGGCCCGCTCAACGCGGGCGTCGTGGACTTCCTGATGACAAAGGGCGTGCCGTCGGTGGGGCCGGTAAAGGACCTCGCCAGGCTCGAGACCAGCAAGACATTCACGAGGGAGCTCCTGGAGAAGTACAGGATACCCGCGAACATAAAGTTCCGCAAGTTCGAGTCGGCCGACGGGATAAAGGAGTTCATAGAGAGCGAGCTTCCCAACGGGTTCGTCGTCAAGCCCGACGGTCTGACCGGCGGCAAGGGCGTGATGGTGTCCGGAGAGCATCTCAAGGACGCCGACGACGCGGTCGAGTACTGCAGGGAGGTCCTGGAGAAGCATCCGTGCGTCATAGTCGAGGAGAAGATAGAGGGGGAGGAGTTCTCCCTCATGTGCTTCTCCGACGGCAGGACTGTGAGGGCAATGCCGCCGGTCCAGGACCACAAGAGACTGCTTCCCGGCGACACAGGGCCTAACACCGGCGGCATGGGCTCATACTCTTTCCCGAACCACCTCCTGCAGTTTCTGACGAAGGAGGACGTCATGACCGCCGAGGACATCGTGCAGATGACATGCGACGCCATAAGGAAGGAGACGGGCAAGGAGTACAAGGGCGTGATGTACGCCGGATTCATGCTGACGAGGGACGGACCCAAGCTCCTCGAGTACAACGCGAGGTTCGGCGACCCCGAGGCGATGAACGTCCTCCCCATAATGAAGTCCGATTTCGTCGAGGTGTGCGAGGCTGTGATAGGGGGGAAGCTGTCGGGGATGGACATACAGTTCGACGCCATGGCCACCGTATGCAAGTACGTGGTGCCCGAAGGCTACCCGAAGAGCCCGGCGGCCGGGAAGAAGATAGAGATAGACTATTCCAAGTCCGAGGCTCTCGTCTTCCACGCGGCGGTCGACCAGAGGGAAGACGGCCTCTACATGACCAGCTCGAGGGCCGTGGGCTTCGTCGGCATAGCAAGCGAGATAGAGAGGGCGGAGATAATCGCCGAGGAGGCCATACGCGCAGTGAAGGGCCCGGTCTTCCACAGGGAGGACATCGGCACGAGGGAGCTCCTGGAGAAGAGGGTCAGGCACATGGAAGCGATAAGGGGCTTTTCATAAAGGCATGAGCCCTCTCAGAAACCAGGATCGATTTCCCTGAACCTCTTTATCGCATTTGCCAGCTCATCTGTGCCGTCCACGACCTTGATCCTGAATCTGTGCTTCTCATAGAACTCTGCGTGCATCACACCGTCCTCGACGCCTTTCTCCCTGTAGTCTATGGTCCCGCCTATCCGGGGCTTCAGGTAGCAGCCGTCGACTATCACGACCGAGCCGTCATGGCTGGCCTCGACAACCGCAGTGTAGTTCGTATAGGACTTCACTACGCCGCTTTTCAATGGAGGGTCTGAGCTTCTCATGAGACAAAAAGGGAGGCAAACAATAAAAGCCTTCCCTTCAACGGAAAACGTTTTAAATAGCATATACAACAATATTCGGATAAGCGTGAAAGGCGAAGAACCGAGTTCTGGGAGTCGGGGCGGAAAGCCATCCGGCAGTCCATCTTCCATAGTCGTCGTGGGATGCCAGTGGGGCGACGAGGGGAAGGGGAAGATAGTCGACTACCTGGCGGCAGGGTACGACATCGTCGTGCGCTACAACGGCGGCAACAACGCAGGCCACACGGTCGTGATAGGTGACGAGAAGTACAAGTTCCACCTGATTCCATCGGGCTCCATACAGAGGAAGAAGGTCGTGATAGGGAACGGCATGGTGGTGGACCCGAAGGTGCTGCTGTCCGAGATAGCGACGCTCAAAGAGAAGGGCATGGACCCGAAGCTATACGTGAGCGACAGGGCACACGTCATAATGCCCTACCACCGCCTCATAGACGCATCCAGGGAAAGCAGGAGATGCTCGGGAAAGATTGGGACGACCGGAAGGGGCATAGGCCCGGCTTACACGGACAAGGTCAAGAGGACGGAGGCCATGAGAGTCGGCGACCTCGTCAACGGCAGCCTGAAGGAGAGCATAGCAAGGATAGTCGAGTCCAAGGCAGCCGAGCTCGTCGAGCACGGTGTCATAGAACGCACCGAGGACGCGGGAAAGTACGCGGAGCAGGTCTACAGTGAATACAACGTATACGCCGACAAGATAAGGAAGTACGTGACCGACACCGCATTCATGATAAACGATGAGATGGACAAGGGCTCGAAGGTGCTGTTCGAAGGCGCGCAGGGAATGATGCTCGACATAGACCACGGAACGTACCCATACGTCACGACATCGAGCGTGACGTCTGGCGGGGTCTGCTCCGGCGTCGGCGTGGGACCGAGCAGGATAGGGAGGGTCATAGGCATATCGAAGGCCTATACGACGAGGGTCGGAGAGGGGCCTTTCCCGACGGAGCTTCCCGACGCCACAGGGGACAGGATACGCGAGAAGGGCGGTGAGTTCGGCACGACAACCGGAAGGCCGAGAAGGTGCGGATGGCTTGACCTTGTAGTGCTCCGCCATGCTGCCATGGTGAACGGGCTCGACGAGATAGTTCTCACCAAGATGGACGTCCTGTCCGGGATGGAAAGGATCCTCGTGTGCACGGCATACGAGATAGACGGCAGGAAGACCGGCAGGTTCCCGGCGATGCTCGGCGAGCTGAAGTATGCGAAGCCTGTCTACAGCGAGCTTCCCGGCTGGCCAGTCTTCAGCGAGAAGGACGGCATGCCGGAGAACGCGGCGGCCTACATAAG
>CAZTRL010000021.1:0-8885 GCA_964616715.1 uncultured archaeon | reverse complement strand
GAAGGAGACGAAGGTCCCGGTGACCATGGTCTCGGTCGGTCAGAGAAGGGACCAGACCATAATGCTCTAGCCGGAGATGCCACAATGAAGGAGAGGATAAGAAGGCAGCTGACGGAAATCCGGGACGCCTACGACCCGCGCGAGCTCGACAGGCTCAGCGAGAGGATAAAGGTCAACCTGTTCTCCGCCCCGGAGTTCATGGATGCAAAGAGCGTGATGTTCTACGCTTCCAAGGGAAGCGAGGTCCGCACATGGGACATGATACTCGACGCGGTCGCGGCGGGCAAGATAGTATCCGTCCCGTGCACTGACGTCAAGTCAAACACGATAGAGGCGTACAGGATACTGTCCGGCCAGGACATGAGGAAGGGTCCCTACGGGATAGCCGAGCCGAGGGCCGAGTACTGCGAGCGCGTCGAGCCCAAGGACATAGACATAGTGATAGTCCCGGGGAAGGCGTTCGACCGGAAGGGCGAGAGGATAGGATACGGTAAGGGCTACTACGACAGGTTCCTTTCGGCGGCGCCGGAGACGATGGCCATAGGGCTCGCGTACGACTTCCAGCTCGTCGAGGAGATACCCTCCGAAGAGCACGACGTGAGGGTCTCGATGATAGTGACGGAGAGCAAAGTGGTCCGGATATGAGCAACTCCGGGAAAGACTTAAAAATAACTAAACCAAAGAAAAACAATGAAATATCTCAAGGACACCGACCCCGAGATTGAGGCTGCGGTGAGGAACGAGGCGAACCGCGCAAGGGGCGGCCTTGAGCTTATTCCTTCGGAGAACTTCACGAGCCCGGCGGTCATGCAGGTGCTCGGCTCTGTCTTCACGAACAAGTACTCGGAGGGCTACCCAGGCAAGAGGTACTACGGCGGCAACGAGTTCGTGGACGTGGCGGAGAGCCTCGCAATAGAGAGGGCCAAGAAGCTCTTCGGCGCGGAGCACGTCAACGTGCAGCCGCTCTCTGGAAGCCCGGCGAACCAGGCGGTGTTCTTCGCGCTTCTAAACCTCGGCGACACGTTCATGGGCATGGACCTCTCCTGCGGGGGCCACCTGACACACGGCAGCCCCGTCAACTTCTCCGGGAGGCACTACAAGTGCGTGTCCTATGGGGTGGACAGGGAGACCGAATTGCTGGACTTCGACGCCGTGAGAAAGGCGGCGCTCGAGTGCAAGCCGAAGCTCATACTTTCGGGGCTCACCGCGTACCCGCGGAAGCTCGACTTCAAGGCGTTCCAGGAGATAGCCGAGGAGGTCGGAGCATACCACTTCGCAGACATCGCCCACATCGCGGGCCTAGTCGCCGCGGGGCTCCACCAGAATCCCGTGGATGTGTGCGACGTCGTCACGACGACCACCCACAAGACCCTCAGGGGGCCGAGGGGCGCCATGATAATGTGCAAGGAGGAGGACAGGCTGCACGCAACCCACCATCCTGACAGCAACAAGAACCTCGCCCAGCTCATAGACAGCGCGGTGTTCCCCGGGCTGCAGGGCGGGCCGCACGACCACATGAACGCCGCGAAGGCAGTGGCGTTCCAAGAGGCGCTCCAGCCTGAGTACAAGGAGTACGCGTCACAGATACTCAGGAATGCGAAGGCCCTCGCGGACGAGCTGACCGCACAGGGATTCCGCCTGGTGACCGGCGGCACCGACAACCATCTGATGGTAGTCGACGTGTGGGAGAAGGGCATATCCGGCAAGGACGCGCAGAACCTCCTCGACGGGGTCGGGATATTCCTCAACAAGAACACCATACCGTTCGACACGAGGTCGCCATTCAACCCGAGCGGGATAAGGCTCGGGACTCCGGCGCTCACCACCAGGGGCATGAAGGAGGGCGAGATGAAGGAGATAGGCTCGCTCATCGCAAGGGCGCTTCTCAAGAGGAACGAGGGGACGGAGCTCACCAAGGTCAGACAGGACGTATCGGAGCTCTGCGGCCAGTTCCCGCTCTACCCGGAACTGCCTGACGGCTACTTCCATAAATGATTCCAAGAGCACACGGTGGGGACATGACAGGCAGGATAATAGACGGGAAGGCTATTGCTAGGGAGATAAGGGAAGGCGTCGCCAGGGATGTCGCGAGCTTCAGTTCCAAGCACGGGAAGGTCCCTAGGATAGACGTCATACTCGTGGGCGACGACCCGGCATCCCACACGTACGTGGGCATGAAGGAGAAGGCCGCGGCCGAGGCGGGCATAAAGTCCGTCAAGCACGAGTACCCGTCGATAAAAGACGACGAGCTGATAGCACTCGTGAAGAATCTCGACTCGGACCCCGGGGTGAACGGCATACTCGTGCAGCTCCCGCTTCCCAGGGGCATGGACGAGGAGAGCATACTTTCAAGCATATCCCCGGCAAAGGACGTCGATGGCATACTCGCGGAGAACCTTGGACGGCTCTGCCGCGGGCGCCCGGCCATGAGGTCGTGCACGCCTCTTGGCGTGATGAAGATGCTCGAGCACGAGGGCGTGGAGACAGAGGGCAAGCACGCCGTGGTGATAGGCAGGAGCAACCTCATGGGAAAGCCCATGGCGCTCATGCTTCTCAACGCTAACGCGACCGTGACGATATGCCACTCCAGGACCAAGGACCTGGCATCCCATACGAGGACGGCCGACATACTCATAGCCGCGGCCGGCGCCCCAGGCCTCGTGAAGGCCGACATGGTCAAGGACGGCGCCGTCGTGATAGACGTCGGGACCACAAAAGTCGACGGCAAGCTCAGGGGCGACGTGGACTTCGATGCGGTGAAGGAGAAGGCCTCGATGATAACGCCCGTGCCGGGAGGCGTCGGGCCGATGACGATTGCCATGCTGATGCACAACACGCTTCAGGCTGCAATAAACCAGACGGAGGGGATTTCATGATAAAGAGGGCACTGATAAGCGTCTCGGACAAGTCCGGGATAATAGAGTTCGCAAGGGAGCTCGAGACTATGGGGGTCGACCTGATATCGACTGGCGGCACCAAGCGTAAGATTCAGGATGCCGGGATAAAGGTCAGGGACATATCGGAGTTCACAGGGTTCCCGGAGATGATGGACGGCAGGGTCAAGACGCTGCACCCGAAGGTCCACGGAGGAATACTCAACATCAGGGGAAACGCCGAGCACCAGAAGGCGATGCAGGAGAACGGCATAGAACCCATAGACATGGTGGTCGTCAACCTCTATCCCTTCGAGGAGGCCGTGAGGGCAAAGCCCGACGACCTCGAGAACGCGATAGAGAACATAGACATAGGCGGGCCGACGATGATAAGGAGCGCCGCCAAGAACTACAAGGACGTCGCGGTCATAGTCGACCCCGCCGACTACGGCAAGGTGATAGCCGAGCTCAAGGAGAAGGGCGAGGTCTCGCTTCAGACCAAGCAGAAGCTCGCGCTCAAGGTGTTCCGAAGGACCGCCGACTACAACGGGGAGATAGACACTTACCTGAGCAGGAAGTTCCTTGGCGAGGAGGTGCTCCGCCTGGACATGGTGGACGGGAAGAAGCTGCGGTACGGCGAGAACCCGCACCAGAGCGCTACATGGTACAGGGACCCCAAGTCCGACTTCGAGTTGAAGCAGCTGCACGGAAAGGAGCTCTCGTTCAACAACCTCATAGACATAAACGCGGCAGTCACCATAGCCGGGGAGTTCTCAGAACCTTGCTGCATCATAATAAAGCACACCAACCCATGCGGGGCGGCGGTAGGCGACGGGCTGCTTGACGCTTTCAGGAAGGCAAAGGAGACGGACCCGCTGTCCGCATTCGGGAGCATAATATCCTTCAACCGCGAGGTCGACGCAGCCACCGCCGAGGAGATAAGCAAGATGTTCGTCGAGGTGATAGTCGCGCCCAAGTTCTCCGAGGGCGCGAAGGCGAAGTTCATGGAGAAGAAGAACCTCAGGCTCATAGAGATAGGGAAGTTCCCAGACCTTTCGAAGGAGAAGGACTTCAAGAAGATAACAGGGGGGCTCCTCGTCCAGGACATCGACACGAGGGTGCCGACGAAGGACGAGCTCAAGGTCGTCACCAAGGAAAAGCCCACCGAGGAGCAGCTCTCCGCGATGGAGTTCGGCTGGAGAATCTTGAAGCACGTCAAGAGCAACGCCATAATGTTCTGCGCAAAGGACAGGACGCTGGCCGTTGGCGCGGGCCAGATGTCGAGGGTCGACTCTGTGAAGCTTGCGGCCATGAAGGCCGCGAGCGTGGGCATATCACTCGAGGGATCAGTGATGACGTCTGACGCTTACTTCCCGTTCCGCGACGGGCTGGATGAGGGCGTCAAGGCAGGCGCAAAGGCCGTTGTACAGCCGGGCGGCTCGGTCAGGGACGACGAGGTCATAGCGGCCGCGGACGAGCACGGGATACCGATGGTCTTCACCGGATTCCGGTGCTTCAAGCACTGAGCTCATGCGCCCGTGTTCCCCGATATCACCACACCGGACGTCGTTGAGGGGTCATAGCTTATAGCTTCTCCGCCGTTTCCTGAGAACGTGTTGCCCGTCACAGTGAGGCCGTTCACGAAGTCCGCAAGAATCCCGCCCTGCAGGTTGTCCGATACAGTGTTGTCCTTTACGTAGACGTTTTTGGAATAGCCTTTCGCTGAGTCCTTGTCGCTTATGAAGACACCCTGCCCGGAGTTTCCATATATGGTGCTGTCCTCGACCGTTATGTCATTTGTGACGCCGTACTGGCCCAGTATCCTGACTCCCGAGCCGTCGGTGGCCGTTATGGTGACGTTCCTCACTACCACGTCGCTCACGAGCCCCCATATCTCGATTCCCGAATACTGGTTTCCGCTGATAATGCCCTCCTCCACCAGGAAGCCACTCCTCATGAACCTCTCGGGATAACTGCTGTTGTCTGCCAGAATCTCTATCCCGTCCCATCCGTTGTCGTAGGATTTGAAGTACCTGAGGTGGGAATCGCTCGTCCTCATCTGGAATCCCGTGTGGCCGTTGCCGTATGAAACGCAGCCATAGCAGAACTTGCCAGAAGCGTCATTCTCCGAGACGAAGCGTAATCCGTTGCCGTCGTTTCCGTGAGTCTTGAAGTTGTATGCCCGTATCCCACCGGCATACCATTTCGTGCCCGAGTAGACCTTGCTGTTGGCCACCTCTGAATCGACTATGTAGATATGCATGTCTCCAGGGTCCTGCTGGTTGGGTGCCCACAGCCACCAGGAACCCCCGCCGCCGGCGCCGCTGTCGTGGAGGTAGATGTCTGTGAACCATATGTGATGGTTGCCAGCGGAGCCGCTGTTCGTAATGCCGTTTGTGGGCCAATCTCTGATTTCCAGATTCTGGATGTATATGTAGCTCATCGTCTCGACGGAGTTCCAGACGCCGATGTATATCCCGACCGTGCCCGAGCCCGAGGTGCCGTCGAGCACTGGTCGGTCGCCCTGGCCATACGCCCCGAAGACTATCGGGTTCTGTTCGTTTATGGAAGCGTCCTGGATGTCTATCGGGTAGCCGAAAACCCCGCCTCTCCTGAGAAGGTACACCTTGCCGGACTCGAAGTTCCACTCGCCTATGGCGCTGGGACTCCTGTATGGATGGGAATAACTTCCGTCACCTCCCGACGCGGCGGCAGGGTCGAAGTAGACAGTCTGCGATGAGGAAGCCACATGCACGACAACGTCCGTCGTGCTGTCCTTGCCCGTGGCGGAGTCGTATACCCTGACGCCGAGGGTGTAGGTGGCCCCGGGGCTGAGCAGCCCGGCGTCCGCTACTTTTATCAGTCCCCCCGGGAACATGTCTCCCGAGGTCTCCTTATCCTTTGTTATGCTGAATGCGCCGTTGTTGCCGGAGACTATTGAGAACGCCGGGTCGACGCTCTCGTCCATGTCGAAGAACTTGACGTAGCCGACGTAGTCGCCGTCCTGCGCGTTCTCGTGGGTCCAGAACTCGTGGGGACCTATGACGTCTATGGCGTTCGCGCCGGGCTCGGGGGGCTGGGTGCAGTCGGCGTCGGTCTCGTGGCTGCAGCCGGAGGGGCAGCAGGAGTCGCCGGAGGCGCATGAGGTGATTGGCACGTTGCTGCACGTGCCTCCGCTGCACGAGTCAGCCGTGCAAGGGTTGGTGTCATCGCAGTTCACAGCATCGCAGGGGTCAGCAGGCGGAAGGTTCACGGTGAAGTCCTCTATCCGTATCTCAGTGTAGCTGTTCCAGCCGTCCGGGCCACTGAAGCTGCTTCCGTGGCCCACGAGCCTCACGTACCTCGCAGGCGTCTCGGGGAACGTGGCAGTGTAGAAGACGGGCGCCGAGATGTGGACGCTGCCGTCGTAGACCTCTGTCCACTGGCTGCCGTCCGCAGAGACGTCTATCGAGAAGTACAACGTCCTTTCCCCGCCGGAATAAGATGAGATGTTCACCCAGCCAACAGGCACCTCGTCGGAGAGCTCGTATTCTATCCACTGGCCGTCACCTTCGGCACTCCACCTGCTCTCCCATGACATGTCACCGTCCAGCGTGTTCCTGGGACTGTACGGCTGCATGAAGTCGCTTGCGCTCACTCCTATGACATCGGCATGGACTCCCTCATTGAACGAGACGTCGAACTGCCATATCTGCCAGCCGTCGTGGCAGTCCCAAGTGCCTCCCGTTCTTGAGCAGGAGTAGACAACCACGAAATTCCTCTGCGTGGAGAGCCTTTCCTGTGTGAGTCCGAAATCGGAAGGCTCCATTGCTATATCACCCGATACCGTTCCGTTGAGCCAGTCGCCGCCGAGGGCGTTGCCCGAGAGCTCGAACCTCTCCCATTCCTTGCCGTCAAGGCTCGCGTAGCCGTAGCGGTAGACTGCAAAGTCGTCTGCCTGGACATGCACGGCCTCAGACCCGGAATCCTCCTGGAAGGTGATGCCCGCCGGGCTCAGTAAAAACGAAGGGTGGGGCTCCGCGAACCCGGAATATGTGGAATGAGAGGCATAGCCTGTCAGAAGGCCCGCGCCCGGCCCGGCACAGCATGCCAGGAAGACCATGCAGAATGCAAGGGCCGCAATCCTCCCGTCCATGATAATTTATTGGCCTTCAGGCCTTATTTAGGCAATAGCCCCAGAGGTCATGGCCCGGGAAGCGTGACGCCACAGCGCCGCATGACTCAAATTTAAGAAAACGACGACCCTTATCAATGTGCTAAGGACCAGCTCGTCAACGGTGATGGTGAGTTGTTTGCTCGTGTCTGTTGTTTGGTAGGAGAGTGCTTGTTTGTCTAGTGAGTATCCTATGCTTGCGTCGCTGAAGCCTGTGTATGCTGCTCCCAGCGGCAGAGAAAGGAGTAAAATAATGAGAAAGACAGCTTTCATGGCTTGTCTGTGGAAAATCAGCTATTTAGATGTTTAGCATCGTTTCTTTCAGGATATCTGGTTTCCCACCAGCTGAACATTAGTTGCCTGACTTCCTATATCCACGTTATTTGCCCCATTTCCATATATTACATTATTTTGTATAAGAACATCATCAATTCCTTTGAGTGAAATTGAAGTTTGTGTATTGTCATGTATTTTATTATTTAATACATCGAGATTGTGTGAAATTCCAGGAGAGGCGGTTGTTCTTATTCCATTTCGTCCATTACTCTTTATTTCAGAATTGCTTATTTCAATGTTTCTTGGTACATCATTATCTCTAGCATAAATTGCAACTCCATTCCACCCACTTCCTGAAATATTGACATCACGTATTGTTATGTTTGCAACTCCGTCATCCATACTTATTCCGTCTGCACTATTCCCCTGTATAATTCCGTTTAATATACTCATATTTGTCTGGATATAATCGAATACTACTTCATCTGCTAATACTGTTATTATATCTAGTCCATCGTATCCATTATTATAAACTTTGAAATGTTCCAGTTTTGTATTCATTGTCCTTATTTGTATTCCTGAAGCATCATTATTATAAGCTACACAACCATCACATAATTTGCCCTTTGATGCAATAAATCTTATTCCGTTTCCAGTATTATCATGCGCGAAAAAATTATAGACTTCAAGCCCTGCAGGATACCATTTTGTTCCTGAACCCCCTGCATATGCTGTTTCTGAGTCGATTACTTTTATGTAAGTGCTCTGGTTAATATCAAATCTGTTTTCCCATAGCCACCAGTTGGTGCTTCCCCCTGGACTGTCATGGGCATAAATATCTAGGAACGTGATATGGTGGTGTCCTATATTTCCATTTGCAATATCATGGTAAATCCATTTTGTTATATCCAGATTCTGAATGTAAACATATCCTGTGGGGGTTTTGGTTCCAGTAGAATCATACGTTCCTACATATACACCAGAATCTTCAGAACTCCCATATGACCCGTCAAGTATCGGCCTGTTTCCAGAACCATAAGCCCCTATGACGATTGGATTTGAGGGAGAACTTGTTGGGTCATTTAAGAATATGTAATCGTAGAACCGGGAATCTCTCTTAAGCAAATAGACTCCTTTTAGGAATGTTCCCTCATCATTGTTTAATCCATTATAAGGGTGTGCGTAGCTGCCGTCTCCGCCTGATGCTGCTGTGGAGTCGAAATAGACTGTTTGCGCTTCGGTTGCGACGTGTATGGTGACTGGCGCGGTGCTGTCTTTCCCTGTCGCTGCGTCGTATATCCTTACGCCTATGTTGTACGTCGCTCCTGGTGTGAGTTTGCTCTTGTCGGCAATCGTGACGAGCCCGTTTGGGAAGCGTTCCCTGCTCGTCTCCTTCGTTTTCGTGATGCTGAATGCGCCGTTGTTTCCGGAGACTATGGTGAAGGACGGGTCGACCCCCTCGTCCATGTCGAAGAACTTGACGTAGCCGACATAGTCGCCGTCCTGCACGCTCTCGTGCGTCCAGAACTCGTGGGGGCCTATGACGTCGATTGTGTTTCCTGAGGGCTCGCTGTCGGTGCATT
>CAZTRL010000020.1:0-22177 GCA_964616715.1 uncultured archaeon | reverse complement strand
TTTCCATAGTTCTCGCCGACAGTCTTGAGGTCGTAGATGTCGACTATCCCGTCGTTGTTGGTGTCCGGGCTTGCCGATGCCGAAGAGACGGACGCGACAGCCATTCCGTAGCTCGTCTCCAGAACGGTGAAATCATCATGGTTGACGACGAAATCGTTGTTGACATCGCCGTCAAGACTCAGGTTGTTCATGGTCACTATGAGCTCGCGAAGTGTCATATCCCCGTCCGAGGAGGAAAGCGCCGAGGCGCCGCTGGCCATAAGCGAGGCTGAAAGGAGAAGCACAATCGAGGCTGAAATCATGAGCTTACTGGACATTCACATCCCCTCCGACAGCCTCGAAATCTATGTTGCCTGTGAGGTCGTCGCCAACAATCTGAATCATGTCAAGGGTAATCTCCGACTCCCCGGCGGAAAGCGCCCTGAACTCCACAGTGAAGAGCGTGCCAGAGCCGCTGGTCCCGACGGCCGTCATGTACTTTGTCGTGTCGTATTTCACGTAACCGTCACCGGTCTTTACTATCTTGAAGGGCTCCACTCCGTCGTTTGAAAGGAATTCCCCAGACTCGGCGTCAACATACTCAAGGACGTCCTTGTCATAATTGACTCTCACGGCAACCGCGAAAACGTTATCCTCCGTTTCCATGTCAATCCCTACGGTAACCGTGTCATTTACATCCACATCGCTCGCCTGCGGAGAGATATAGATTTTTGCCGAGGAGAGATGCGTGTTATCTTCCTCATCATTATCCTGCACCACGGGAGACGGGCTGGGGCTGCTGCTTCCTGTGAAGTGCCCGGTGAACGTGGTCTGGACTGTCTGCGGCTCCGTAGCGTTTTCCTGTTCCTCTGCAGGTTCATCAGCAGGGGAGTCATTAGGGGTCTCGTCGTCAGTCGCGGTAGCCGTGGAAGACCTCGATCCCATCTTTATCTTGAAACCGCCAGCGTCCGTCGCACCTGACGCATCACCCTTGAGTGAGTTGCCAGCAGAATCCGCGCCGGAAGCGCTGAAAGCAGAGAAGAATCCCTCGGTAACCACGCCGCCGATGAGCATCCCTGCCACTACGGCCACAATGACTATAATTCCAATGAGAGCAAATTTCATCGAAACCCCTATAAACCATCACGATTTATGAGTATATTATCATACAAAGCTTTTTAAAGGTTTCACTCCTACCGGGAGACGAATAACAACAAAATATCCTACCCATTGGAGCATATTTAAACCAAGGTTCCAATAATTAAGCAACTTGGTGCGAGTATGGTCAAGGTAAAGGAAATAATGAAGAGGAGCGTCATAACAATAGGACCGGAGGCTACCGTTTCTGATGCCGCGAAGATGATGACGAACAACAGGGTAGGCTCTCTCGTCGTGGTGGAGAACGTGGACGAGCCCACGGGACTTGTTACCGAGTCCGACGTGACAACCGTAATCGCAAGGGGTATCGATCCCTCGAAGATAAGGATAAAGGACCTCCCGAAGAACAAGATAAAGAAGAGGACTGGTCTGGTGGCGGTGAAGCCTGAAGACAACGTCATGCAGGTGGCAAAGCTCATGGTAAAGAATGGCGTGAAGAGGGTACCAGTGATAGACAAGGGCAAGCTCAAGGGCATAGTGGCCGACAAGGAGATACTCCTCATATCACCCGAACTCATAGAGATAATGTCTGAAAAGCTCAAGGAGAGGGTCGGCATGGTCCCCACCCCCGACCAGACCATATCAGGCATGTGCGAGGACTGCGGCGGCTACTCCGACGAGCTCAGGAATTCCGGGAACCGCTGGATGTGCAGCGAGTGCATGTCCGATGACGAATAGGCGCGTGTTTAAACGTCACTGATTTATTTCTTTTCACCAACCCACTTTCATGGGATGGAAAAAAGGCACCATCGCCAGCGTTTTCGCGATGCTTGCAATGGCATCGCTTGCGGCGCCGGGTATCGCCTGCCTGTCAATAACGGAGGTCCACCCGACAGCCAATGAATGGGTGGAGATTCTCAGCTCTTGCGAAAACGGCACGAACATATCCGGATACGTGCTTACTGACAACGTGTCGGGGACATTCCAGCTTTCCGGGGAGGCCTCAAACGGGGAATATCTGATAGCGGCAGACAATGCCGCCCAGTTCTCCGCAGAGTTCAACACCACGGCCAGGGTCATCGACCTCGAATACGGGAGCAACTGGCTGAACGACGGCGGGGACGATGTCTACATCACGCTGAACGGTTCGCTAATCGAGAGTCTCCATTACACCAAGACGGAAAGAGGTGTCTCATGGCAGCTATGCGGCAGCACATGGGAAAAGGCGCCGGAACCCACCCCAGGGGCGCCAGGGGAGTGTACGCCGGAAGAGGAAAACGGCAGTGCACGCATAACCGAATTCTTCGCCGAGCCGTCGGAAATAGAAGAATGTGACCCTGTCAACTTCCACTACACCGTGCACAACACCATGACGGAGAACTCCTCGTTCAACTCCACCGTGTCCATAGGCGGGGAGGTCATCCGCTGCGCCGAGGCTTCGGCGGCACCCGGCGGCAACTTCTCCGGAAACTGTACGTGGCGTGCACCCTGCGAAATGCAACCCGGGGAAACACGGATGCTCGCGACGCTTGATATCAGGGCATCAGGCGAACTGCTTGGCGAGTCGCAGCTCTACGTGACCGCCAGGGGACCTGACGACATGGGAGAGTTCACGCTAGAGGTCCCTGCAGAACAGGGGACCGCAAGGTTTGGCGAGTTTCGGAACGTCATGGCCAGCATGTACACGGGAAACATGGACCTCCCGATCAGGATTGTGACATACATCTACAGCCCAAGATGGATAACGGACGACCTCGACGGGGAGACCATACACACAAACCTCAACGAGACCAAGGCGTCGATAGTCGTCCAGGAGACCGGGAGGGGAGAGAAGCTGGTCCTCGGGCTCCCCATATTCATAAAGCCCGACTGCGACGGGGAATACGACGACGGCATCTACACCGGCAGGGTGAGGGTGTACGAGGAGTCCACGGGGAACGTAGTCGCAGAGGAAAGGTTCAACATAACAGTCAGCGGAAGGAACGGAATGATGTGCATGGAATGCGAAGACTGCGACTGCCAGGATTGCGGCGATAGCAGCTGTAGCTCCTTCCAGACGCCACCAGCCACGACAGACGATCAGAGAAAGGGCTACATGATGGAGGTCACGAAATCCGCAGCGACCGCCGAAGCGGGGTCGGAGATAGAGACCGTCGTCACCGTCAGCAACAGGCTCGGCCGGGGTGCGGAATTCAGCATCTACTCATACGCCTACAGCGGCAGCAAGTGCATCACCCTCGGAAGAGACAACGGGACGTTGAAGAGGACATGGACGGCGAACACTGAGACCTTCAGCCTGGAACCGGGACAGTCCACGGACAAGGTGCTGAGCAACGTGGTGTGGGACGACGCGGAGCCGGGGACCTACGACCTTCGCGTGAGGCTCCGCTATGGGGATTCAAAGGAGGACATAACCCTCAGCCTGAACGTGACGCCTGAAAACAAAAGCGCGCCCAACGCGACTTCCGCCGCCCGCCTGGATGCCAACATAACCACAGAACTTCAGGACGAAGAGGAAGAGATTCAAACGCATCGGCCGGCCGAATCCGCGGTGGGGATGGCGGCGTCGGAGGAGACATCCGCCATGCAGATATTCTCGTGGATATACGAGAGCCTCTATTCGTGGCTCATCTCATTTTTAAATGTTAACGACTCCTAACTATTGTTTAGCACAAGGGCCCGTAGCTCAGTTTGGACAGAGCGGCAGCCTCCTAAGCTGAAGGTCGTGGGTTCAAATCCCTCCGGGTCCGCTACAGGCAATCCAAGAGCATCGCATTTAAAAAAACTACTAACCAATAGTGATGCAAGGAAACCAATGTAAAAAGGTAACATTAAAAAAGACTCCAGGCAAAATATTTGGTTATTATGACTCGAATCATAACCGTTGCAAGCGGGAAGGGCGGCGTCGGGAAGACGACCGTCGTCTCCAACCTTGCGACAGCGCTCGCCAACTTCAAGAAATCCGTCATCGCGATAGACGGGAACCTGACGACAGCGAACCTCGGGATACACCTGGGGATACCGCTCTATCCGGTGACGCTCCAGGACGTGCTCAACGGCGAGGCGAGGCTGAACGACGCGCTCTACTATCATCCGGCGGGCTTCACCGTGCTCCCGGCTGACATATCGCTCAAGAAGCTCAGGCTCGCCGACTCGCACGAACTGGTCGACGTGTTCTACAAGCTCGTCGGGAGCTGCGACTTCATACTGGTAGATTCCGCGGCCGGCCTCGGCAAGGAGGCGCTCGCAGCAATCGAGGCGGCGGACGAGATGATTACGGTTACGAATCCAGAGCTTCCGGCGCTCACGGACGCGCTGAAGCTCGGAAACCTCGCCCAGAAGTACGGCACCCACAACCTTGGGGTCGTGGTCAACAGGGTGAAGGACAAGAAGCACGAGTTCTCCCTGCAGGCAGTCGAGGACTTCCTTGAGGCGCCGATACTCGGGAAGGTCCCGGAGGACGCCGAGATGGGCAAGGCCCTCTCCAGAAAGCAGCCAATACTCATACACAAGCCATCATCACCGGCATCCCAGCACATAATGGGCATAGCCGCGAGGCTCATAGGCGAGGACTACAAGCCCAGGACGGGAATGGGCTACCGGATGTTCTCCTGGCTGAAGAGCTGAACATTCGCTCAGGCATCTTTCTTCGAGAGCCCGAAAAGCTTCTCCACGTTCATCTCAAACGACACCACAGGCTTCTCCAGCTTCCACTTGTTGAGTACCTTCGGGTGTATCTCGCCTATCGTGCCGACGACTTCCCCGTCGCACCTGACGTCGGCCACCCTGCCATCCATGAAGCTAGGATTTACCGACGGCGAGAGCTCATAGGCGATGCCTAAGGAGGACATGAGGGCATCTAGGACGCTCGCCATCTGCTCGTAGCCCGCGGTGTTTGACGACAGGGAAGCGACCATGCGCCTCTCGTCCCTTGCACGTGTCTCGGCCTTCGGGTCGGGTATGACCACGTCGCCTATCTCGAATATCCTCTGCGGGTAGACCCTGTGCATGTTGCACGTCAGGAACTCGAGGCTGCCCGGAAGGAGCCAGTTCCTGAACACGCACCAGTTCGACGAGACGAAGTTCTCTATCTCCACGACGTTCAAAGGGGACAACCCCATCCTGATGAAAAGGCTGTCCTTGTTCGTCAGCATGTAGGAGAGCGTCTCCTGGAACCCCAGACCCGCCATGACCTCGGCCACGGCATCGCAGAACCTCTCCATCCCCGACTCCGAGCCTATTGTAGGAAGCTGCGGGACGGAGGGCTCTATCGAATTGTAGCCGCATGATATTAGCATGTCCTCGACTATGTCCCTCTGGTGCATGATGTCCTGCCTATAGGCCGGGTATAGGACGTCTATCCTCTTCCCCGAAACCTTCGCATCGTACCTTGCCTTTGAGAGCAGCCCGCACATCTCCTTTCCGGTAAGCTCCATTCCCATGAGCTTCCTAGCATAGGCCATGTCAACCGAGGCCTTCCGCGGCTTCATGTCAGGTGTCACTTTCGTGCTGCCGCCGTACTCGACCCTCACTGTCTGTATCTCCCCGCCCCTGTCCGCGAGCGCTGCCACTATGACGTTGAGCGCGGGGACCAGGAACTTGAAATCGAAACCTGAGCATTCTATGAAGACGTCCCTCGTGGCGGTGGTCACCTTCCCCGTGTGGTTGGAGTTTATTATGGGGGGCATGGATAGCACCTCCCCTGAGGCGTCCATGAATATGGGATACTCCTTCATGCCGCCCAGCAGGTGAGCGTACTCCTTCCCCTTGGGGTGCTCCCGCAGTATCTGGGCCGGGGACATCTCCTTCCCGGACTCGAGGGGGACGAACCTTATGCCTTCGGGCTTGACGGACGTGAACCTTATGGGCGATTTTATCTTGTGGTAGTCGTAGACGCCTATAGCGACCTCCTTCCTGTTCCTGCCGAACGTCATGGCTATCTTCTCCTGGAGCTGTATCATCTGGGAGAGCACATCGTGGCTTATGCCGACGTTCCTCACCACGGCACAGACTGTAAGCGGCCTTATGCCAGCCAGCTTCCTGTCAACCTTCACAACGAGGCCGGAGGGCTTCGTCTCGTACTTCGGAAGCCCGGTCCTCCCTGCGTACCTGCCGGCGAGCTCCCTCGCGACGCCCTCGGCGCTCCAGAGATCCGGCCTGTTGGTGTCCTTCATGTCGAGCTTGACGGTCTCACCATCTATGCCGTCGACCTCGCCCTTGGCATACATTATGCCCTCCTCCTGCAGCACGTCCAGCGGCACGTGGGTCCCTATCAGGGACTGCAGGTCATCGTAGTTGACGTCTATCGTAGGCATTCATCCATCACCGTATATCCTCTTTCCAATGTAGTTTTCCATGACCTTCCTCGAAGGCGGGAATATCCTCTCAGGGAGGCTTCCGAAGGGGAACCACTTCCACTCAGTTATCTCGTCGGGCTCCAGCACCTGCGGCTCGCCATCGAAATCCTTGCAGACGAAGCCGAGCGTGATGAAGTGCGCGCCCGGGACGGTGTCGTTGCTGACGCTGACCAGCTCCATGCCGCCGGCACGGATGCCGTTCTCCTCGAGCGCCTCGCGCCTGGCGCACTGCATCGGGGTCTCGTGCATGTCGAGCTTCCCGCCAGGAAGCGTCCACGTCCCCTCACCCTTCAGCATGCTGTCCGCCTTCTCAGGGTCGCTGTTCCGAAGTCCCAGAAGGACCTTCCCGCCCCTGACAAGCATCAGCCCGCAGCCCACACCCGGATACTCCATCGCCATCAGAAAGTCACCCTCTGCTCCCTAAGCCATGATATGTCCTGGCTGAAAAGATTCCTTATGTCGGTTATGCCGAGCTTGCACATGGCGAGCCTGTCTATGCCGAGCCCCCACGCAAGGACCGGCTGCTTCACCCCGAGCGGCTCCGTGAGCTCCGGCCTGAATATGCCGGCACCCGCGAACTCTATCCAACCCAGCTCCGGATGCTTGGCCGAAAGCTGGACCGAAGGCTCGGTGAAGGGATAGTAGTCCGGGTAGAACCTCACGTCCTCGGCGCCCGCAACCTCTATCGCGAAGAGTTTCAGCATCCCCAGCATCTCCCTGAAGCTTAGCGACTCGCCAACTATGATGCCCTCGCACTGGTTGAACTCCACCCCGTGAGTGGCGTCTATGACGTCTGGCCTGAAGCACCTCCTTATCGCGAAGTACTTGCCCGGGACGTCGACCCCCTTCGCCAGCTGCCTTGCGGAGAGCGCCGTCCCGTGGGCTCTCGGCATGAGCTGGGCGGCCTTCGCAGGGTCCCACCTGTAGCCCCATCCGGTGCTCCCTGTCTTCCACCCGTTCTCATGGGCGGCCCTGACATTGTCGACTATCCTCTTCTCAGGGAGGTCGCCGGACTTGGGCTTCCTGAGCGTGTAGGTCTGCGTCCAGTCCCTGCTCGGATGGTTCTGCGCCTGGAACAGCGCATCGAAGTTCCAGAACTCGGTCTCTATGGTCGGTCCCGCCATCTCCCTGAAGCCGAGCTCGACGAGCTTCCTCCTGACCTGCCCGAGGAACCTGTTGTACGGCTGCCTCTTGCCAGGGTACGCCTTCTCCCCGCGGGCGGAGACGTTGTAGGGCTTCAGCCTGACCTTCCTCCAGAGGCCTGTCTTTATCAGGTCCGGGGTGAGCGAGGAGACCTCCTTCCCGACGAGCCTGCCCGCCCTCGCCATGCTGTCCTCGCCCTGCCTGACGACGAGGTTCCTGCTGACCAGCATCCTGAGGACCCCCTCCCCGACGGGCTTGCCCTCGCCGACCCTGGCAAGGGCGTCCTTCTCGGCGGAGGCTGACGGCTTCTTCACGACGACTATCCTGCCTCCGTCGACCCTTATCCAGCCGTTCTTCTTGGCCCATGAGAGGCCGATGTTGAAATCGTCGACCTTCCTCCTCGCATCGACTATGAGAATGGGCTTCCTTGCGGCGGCCGCCAGCCTCTCCTCGGGCAGCCCCTTCTTCAGGTATCTCTTCCCCTCGTCCGTGAGCCTGTACGCCATGAATACCGCGACCCTCTTGGTGCTAATAATAATTCTTTCCCGCATTTAAAACATTTAAACCGCAGCGCACGGCCAAGCACGGCCGCTTTTAAGGGGGAGCCCGACCAATAATAAAGAGCGTGGAGAAGGCACGCCAAATTTAAGTGCTTCGGCACAAAATAATGAAAACCAGGTGACGAATAAACATGTCCCCGAAGAACGTATTTTACAACAGCGTGACGGTGAGCCTGCCAAAGAACGTGATACAGTTCATGCTGGGCGCCGTGCTGTTCTGGCTGACCACGGGCACGTTCGACCTGTTCGTCCTCGCCTCGGGGCTCGCGGGCCTGTTAATGGCCTACTCATCGGTGTACTTCTACAACGACGTCGTCGACTGCGAGGAGGACAGGAGGGACAGCGACAAGAGGGGCTGGAAGCTGGTGGCATGCGGAATCATGAGCAAGAGGTCCGCTAAGGCTCTCGGCATCGTCTTCCTCGCCGCGGGGCTCTCAGTCTCGCTCTACGTGAACGTGTGGTTCTTCGCCATCGTCCTGGCCCTGCTCGTCCTCAACTATCTCCACTCGGCGCCAGGCATAAGGCTCAAGAAGATAATACCGGCGACCGCCGCCAACATGACCGCGATAGAGGGGCTGAAGTTCTCCTCCGGGTGGTTCGCGTTCACGAGCAACCTCTCGGAGTTCCCGTTCTGGATAATACTCACATTCTCCGTCGCCTATGCAAGCATATACATCATATACAAGTTCAGGTTCAAGGGGAACATGATAAGGGACAACAAGCTCCTTCTCGCGCCGCTCGGCATGCTCGCCGTCACGTCATTCTTCCTCTCGCTCGTACTTTACAGGTTCGCGCTTCCGCTGATGCTCCTGCTCGCGTTCTCCATCGGCATAATAGCATTCAGCATGGGTGTCGGCAAGAGGTTCAAGCTGATGAACTGGTTCTACCTGGAGTTCATAATATTCCCCATGGTGATAGCGGTCTTCCTGCTGCTTAGCATACCAGCAGTGGCCAGCGCCAACACCCACATAACGAACAAGATAGACCAGTACAAGGAGACCGTCTACAAGGAACTCCCAGATGACGTGGCGCAGACGCTGAAGAACCTGAGCGAGCCTCCATACGACTCGCTCGACGAGGTCGGGGAGGCCATAAACAGGAGCATAAACATAAGCGAGATCGGCGAGATGTTCGAGCCCGGAGGCCGCTCTAAACAATAAATAAACACCGCATCATGTTTAATTATGACCGAAATCAACCTGCTCGACATAGCCAAGAGGAGGGGATTCTTCTGGCCGTCTTTTGAGATATACGGCAGCACCGCGGGCTTCTACACTTACGGGCCGCTGGGCTCTCTCCTCAAGCTGAGGATAGAGAAGCTCATACGTGACCACTACGTGAACAAGGAAGGCTGCATGCTCATAGAGGCTCCAATACTCACGCCCGAGGAGCCGTGGGTGGCGAGCGGGCACGTCGAGTCGTTCACCGACATGAACGTGGAGTGCCAGAAATGCGGCGAGCCGTACAGGGCCGACCACCTTCTCGAGGAGAAGACCAAGAAGAGCACCGACGGCATGAGCATGAAGCAGGTGATGGACGGGATAAAGAAGAGCGGCGTGAAATGCCCTAGGTGCGGAGGGGCGCTCGGCGAGCCGTACGACTACAACCTCATGTTCAAGACATACATAGGCCCAGGGAAGAACAAGATAACGGGGTGCCTAAGACCGGAAACCGCCCAGACGACATACATGCCCTTCAGGAGGCTCTACGAGCTCGGAAGGAAGAAGCTGCCTTTCGGGGTGATACAGCTCGGAAGGTCCTACAGGAACGAGATATCCCCGAGGCAGGGCCTCCTCAGGCTGAGGGAGTTCTCCCAGGCAGAGGCGCAGTTCTTCATGGACCCGCAGGACAGCAAGCATCACAAGAAATTTGACCTTGTCAAAAAGAAGATGATGACGGTAGTCACGAAGGATGTCCAGGACAAGGAGATAGCGATGACCGCTGGCGATCTAGTCAAGAAGAAGCACGCAGGCGAGTGGATAGCGTACTACCTCGCAACGTCAATAGAGCTCTTCGAGCGCATGGGCATGGAAGGCTCGAGACTGCGCTGCAGGCAGCACAGGGACGACGAGAGGAGCTTCTACTCATCGGACACCTGGGACGTGGAGTTCAAGTCGGAGACGTTCGGAAGGATAGAGCTCGTCGGGATAGCCTCAAGGACCGACTACGACCTGCGGCGCCACCAGGAGGTGAGCAAGCAGAAGATGACGGTCAACGTGGATGGAAGGGAATTCATACCCCACGTCATAGAGGTGGCATACGGCGTCGACAGGCCTGTCTACACGGTGCTCGAGTCATGCGCCAAGAGGGAAGGCGACAGGACATACTTCAACTTCCCCCCGACGGTCTCTCCCTACCAGGTCGCGGTGTTCCCGCTCGTGAGGAAGGACGGGCTCCCGGAGCTTGCGAGACAGGTTTACAACGACCTGAACGAGTCAGGTTTCTATGCGCTCTACGACGAGGGTTTCATAGGAAAGCTCTACTACAGGCAGGACGAGGCCGGGACGCCTTTCTGCGTCACTGTAGACTACGACACGCAGAAGGACAACAGCGTGACGCTCAGGAACCGCGACGACCAGAAGCAGGTGAGGGTCAAGATAAGCGAGCTCCCCGGAGCGCTCTCGATGATAATGCAGGGCCATATGGAATTCTCAAAAGCGGGCAAGGCCGTTGCAAAGCCCGGAGATGCAGGCAAGGGCAAAGCCAAATCCTAGGAGCCGTCACGCGGACGTGCAGTTGGTCGCGTACATTATGCCGCCCGAATACGCCGTCCAGCAGTTCCCGTTCGTGAAGTTGCCGCTTATGCCATGGTTGGGGCCGTTCACGAAGCCGCCCGTCGATAACACACTCCCGTAGGCTGTCACGTTCTCGAAGACGCGGAGGGACCCGAGTATCGACACGCCGCTGCCGAACCACGAGAATCCTCCAACGCTAATGGCGCTCTTGACGAAAAGGTCACCGGATATCTGGGCAAGCTCAGTTATGCTCAAGGTGTTGGACTTGATGCTCCCGGTGTTTATGGAAGGCGTGTCTATCCCGGCTATGTCTATCGCCGAAAGGGAGTTGTCAGCCTTAGACGTCACAAAGGCGTACTTTCCCGAAACGAATATCTCCTGCGACATATCCAGGCATGACGCACTCCCACCGAAGGAGTCGTCCTGCAGGTAGCCGAGCTCTGTGATATTGTACGGGTCCGAGACGTCGAAAACCGAAAAGCCGCCATCATTTATGGAAGTGACATACGCATACTTCCCGGCTATAAAGGTCTTCTTGGCCTTGTCAAGAAGCGTCGCCGTTCCGCCTGAACTGGCCCCGACTATGGAGGAAACGTTCTTCATGCTCTTTGGGTCTGAGACGTCTATGATAGTCAATGAGTCCCCTGTGTTGGATGCAACATATGCATACCGTCCGGAAACATAAATACCTCCCGTATTGACATCCACCAACCCTGGGCATTGGCTGCTTGTGAGTTCACCAAGCCAGACAGGCTTCGCAGGGTCCCTCACATCTATTACGGAAAGGATGTACTGCGACTTACTCACGGTATACGCATAACCGCCAGAGACATACAAGGCCTGAAGGACGCCGAGGTGGTAGCTCGCATTAGTGACAACTGCGGATACTTCATGCGGGTTAGAAGGGTCGGAAACATCGACTATCGTCAGGGAATTGTCGCCGGAAGAACCAATGAAGGCATAACCACCTGAGACGTAGATTGCCCTGGGATTGTCAAGATGCGTCGCCGTCCCCCCGGAGGTATTATCAATGAGGACCCCCACCTGCTTGATATCCGATGGGGCCGAAATGTCAAAGACCGATAGAGAGTCTTCCGTGTCAGAGACAACGTATGCGTAAGAACCCGAGACGGATAGCGCAACGGGACTGTTCAGAGATGTTGCGTCCCCGCCGACGGAATCGTCAGTTATCGCAGAAATCTCCGTCATGTTTCCCGGGTTCGAGACGTCGATGACCGCAAGTGACAGGTCGTCCTTTCCTATGACATAGGCGTACTTGCCCAGGACGTAAACGTCGCGTGCCCCCTTGATGTCCATGGCGGTCCCGTTGGAAGAATTGTCCCTCAGGCACGAGACCTCCTCGAAATGGCCGGGCATGTGGGCGAAGTTTCCCATAGAGAGGACGAACCTGTCGCCGTCAGCGCTCGGTCCTATCCGCAGGATACCCGTGGTCTCTATCTCTTTGTCCGTTATGGTCGTGGCGGCAGAAGCGGCAAGACCCGCGACTGCAGAGATGAGCACGAATGCGGTCAGAAGACCCAGCGTCCGAGTCCCAGAAAACATACCTGAAATGCCCCCATTAGGTGATGGAGATGCAATTATAAATGTTTAAAGTGGGCACAGCTTAAAAATTTTCGTGACCAGAATCCTAATGGGCGCACCATTCGGCGTTCTCCAGGACACCAAGATACACGAACTGTATGAAAGGGGCTACATCCTGTCCGACATAAACCCGCAGATAGGTACATGCGACACCGAGCTCAGCGCATCCGTCCGGGGGGAGCCGGTCGCGATAGAGGATGGCGATTCCGCAGTCATCGAGCTCGGCCAGAGGATAGCCGGAAGGTACAGGAAGCTCGGGGAGTTGTATCCTGTCGGGTGCGGGAAGAGCAGCTCGGCCAAGGCCGGCGCGGACGTTGAGCTGCTGGGCGAGGACGGCATGCCTGTGACAAAGGGATACAAGGGTATGCTCTACGCGAGGGTGACGGCGCGCGGGAAGCATCCCATAGAGATATGGCCCGGCGACCCCATAGCCAATCTGCGCTTCTACCGCGGCCACCCAGAGGAATGCATACTCGACCCTTTCGACGTCATACTGATGACGAGCAAGCTCCACAAATCGGGAGAGCCCGAGATAGAGGACAACCGGCTCATTATGAGGCTCGGCCTTGGAAATCATGCAAAGCCCGCCGGGTACTCCGCCAAGAGAACAGGCAAAACCGCGAGGCTCCATTTCCGGTCTAACAGGAAGGAGGACTTCTTCGGCCCGATATACACATGCTCCAGCTACGATGCCATGAAGGGAGACTTCCTTCTCCTTCGCACGTACAAGGAGCTCTGCATAGACCCGAAGACCGACGTCCCGTTCGTCGCGAGGATGCCGAGGGTCAACATGCACGGGCAGCAGGTCAACCTGGCGGAGTTCATAAAGTACGGGTGCGGGCCCCATCACACTATAATCGAGATGCCGATAGACGAGGACACGACGCTCCTGCACAGGCAGCCCATCTGCGAGATGGTGTTCGAGCGGATGCACGGCAAACCTAAAAACACATACAACGGGCTGGGACACAGGAACAACAGCACGATAACCGGGACATTCTTCTACTGACAGGGCCAAGACTAGAAGGGCTTCTTCCTGTCCTCTTCCCTGAATATCTCGCGCTCGAGCTTTCCGAGCACGCCGGACACGGCCTTCTGGAGGTCCCACTCCGTGTGGTCCGCGTGGAACTCGGCACCGTCGGCTGTGGCGTTGACGAGTATGGTGTATCTGGCCCTCCCGCCCTCGTCGTCGGCCTTCTTGACGTTGACCTTGAAGCGCGTGAGGTCCGAAACCTTCATGACCTTTTCGACGGACTTGACGACCTCCGCCCTCACGGCGTCCCTGGCAAACGCGTTCTCCTCGTGCGTGCCGGATATCGCTATGTCGACCCCGTCTATCTCCAGGGGTATGTCACGCCCAGTCCCGGAATGCTTCCCATCCATCATAACCAGCCCCTCGCCGAAGCTACCTTGCGTTCTTCTGGTCCCTCGCCTTTTCCTTCGTTATGTAGCCCGTGACGACGTTTCTTATCTTCTTGCTCTGTATCTTCCTGACATCGTGCATGACACCCTTGTTCTTCTCGAAGTCAGCGCTGAACTTGTCACCGTGCTCTGCCATCACGTCCCTTGCGAGGTTCTTGACCGGAGTGCTCTTTATCCTTCCCATAATACCACCGTGCGCATTAACATAATTCTCTTTCCTCTTATCTTTAAATCTTTATATTGGTTTCCGTCAGGGCCGTATCCTGAGTATCTCGTAGTAGGTCACGTTGTCCTCGGTGTCCACGACCGCCCACAGCATCCTGGCCCTTATCGAATGGGCGAGCCTCACGGACCTTGAAAGCTCCTGGAAGGCGCACGTGTAGTCCTCCTCCGCCACGTGGACTATCCATCTCGTGTGCTCCCCGGACTCCTTGGGGCCCTTCCTCGAGGAGACGCCCCTCTTGTATACCCTGAAGTCGCAGCCGAACTTGAAGCCTGTCTTCACGACGAGCCCCCTGTCCCTCAGGTCGGCGAAGACCACGTACTTGCCGTGTATCCTCTTCTCGTTCTTCGACGCCTGCCTCATGAGGCCGCCGAAGCCCAGCGCGCTCTTGCCCTTCACGAGGGCGATGCGCTCCCTTGAGAGCAGGTACAGCGTCTCGACGAAGGAGA
Organism: uncultured archaeon; assembly: GCA_964616715.1. Lineage (GTDB taxonomy): Archaea > Aenigmatarchaeota > Aenigmatarchaeia > QMZP01 > JAFGSV01 > JAFGFG01. The sequence goes on along the minus strand of CAZTRL010000020.1, from coordinate 7,609 downwards.
GCTCGAGCGCCTTGCCCGCCTCCCTCCCGTAGGACTTCTCGGCCAGCTCTGAAAAGCCGTCGCGAAGGACTACCTTCCCCGCCAGGAGTTCCGCGGTTGGGACGACCGCCTTCTCTTCCGCCATTCCAGCCTTCTCAGAAATCTTCCTGGGGATAACGACCACTTCCCGGATGGGGTTGGAGGGATTTGAACCCCCGACAGCTCGATCTTCAGTCGAGTGCTCTCCCGGGCTGAGCTACAACCCCGTAATCTGTCTTTGGCCCGTGTGTTCTTATCTGCGAGCGCCCCGGGAAGGATTTGAACCTTCGACCTACCGGTTAACAGCCGGGCGCTCTAACCGCTGAGCTACCGGGGCCCGTGGTAAGAATATGTTATGAGTTATTTTAATAAATGTTCCTTTTGCGAAAACCCGTAGTTATTGGGTCAGTCAGGAGGAATCTCGTGACGTCCTTGTCGCCGTGCTTGAGGGCGTTGTGGAGGTCGTAGGCCAGCCCGATGCAACCACCGGTGTACTTAAGAAGGCTCCCTGGCTGCGGGTACCTCTTCTTTCCCATCAGGATTATTTCCGCTAAGCTTTTTATCCCTATGGAAGGAAGTCCCGGCGCGATATCTTGTCGGGGAGGTACTTCTCGGATATGAACCTTATCCCCTTGGAAGAAAGGGCCTCAAGCTCCAGCTTGTAGCCTGCGGAGAGCATGCGCTTGAGCTCAGCCTGCCACTCCCTGGGCTTGAACCAGACGTACTTTATCATCTCCTTTATCCTCTTCTGGTCGCCCTTGTTAAGCTTGATTGTGACGTTTGACGATATGCCGTAGTCTATGACATCCTTCGTCGTCAGCCCTATGAACTTGGCCTCGGGGGTGCCAAGCCTGTCGGAGAGGAACGAGAGGTTTATGGAGCCCTGCTTTATGACCGAGTATATGTAGTACCCCCACGGGTCGGCGTCAGCCAGAACGTATATGGGAAGGCGCAGCTCCTTGTGCAGCCTGTTGATGAGCCTCCTGCATCCCCTCGCAGGCTGTCCCTTCCCGGTTATTATCAGGCATTCCTGGGACCTCCAGAACTTGTCCTCGTTGAGCCTCTGCCAGACGGCATCCTTCTCTATCAGCAGCACGTACTTGGCCCTGCACTCGGCGAACCTTATGACCTCGGGCTCAACGTCGCTTGGTATGGCCCAGCCGGACGAGCCCATCCTGGAGCAGTCTATCATGTCTCCGGAGTCGTCGAGGATTATGGGACCTGCCATGTAGCCCTTCCTGTCGGCCTTCAGGTGCAGCTCTTCCCTGAGCAGGTTGAGGGCTGACTCAAGGTCCTCGAGTATCGGGTCGCTCTCGCTCTGGTCGTCGAACGTGTTCTCGTGCGTGCCCTCTATGGTATGCTTTATCGCGTAGTAGAGGTCCCTGATGCTCGTCGTGACGCCCTGGTCTATTATCTTGTTGCATTCGGACGCCACGAGGAGCGTCTGCATGAACTTCCTCGTGTGGGCGAGGTTGAGGTAGTATCTCTGGCTCTTCTTGTCGCCTATCCTGATGAGCTTGTGCACCTGGTCGAAATAAATGTTCGAAAGGCTCCTAACCGGAAGAGCTATACTCGGATTCTCCTTCCTCTTCAGCTGAGTCGTCACTTCCTGTCCCAGCTTCCGAATCTTCTCCTTCGCTTTCTGTTCCATCGTCTACCTCCCATTTTTCATTTATCAGGGCGACTATCGCCTCCTCTATCTCGGATTTCCTCTCACCCGTTATAAGGCTGAGCGCGTCGGCCGTCTCCCCCGCGTACCTCTCGAATATGGACTTCTTCTTCGAAAGCAGTGCCTTCTTCCTCTTGCCCGAGAGCCATATCGAGAGCTTCCTCGCACACTCCTGCAGGCAGAGCTTTATCTCCTTTATTATGACGTCGTAGTTTGCTATGGCCTCCTTGGACTCGGAGGTGAACGGCACCCAGACGGAGGATATGTGGACGAAGACCACCATGGGCTCCTCGATGCTGCCCTTGTTGACCTGCAGCCCGTACCTCCTCCAGTCGGTCTCCTGCACGGCCTTCGTCATGGCGCAAACCCCGCCCTGATATAGCAGGGGCACCCTGTTTGCGAACCGCAGGAGATTGAACTCCTGCACGGAGCCTCCGAAGGCTATCCCGGCCTCTATCTGGAAGGGCCAGCCCCTGTATACTTCCGGCTGCCTCGTCACCGCGGAGACGAACTCCGGGTTCAGCTCCTTGACGAGACCCGACTCCACGAGCTCAACGCCGAGCGGAGACAGGCAGTCCGTCGGGGGCCTGACGAGCTTGACCTCCTTGACGGCCTCTATCAGGGCCCGCGCCTGGTCGTCGGTGACCCTCGAAGGACGGAGCTTCATGTCCGGGACCGTACTTCCGGCCTCCTCGCGGGTGATGCCTGCCCTCAGCATTATCTCGTTTGCGCTCTGCTTTCCCAGCCTGCTGAACTCGCTGGTCAGGAACGAATGGACAGTCCTCGCGCTTGTCGCAGCTAGCATCCTCATGAGAACGCCGAGCTCCACGCCCTCTATGTGGGGCATTATCTCCCTGGGCTCCGGGGGCAGCCTGTCGACGCCCCTCTTGAACTCGAACCTGCCGTTTGGCGAGTCGAAGACTATCTCGGCGTATGGATTGGATATCGCCGTCTGCTTGAGGTACTCGAGGACGGACTGCTTGTTCTCCCTGTACGTGGACTCGGCGACGAACGCCACCTCGGTCCCGTGCCAGGGCTCGCCCTCTTCCGTGCTGGTCTCCATGACAATCGGCCTGTTCTTGGCCACGTCTATCCTGAGCTGGTACCTGTGCGTCCTGCCGTCGCCGGTGCCGGAGACTATGGACGTCGGGGTGCCCGTGGTGAGCTGGGAATAGAGGACGGCGCATGATATGCCGAGGCCCTGCTGACCCCTTGTCTGCTTGAGCCTGTGGAACTTGCTGCCGTAGAGAAGGGAGCCGAATATCCTGGGGACCTGCTCCTTCACTATCCCCGGGCCGTTGTCCCTTATCCTTATCTCGTACTGCTCCGTTCCCGTCTCCTTTATGCCGACGTAAATCTCGGGCAGTATGTGGGCCTCCTCGCAGGCGTCGAGGCCGTTGTCGACGGCCTCCTTGACTATTATGAGCATGGCCTTGGCCTTGTTGTCGTAGCCGAGCAGGTGCCTGTTCTTCTCGAAGAACTCGGATACGGAAATCTCCCGTTGCTTCTTCCCCATCTCTTCGGCTATTCCCATGAAAAGTCACGCGCGTTTCTCAGATTAAATAATCTGGACAGCGCCCTTTAATATATTACAAAGAGGGCCCGGATTTCCCGGACTTCCTCTTCCTCATCATCGCGTAGGCGAAGGAATGCGTCTTGCCGGAAAGGAGCTCGCCCACGGCCTCCTCGGCGGGCCTCAGCTGGTCCGGCGTCCCGATGATTGATATGGTCTTCCCCCTTATGCATATCTTCGCGCCGGTCTCGGCCTCTATCCTCTTCCTCGCCCTGCCCTCGTTTCCTATCACACGGCCGAAAATCCTCTGCCTCTTCCTGAAGCCCTCGCCGTCGAGGGAGACCACGTGGAGCATGCAGTTATCGTCCATGAGCCTCCTCGCCTGGCCCGGAGTGAAGCCGCGGCCTATTGCCCTGACTATATCCTTTGCCTTCAGGGCGAGAAGCGGGTCGTCGCCCTCTATCGTCACCACGTCCGTGACCTCTATCCTGGTCTGCGTGGACTTCTCTATCGCCCTCTTCACCGCGCCCCTCTTTCCGAGAAGCACGGGGAGCCTGTCCTCTGGTATCCTAACCGCGTCAATCACAGAAAACGCCCCCGGCTACTTAAGGATTCCCTTGCTCTTCAGCCAGGCGACCTGAGCAGGCTTGTACCTCCACACGATGTCGCCCTTCTCGTCGCCCTCTATGTCCCACGGGCTCACTAGTATGACGTCGCCTATCTTGACGTACATCCTCCTCTTGGACCTGCCGGGGACCCTGCAGAGCCTCTCGCGCCCGTCGCCGCACTCGACCCTGAACCTGCTGGCACCGAGCACCTCGACCACGGTCCCGACGAGCTCCTTTCCCCTGGGCGTCCTGACCCTCACAGTCTCGGACTCCCCGCTCCTGTTGTACATAAGCATATATGGAGGGTCCTGATTTAAAGCTTTGGAGACGCCATCAGTAGTGGTAGCCGATTATGAGGTCAACGCGCATGGCCTCGTACATCTGCCCCGTGAGCGCCTTCCTCACCGAGGCCTTCGCCCACTGCTTCATGAGTCCCGGGACTATGACATCCTCCTTCTCGCTGCCAGCCCAGAGAATCAGGGACTCCAGAAGCTTCCTGTTCGCGCCGTCCGCTGGCGTGGCCTGGTCTATGCTGGCCCCGGCCATCCACGCTGTCCTCCCGATGCCCTCCACGCCCCAGTTGATGACCGAGAGCGGCACTGGCTTGCCGTCATAGGAACCGGCCTGATAGTTGTCCTCCTGGCGGACGATTATGCGGGTCTCCAGGCCGTCGGCCGGATAGACCTTGTTCTCGCCGTCCGCGACACTGCCGAAATTATCGAAGGCCGTGAACGCCGGGAAGGGTGTATGCGCATACCGGAATATCTTCTGAACCGCGTATCTCTTCTCCGACGGGTCGAAATACGTGAATATGGCCTTGGGGGAGGCCGGCCTGAAGGAATCCACCCATGCGAGGTTGAACAGCTCCTGGTGCCATGGGATGCCCACCTCAGGCTCCGTGAGGTCGGCAACCTGCACTATGCCGCCGCCCTTGCCAAGGAAGTCGTACATGCCGTCTATCTGGGCGCTGCTCAGGTCGGGAGTGCCGAAGAAGACGATTATATCCCTGTCGCTTTGCGCTCCTCCCTCCGAGAGGTCCAGCGCGGAGGCCGCTATCGGGGCCGAGTCCAGCGTCACGTCCCTCAGTATCCCGTTGAGCGTGAAGTCGCCGAGCACCTGGTCGCGCAGCACCGCAAACTGCGCGTCACCACAAACGCAGCCGACCCTTATCCTGGGCTTCACGTCCGCCTTGACGGCCACGGAATATGAAAGCGTCTCCGGCACGAGCTTGCCAAGCGCCGCGCTCACCTGAGCCTTGTCCGTCCATACCACCCCATCGGCGTCCAGGCTGTAGAGGATGTCCTGGGTGAGGACCGTGAGCTTCGTCGTCTCCCAAGGGTGCTCGGCCTTTGGCACGGCATAGAACTGCATGAGCACTATGAAGACGAGCATGGCGACTATGACCACCTCGACTATGTGGAAGAAGCCCTTGCGCATAGATAAGTTTTTATGACAGTGCTTAAAGTGTTTTAGCATGAACGTGAACAAGGTCTACGGGGCGCTGCTCGCCGCGTACGGGCCGCAGGGATGGTGGCCCATGCAGAACGCCTTCAGCCCGCCGGAGTTCGAGGTCTGCATAGGGGCGATACTGACGCAGAACACGAACTGGAAGAACGTCGAGAGGGCGCTGTCACTGATGAAGGAGCGCGGGATAACCACGCCGGAGGACATACTGGCTGCGGACATCAACGAGCTCGAGGAGGCTGTCAGGCCCAGCGGCTACTTCAGGCAGAAAGCCGAGAGGCTGAAGACATTCACGGAATTCGTGATGTCGTTTGGCGGCTTCGAGGCCTTCCGCGATTCCGTCACAAGGGAGCAGCTCCTCTCCGTCAATGGCCTCGGCCCGGAGACCGTCGACTCGATGCTCCTCTATGCGCTCGGGAGGAAGTCCTTCGTCATAGACGCCTACACCAGGAGGATATTCACGAGGCTGGGACTCCAGGACAGGAAGGGCTACGATGAGTGGAGAAAATTCTTCGAGGACAACGTCGACGGGGACGCGGAGACCTACGAGGAATTCCATGCCCTGATAGTCGAGCACGCGAAGAGCTTCTGCAGGACAGAACCGGCATGCTCCAATTGCTTTCTCAGAAACGGTTGCGCACACGCGGAGAACCTTAGGCGGGCCTGACATTCACGCGCAACCGTTTTATTGCATATATACAATTTCTTAACATGGTTTCCACGGCGAGGCTGTGCATAACGTGCAAGGGGGCGAGGGGCATGTGCGGCAACAGCCCGTGCCCCCTCATGGGCAGGTTCTCGGTAAGGCCGAAGATAGAGCACGCCATAAAGGAGGACTTCTTCGGCCCGGCGACGTCGGTCTTCATAGGAAGGCACAACTACCCTAACGTCTTCGCCGGGCCGCTCGCGCCGATGACCGGCGACAACCTCAACGTCATAGACAACCCGTCCAAGTGGTTCGGGACCGCCTACAGCGACCTCGTCGAGATGAGGTCGACTCTCATGAGGACCAAGGACGCCACGAACATATTCAGCAGGGAGAGGACGGTCCTCGACATGCAGGAGATAGCGCTCTCGTCGAAGGCGCCGGACATAGAGATGATGCTCAAGGGAAAGCCCGTCTACAGGGTGAGCTTCTCGGACGTGAACCAGCCGATGGGCCCCACGGCAAGCCTGAGGAAGCTCTCGATTGCAGGAAACGTGAAGGTCGGAAAGCGCGTCGACCGGATAGTCTCGGACGAGCTGACAGCCACCGAGTCGAGCGTCGCGCTCTACGACTCAGGGCAGGACGTATACAAGATAAGCACCATACTAAGCTCCGGGGCGCTGGGGATGGGCACGAGGAGAAAGCTCGTGCCGACGAGGTGGAGCATAACGGCGAGCCATGATATGGTCGCAAAGAAGCTGATATCTGAGATAAAGGATTTCCCCTCTGTGAACGAGTTCCTCGTGTTCTCTAGCGAGTACCTGGACAACCACTACGAGGTGCTCCTGATACCAGGGGAATGGGAGTTCGAGAACTTCGAGGCATGGGCCCCCGGGACCCCGTGGTCTATGGGAGCGAAGGAGACCGAGGTCATCGAGGAGCACGAGCCATACACTGGGAGGAAGAAGTACGCGGAGCTCCAGGGTGGCGGGTACTACGCCTCGAGGCTCGGCGTCGCGGAGGGGCTGAAGAAGCTCAGAAGGCAGGCCAGGGTCATCGTTTTCAGGGAGGTCCATGAGGGCTACGTCGTCCCGCTCGGGGTGTGGCAGGTCCTCGAGAACGTCAGGAACGCATTCTCCGAAAAGCCCGAGAGGTTCTCAACGAAGGAGGAGGCGCTGTCCAAGGTAGGAACAAGGCTCAGGCTGCAAATGGGAGAATACGTGAAGAAGAGCGCAATGCTTCGGAGAAGGACCGTCGGGGACTTCCTGCACCCCGCCTGACAAATACTCTAACATTTTTATAGGAAGCTTGCACAATCTATTATCATGGTGATGAAGGGAGCCATCCAGGTGAGCATAGGGTTCCTCATAGTCATGGTGATATCAGCCCTCGTCATGATATTCATGATGGGGTGGATCGGCGGCCTCTTCCCGCAGCTTACAGAAATCTCCACGTATGCGACGGCACAAGCAGAAAAGCAGATGGTGACAGAGTTCGCCAAGAGCGGGGAGACGCTGCTTGCGACAATACCAACGCATCAGGCGTTTGCGCCCGGAACCAAGGTGCCCTTCAAGATTGGAGTGAGGAAAACGTCCCAGGTCGACGACAGCATATACTTCGCGCTCTGCATCGGGAGAAACACAGGCGTCTCATGCACGATGCCCACAGCCGCACCTACCACATTAACCGGG
>CAZTRL010000019.1:12913-22479 GCA_964616715.1 uncultured archaeon | reverse complement strand
AGGGCATATTCAGGATACACCAGTTCGAGAAGGTCGAGCAGTTCATATTCTGCAGGCCGAAGGAGTCGTGGAAGCTCCACGAGGAGCTCATAAAGAACATAGAGGGCTTCTTCAGGACGCTGAAGATCCCCTACAGGGTCGTCAACATCTGCACCGGGGACCTCGGGACCGTCGCCGCCAAGAAGTACGACCTCGAGGCGTGGCTTCCAGGCCAGGGCGCCTACAGGGAGCTCGGCTCCTGCTCCAACTGCACCGACTACCAGTCCAGGCGCGCGGGGATAAGGTACAGGGAGAAGACGGCAGACCCGACTGACTATCCGCACACCCTCAACAGCACGCTGGTAGCTACCGAGAGGGCGCTCATAGCGATACTCGAGAACTACCAGCAGAAGGACGGCTCGGTCAAGGTGCCGGCTGTCCTGCAGCCCTACATGGGCGGCATTAAGACAATCGGCGGGAAGAAGTAACAACCTTTTTAAAAGTTGTCTGCACCATCTTAGGCATGGTCAGGGTACTTTTCAGCAGGTCCAGGAAGAGCAGCGAGCTCTACCTCAAGGAGGCCGGGCTAAAGTCAGCTCTTTCGTTGGGCGGGCACTTTGCCGAGGATGAGCTTGCGATTGAGACGTTTCTCGATTACTGCACCGACAGCATAAAAAGCGAGATGGGGAAGACCGAGCCGGACATGGCATACATCGCGCAGTGCAATAGAAGGATAGACAGGTACACGCCGATGCACGAAAGGCTCCTCGGGATGGAAAGGGGATCAATCGAGGATGTCTATGTGCGGGAGCTCAGGGAGCAGATGGATTCCATTTACAAGGACCTCGATGACAGAGGATTGATTAAGAAAGACGGCAAGACCTGACTTACCCGTAGAATACAGGCCTCTTCGTGAGGAGCCTCGGCAGCGGGAGCGGCCTGAAGGGGAACCCGTCAGTCTCCTTTGAGACGAGGTCGGCTATCTGCTTCTTGCTCATCTCCTTGACCTTCCCGGTCTCCCTGAAGCGCACGGCAATCTTTCTGCTCTTCAGCTCCTTCTCGCCTATAACCGCAATCATGTTGACCCATTCCGTCTCGGCGTCCCTTATCTTCTTCCCGACCGATTCCATCCTGTCGTCTATGTCGACCCTTATGTCCTGCTTCGAAAGCTCGTCCGCGATCCTTTCCACGTCCTTCTGGAACTTGTCTGAGACCGGGCACAGCCTCACCTGCGTGGGGGCCAGCCACAGCGGCAGCACCGGATGCTTCCCCTGTTTCTGGAGCATGTCTGCCTTCTCCAGGATTGCGTACATGACCCTCTCTATAGAGCCGCTAGGCGACAGGTGCAGTATCAGAGGCTCCTTCCTCTTGTTGTCGTTGTCCGTGTACTTGAGCCCGTACCTGGCCGCGTTCTCCACGTCTATCTGGTCAGTAGTCAGGCACGCGGCCTTGTCCAGCGCGTCTATGAAGTTCCACTCCTGCTTGAACACGAAGTAGAAGAACTGCTTGTCCCACATCTCAACGAGGGCAGGCTTGCCCCACCTCTTGACGAGGTTCTTCAGGTGTTCCGGGTTCTTCTCGTTGAAGTCATTGAGGACCCTGACGGAGAGCTCCATGTCGTCGGGCGTTATGCCTATCCCGTTCTGTATCTTCCTGGAGACGTCGAACCTCCTCATCATCTCCTCTTTCGCCTGCGGTATGTCCTTGCACACCGCGTGGCAGTCCGGCATGGTGAACGCCCGCAGCCTTCTAAGGCCCGCAAGCTCCCCCCTCTGCTCCACTCGGAACGAGTACCTGGTCATCTCGTAGAGCCTGAGAGGCAGGTTCCTGTAGGATATGCTCGCGTCGTGCGTCATCAGGAACTGGCCGAAGCACGCGGCGAACCTCAGGAACACCTTCTTGTTCGGGGTCTGTATGGCGTACTGCCTTGCAGGGAACCGGTTGAGGTAGTCCTTCAGCGCCGGGTGCTCGAAGTCGTACATTATGGGCGTCTCGACCTCCATGGCGCCGTAGTCCAGCATGTTCCTCGTCACCCAGTCCTCGAGGAGGCTCTTGACCATCTTGCCCTTGGGGTAGTACCTGAAGTGGCCGGGGTCGCTTCCCTCCTCGTAGTCGACGAGCTCCAGCCTCCTCATGAGCTTTATGTGGGGCGGCTCCTCCTTGACTTCCCTGCTCTTTGCCATCTCGTAGTTTGCGAGCTTCTGGAGCTTCGGATGCCTGGCGAGGTCGAACCCCTTAACCTTCCCGTCCTTCATCTCTATGGGATGGAAAACGCCCTTGGTGTCTACTATGAACCATTTGGACTTGAGTTCCTTCTCCTTCTTGAGGGCCTCCGATACGTCGGCCCCATCTGTGTCGTCCTTGGCCCCCTCCGCCGTGACCTCCCTGGATAGCTCGGCAAGCGGATGGCCCTTGCACCTTATGTCGAACGCCTTGTACCAGCCGAACGGCGACCTCTTGACGTCGTGGCCCTTCTTGGCGAGCGCTTCCTCTATTCCCTTCACTACCTCGAGCGCGGCCGACGGCGACGAAGGCTCGTGCGACAGGTGGACGAAAGGATAGACAACTATGTTCTTGGCCTTGACCTGATCGTATACATTGAGTATCTCCTTGACGGAGTTTGATATGACGCCCTTCTTCGCGCCCTCGTCCTTCTTCTCGACACTGCAGAACGCGACGAGCGCCTCCTCCACCCTCACGGGACCCTTGTCAGAAATATCCTCGGCGCTCTTTATGGCCTTCTTCTTGGCCTCGTACTCTATGAAATCCGAGTGTATCAGCAGCAACTTCATGCGTATCAACTCACCGGCAGCCTTACAACGGCTGCATTACAGCGGCAATACCAATTATTTCGCATCCATCATTTAAAACTATATTTGTGCGGACGCCATAATACTATCAATATGACAGAAAGGCTGATACTTCTGCTGGCGCTGTCACTTCTGCTCTTCCCCGGAATCTCGTCTGCCGCCCAGAGCTCTTCCTATCCCGGCTTCGCCGAGCCCCGGCAGGCATTCTCCCTGGACTCCAGGCACGTCTCCTTCCAGGATCAGGATGAGGAGCTCACACTCTCTGTATCCGCCTCCGACTTTGCCGTCTACCGCTACGGCTACGTGAGCTATGACGGCAGCGGCTGGGTGCGCTTCGAGCTCTCGGGGAACACCCTCGGAGGCGACTGGCTCAACGGGAGCGTTTATGCAAACATTCAGCTGAATACCTCGGACTTCGGCCTCGCGGAGTCCAAGATGTCAGCCAACAGGAACTTCGTCGTCATATACTCGTGTTCCAGGGCTGCGGATGCGTGGGACTGCCACGGCGGCTGGCAGATATGGCAGTTCAATGCTTCCATGTCAGCTCCCCACCCCCTTCAGGACATCCAGATAGTCGGCGTCTCTGCAAGCAGTAATCAGGCCGGTTTCACTCCCGAAAAGACTCTTGATGGGGTATTTGATGATGTGGCCAGCACCTGGAGCGCTGAGGGTGACGGCAACTGGATATCCTACCAGCTTTCTGGCATTGCCAACCTAAGTTACGTGCGCTTCGCCTTCGCCTACGATTCCATAAGGACTTTCGACGTCCAGGTCTCAAACGATTCCTCTTCCTGGACTGACGTGCTCACAGAGGTGGACAGTGCGGGCGCCATGGCCGACCAGTTCGAGCGCTTCGAATTCCCGCACCAGGTAGCCGCTAGGTACGTCCGTTTCGTCGGCCACGGGAGCAACCTGTCCGGCCGCGACGGCTGGAACGCTATCACCGAGACGGACATCAATGGCTTCGCCGCCAACCTGACGGGGTCGCAGTGCGTGCCCGACGCCCTGTCTGACACGTGCTATGGCTTGTGCAGCCAGCAGGTGAACAACTGCGGCGATACCGTCGACTGCGGAAGCTGCGGCGGCGGCATAACGTCCGAGGACATCCATGTCCTCTATTACAATAACTTTGAGCAGGACTCGCTGGGCACGTACACGGCGGAGAATCGGCAGAACGATTGGGACCAGATTTACCGCAATCCCGGCGAGGACATCTACAGGAACGATGCTGATTCCCAGAACCCGACCAACGTCTACCGTTTCTTCTTCCCCGAGGGCACGGTCAGCCTGAACAACGACAACGGTTTCCGCATGTGGAAGTACTTCTCGGGCCGCGACGAGCTGTACCTCTCGTACAAGGTCAAGTTCAGCGACGGCTTCGATGCGGTATTGGGCGGCAAGCTGCCTCGCCTCGAGGCCGGTACGCAGGGCCCTCAAGCGGGCGGCGCAGGTACATGCCCTGACGGTACGGACTGGTACACGGGCGGGATGATGTTCCACAAGTCCGGCTCGGGCACCGGCGTCTCGCCCGGCTTCTATCTATACTATCCGGACATGTGGAATTCGGACTACTATCGGGACGAGTTCATGAGGGTGGTGGGTCGTTACCCGACGAGTTGCCAGGACGTGATAGACAACTACGGTCCGGTGTACGGCGACGGTTTCGACTGGCAGCAGGACCTGCGTCCCGGGTGCTGGTACACGGTCACCGAGAGGGTCGTGGCCAACACACCCGGCGTCCACAATGGTTTCGTCGAGGGTTTCGTCGATGGGAACATGGTGATACAGCAGGGCGGGTTCAATTTCCGTTCAATCTCATCGTTGAAGTTCGATGGCCTTGATTTCGTCGGATTCTTCGGTGGTAGCGGGGACCAGTTCGCTTCGACGAAGGACCAGTACGTCTATTACGATGATGTCATCATCTATTATTACGATCCGTCTTCGGGAGAGCCGATAGGTTCCCTGAGCCTGCAGGGCCGCATGCTTCCAGACATCCCATATCCTTCCCAGAGCGTCCTCTCCGGATGATTTATAAATAGAGCGGGCCAAAATAATCCAAGGTGAACCGAAGACTATAACACTACAGAACACAGCCCCGTAGTCTAGTGGTCAAGGATACTCGGCCCTGGACCGAGCGACCCAGGTTCGAATCCTGGCGGGGCTATCCATTTTTCATGTGACTACAATTGTGGTCACCAATGATAAAATTATTTAAATGTGTAGTCACACATAATTATCATGAACATTGAGATAAGAAAGCGCGGGAAGAGGAAGCTGTACTATCTTTCGCACTCGTTCAGGTACAACGGGCGCGTGAGGAAAGTGAGGAGATTCCTCGGTTCCGACCTTGGAGGCAAGGAAGTGGAGAAGCTCCGGACAGACGCTGAGGCTGCGATAATCAGGCAGGTCGAGGAATACAGGAAGATAAGCGACCCTCTGCATAACATGCTCTCCCCAGAAGAATGCGAGGCCGTAAGGAAGCTGGTATCCGGAGGCAAGATGAGGATAGAGCACCTGTCCGAGAAGGAATGGGACAGGTTCACCGAGGCATTCACATACGACACGAACGCGATAGAGGGCTCCGCTGTCACCCTGACGGAAGTCAGGAACATATTATCCAAAGACGAGTGGCCTCGGGAGAAGTCTAAAGAGGACATATCCGAGACCTACGGGGTTTCAAACGCCATAGAGTTCATAAGGAAAACAGAAGAGCATGTTTCCCTCGGCCTGATACTGGAGATACACCGGATTGTCTTTGGCAACTCAAAGGATTTTGCGGGCAGGTTCAGGGAGCCGGGTGTGGAGGTAGTGGTATCGGATTCCGGCAGAAGGATACTTCATAGGGGCGCTCCCCAGAAGTCAATAGTGAAACTTCTCAGGGAGCTGGTTGATTGGTACGCTGTTAACAGGAAACGATACCATCCGATTGTTCTGGCTTCTGTCGTCCATGACCAGTTCGAGAACATCCACCCCTTCCGGGACGGCAACGGCAGGGTCGGAAGGATACTCATGAATAACATACTCATAAAGCACGGCTTTCCTCCTGTGAACATAGAGCTTGAGAAGAGGTCGGAATACTATTCCTCGATCCGGGCATACGAAAAGGATGGGAACCTGAGGCCTACGATAGAACTGGTGCTGAAGGAATACCGCCGGCTTAAAAGGTCGATGAATGGTGTGTGACCACAATTGTGGTCACAATGCTCCGGCATCTTCTTTTGTCGAATCACAGGGGAAAGCCTTTATTAGCTCCCGATGACAAGAGTCGTTCTTGCAGGCCGAAAGGCCGTGAGGTGATTGACATGGATGGCGGGAAGGATTCGCGTCCTGGGAGAATGAGCGGCATGTCCAGCAGGGAAAGCGCCGAGGAAAGCAAGCTTAGGGAGCAGTTGGTGGACCTACTGGAGGGCGGGAATGCCCATATGGGCTTCAGGGACGCCATAAGGAACTTCCCGGAGGCATTCATGAACAGCAAGGCCCAGAACATGCCCTACACCTTCTGGCACCTCCTGGAACACATCAGGATAGCGCAATGGGACATCCTGGAATACATCAGGGACCCAGAGCACGTGTCACCGGAATGGCCGGATGAGTTCTGGCCTGACGAGGATGAGAAGGCCGACGCTGCCAAGTGGAACCAGACGGTGACGCGCATAGTAGGGAACCTCGAGGACCTGAGAAAAATCGTGGAGGACAAAGGTGCCAATCTGTTCTCGCCGATTCCGCACGCGCCCAAGCACAGCGTCCTCAGGGAAGTTATCATAGCGGCAGACCACATGGCATACCACATCGGGGAGTTCGTAATACTGAGAAGGGTCGTCATAGGAAAGGACCAGGACTGGAAGGAGTCTTAATCAGCACTCCCCGACCGCGCCCATCGGGCAGCTCCTGACGCATGCCATGCAGCCGATGCACTCGTCGGCGTCTATCTGCGGGATGCCGAAGCCGTCCTGGCTTATCGCGCCCTTGGGGCACATCCTGATCAGCGGGCAGCGGTGGTTCTGCGGGCACCTGATGTCGCTTACCTTGAGCGTGGGCATTCCCTTTGATTGGCTGGAAGAATTTATTAATTATGCGGTATACTGGAGTATACCATGTCAGGTGGCGCGCCTGCCTACGGGACGTCAGAACTCAGGCCGGCGGAAGCGCTTAGTTATGAGTGAAGTCTCCCTTTTTAATCGGCACGGCGAATTGTAATCTGTGGTGCGTGGCATGAGAGGCGACATGTATTTTTGCAGGGGCTGTGGTAGGAATTGGGAGGTCGGGGATACTGATCCTGCTTTCTGCGAGTCCTGCTATGGCCGGGACATAGTAAATCTCAGCCTCAGGAAGCGCGAGGAGAAGAGGAAGGCAGAGTTCGGGGCCGCGGCGAGGGAAAGGAAGGAGCAGAGGGAACGGCGTGACCGGGCTGCCAGGCGTGCTGAGGTCAAGAGCCGCGAGAAGAGCTTGGTGTACTATCGCGGCAAGAACTGACGCCTGCCCTCATGCGAGCGCTGCTGCTATGAAGTTGAATGCATACCCGGTGATTATTATTGCCACCGTGACTATCGCGAAGAATATAGCGACGAGCTTCCACGACATCGCCCTTCTAAGTAGTGTTGCCTCGGGTATGCTCAGTGCGGACGTAGACATCATGAAAGCCAGCGCCGTCCCGAGCGGGAGCCCTCTCTGGAAGAGCGCCACGGCTATGGGGAGTATGGCGGCGCAGTTGCCGTACATGGGGACCCCCAGGATGGTGGCTATTGGAACGGCGAGCGGGCCCACCCCAGCCACCGCGGACTCTATGAGCCCCTCGGGGACGTAGTTGTGTATGACCGCCCCTATGCCCACGGCGACGAGTATCCATATCCACAGCTTCCTCGTTATCGATGCCGCCTCCCTGTACCCGAAAGCCAGCCTCTCGCGGTACGTCTTGGGCTGGGCGGGACCCTTGCATGCGCAGGTGCACTGGACCTTCATGTCCTTTCTTATCTCCTTCTCGAGGCCAAGCCTCCCGAGTATCATGCCGCAAATCGTCCCTATCGCTATCCCGCTGACCACGTATATCGCGGTTATCTTTATGCCAAAGAATGCGAGCATCAGTATGACGAGGTATTCGTTCACTATCGGCGACGTCACAAGGAATGAGAACGTGACCCCAAGTGGCACGCCTGCCCGGAGGAAGCTTAGGAATATGGGTATGGACGAGCACGAGCAGAATGGCGTGAACGAACCGAACACCGACGCAGCCAGGTGGCTTCCCGGGCCGTTCTTCCCGCTGAGCTTCTTCCTTATGGTCTCCTCCGGGATGTACGTCCTGATGAATCCCATGACCATTATCATGGCAAAGAGTAGCAGCATTATGGTTATGGAATCCGCTATGAAGAAGTGCACCGAGTCGTATATGCGGCTGCCCGGATCCAGCTGTGGGACCAGGCGGAGTGCGGCGTCGACGGCCTCGTCTATCACTGTCATAAGGATTAGTGACAGTCGTCCTTTATGAATCTTTCCATGCAGCCTACGTCGCGCGTGGGCGCTTCTGCCTCAGATGTGCCTATGCGGCCTTGAGTATTCCGGTATACTCTTCCGGCGTGATGCCGAACGCGCAACCGGAGAACCCGTCAACGTCCATGTGGGAAATCCCGCCGCCGATGCTTTCGAATCTCTCCCCATGGGCGTCTGATATGATATGCAATGCCGGTCTGTAGCCATGCTCCTGGCCGGTGCCCAGCTCAATCCTCTCTATGCCGGCGTCGGAGTCATACCTGCCCCATGCTACATAACCTTCATTGATTCCGTCTACATCTATGCCTGGATTGTTCTCCAGGTATCCCCTGATCTTTCCTAAAGCGTTTCCGGCACTCATATAGTCATTACCTATTAATAGTTACAATGGAAGCTTTATAAAGCTTATTATGCGACGCATGATATCGATTAAGGTATGAAATATAGGCTAAAATACTGCTGATTGAGCTCTCTCCAGGAACCTCTCTATGACCTGCCTGTTCCTGGCCTCGGGATGGAAGAGTATGCCGTAGATGGGCCTCTTCTTGTGCTTGAATGCCTGGACGCATGAATCCGATTCCGCGAGTGTCTCCAGCTCATCGGAGAGCTTTACCGCTTTGGAGTGAAGCTCGTAGACCTTCAGTCTGCCCTCGAAAAGTATGTTCCTTCTCTTCGTCTCTATCTCTGCGAATCCTATGCCTTCGGAGCCGATGACATCGGAGCCGAACACCTCCGCAATCACCTGCATCCCGGCGCATATGCCGATTACGGGTTTCTCGACGTCCTTGAGCCACGAGAAGTTCTCTGTGTGCGCGAGATAGCCGAATTCCATGAGCGGGGTGCCGGAGAGTATTATCCGGTCCGCCCAGGTGATGTCTTTGGGGCTTACATAAAGGTAATGGAGCGTCTTGGTTTTGCCGTATTTCCTGGCTATGTCCTCAAGCGGCCTTACGAACTCCTCCCTGGATATGGGCATGCCGTTGAGGTCGACTACAAGAGTTTGCAAAACCATGCTATCACTATTATCTTGCATTCCGGGATTAATGTTTTCCGAGGCTTCCCCTTGGCATGCGGGTCGATTCCGCGGGCGTGAGCGACATCACGCCAGACATTATGATTTCGCCAAGCATGATTGAGAATAAGAAGATAAATTTTATTACCTTAATCCCTCTTCCCTAGTCCGGCCTTGGTGACATTCAGGATACCCGAGTCGCCTTTCCATTCCACTACGGACTCTATAATCCTAAGAGGCTGCTTGAAGAAGGGTGCGTCGATCACTGTCGTCTCTATCTC
>CAZTRL010000019.1:0-12813 GCA_964616715.1 uncultured archaeon | reverse complement strand
CCCTCGATGCCGAACCTCTCCTTGGCGATGGAGATTGCCGATTTCAGTTCCCTGAGTTCCTCTTCCTTCTCGCCTTTGGTCGCCTTCCGTATGAGCGGAAGCCCCATGGCCTTTGCCTGCAGCTCTGTCAGCCCGATGTTAGGCGTGTGGAACATGTAGCTCTGCTTGTTCTCCGAGACGATGGTTATGAGGCATGCAACCTCGTCCGTCTTCATGGCCTTGCTCATCGCAAGGACCGAGTCCTTGCCTCCTGAGAAAAGGACGCCGAGCTTCACCGGGGCTCACATCCTCTCTTTGAGGCGCTCGAAGAATCCCTTGCTTGTCTGGACCGTCTCCTTCCCCATGCTCCTGCTGAGCTTCCTGAGTATCTCCTTCTGCTCCGCCGTGGTCTTGTCGGGTATCTTCACCACCACCTTGACGAGCTGGTCACCTCTCCTGCTGCTGTTGAGCGACGGGATGCCCTGTCCCTTCATCCGAAAAACCGTGTGGCTCTGCGTCCCCGCAGGTATCTTCAGCCTCGCGTCTCCGGTGAGCGTCGGGACGCTGACCTCCCCGCCGGTTACGGCGGTCGGAAGGTCTATCACGGTCTTGCAGAACAGGTCCCTTCCGTGCCTCTCGAAAACTGGATGCTCCCTTACTGTGATCACTACGTAGAGGTCGCCGGGCCTGCCGTTGTTCGCGCCGGCCTCCCCCTGCCCCTGCAGCCTCAGGTACTGTCCGTCCTCTATCCCGGCGGGCACGCTGACCTCTATCTTCCTGGTCCTCTTCTCCCTGCCCGTGCCGCCGCATGTCCTGCACTTCTCCTCTATTATGGTTCCCTTTCCGTCGCACCTGTCGCACGGGACCACCGATATGGACTGCATGAAGCCCAGCCTTCTGATGACCCTGACCTCTCCGGTCCCGTCGCACTTGGTGCACTGTCTGGGATGAGAGCCCGGCTTCGCGCCGGTCCCGCCGCATGTGGAGCACTTCTCGAAGCGCGGGACGTCTATGGATGTTTTCAGTCCCTTGAGCGTGTCCTCGAGGTCTATCTCAAGGTCGTACTTGAGGTCGGCTCCCGGAGCGGGCCCCCTGGACCTCCTTCTGCCGCCGCCCATTCCCGACAGCACGTCGAATATGTCGCCGAAGCCGAAGTCCCTGAAGAGGTCGTCGAAGCTCCGGAATCCTGCTCCCGCCCTCCTCGGGTCGAATCCCATGCCCTCGAGTCCGGCCTCGCCGTACTGGTCGTAGGCTGCCCGCCTCTCGGGATCCTTGAGCACCTCGTAGGCCTCGTTTATCTCCTTGAACTTGTCCTCTGCGCTCTTGTCTCCGGGGTTGACGTCGGGGTGGTACTTCCTCGCGAGCTTCCTGAACGCCTTCTTTATCTCTTCGTCGGAGGCGCTTTTCGAGACTCCCAGCAAATCATAATAGTCCTTTCCCATTACTCACACCTTCGATTTCCATTCCTTGAGCATCCTAAGCAGGTTCGCGGTCTCCGGGAGGAACTTCTCAGTCTGCATCTTTCTCTCCGTCTCCTCCATGGTCATGAAGCTGCCGCTCTTTATCTCGCCAGGGTCGAGCCTCGGCTTCCCGTCCGTGACGAACCCGTAGACCATGACATCCTCGCGGTCCTGCCTGTCGTGCCTCTTCTTGTAGGATGCGATGAAGAACGGCTCGGTAGTGATTCCGGCCTCCTCCTCGGCCTCCCTTCTCACGGCGTCCTCGTACGACTGGCCGGAGGACACGTGCCCCCCGAGGACTATGCTCCAGTATCCGGGATAGAAGTCCTTGTTCTCGGTGCGCTGGTTCACGAACACCCTTCCATGGCGGTCCAAGAGGAAGAACATCACGGTCCTGTGTATGCGCCCCTTCGTGTGCACCTCGGAGCGGGGTGCCTTGCCGATGACCTTCCCCTCGTCGTCCAGCACGTCAAGCATTTCGCTTTTCATGAGTATAGGAAGTGGACGGGAAGAATAAAAATGATGGCCTTATTCGTCCTTCTTCTCTTCCTTGTCGTCTTCGACCTTGTACTCGGCGTCGACTACCTTCTCGTCGTCCTTCTCGGCACCCTTCTTGGCTTCCCCTGTTCCGGCTTTCTCCGGGCCTGCGCCGGCCTGCGCCTGCTGCTGCGCAGCCTGCTGGTATATGGACGCCCCGGCCTCCCCGACGACCTTCTGGAGGTTGTCCTTCTCCCTCTTTATCTTCTCGGTGTCGTCGCCCTTGAGCGCTTCTTTAGCGGACTTGAGAGCAGCGTCTATCTTGTCCTTCTGCTCCTTTGATATCTTGTCGCCGAGCTCCGAGACCGTCTTCTCCGTCATGTAGACCACGGAGTCAGCCTCGTTCCTCGCCTCCACGGCCTCCTTCCTCTTCCTGTCCTCTTCCTCGTGCTCCTTGGCCCCGCTGACCATCTTCTCTATCTCCTGGTCGGAGAGCTTGGTGGATGCAGTTATCGTTATCTTCTGCTCCTTTCCGGTGCCCAGGTCCTTGGCCGATGCGTGGAGTATGCCGGAGGCGTCTATGTCGAAGGTGACCTCTATCTGGGGGACCCCCCTCGGCGCCGGCGGTATGCCTTCTAGGTTGAATTGCCCGAGGCTCGTGTTGTCTGCCGCCATCGGCCTCTCTCCCTGCAGCACGTGCACCGTGACCGCAGGCTGGTAGTCGGCCGCGGTCGAGAACACCTTCTTCTTTTTCACTGGTATTGTTGTGTTCCTGTCTATGAGGGATGTCATGACCCCGCCGAGCGTCTCTATGCCTAGCGTCAGCGGCGTGACGTCAAGGAGCACCATGTCCTTCACGTCGCCCGATAGCACGCCTCCCTGTATTGCGGCGCCCACGGCTACGCATTCCATAGGGTCCACTCCGCCTTCTATCTTCCTTCCGGCATAGTCCTCGACGAACTTCCTGACGGACGGCATCCTTGTCGGGCCGCCCACCATGATTATCCTGTCAATCTTCTCCTTGTCGAGCTTTGCGTCCTTTATAGCCTGCTCCATCGGATGCCTGCACTTGTCTATTATGGGGCTGACTAGCTTCTCCAGCTGGGACCTGGAGAGCTTCATCGTGAGATGCTTGGGGCCCGACTGGTCCGCCGTTATGTAGGGCAGGTTGATGTCTGTCTCTATGGTCGTTGAAAGCTCTATCTTCGCCTTCTCCGCTGCCTCTCTCACCCTCTGCACCGCGGTGTCGTCGGACTCGATGTCCACGCCCTGTGATGCCCTGAATTCGGTTATTATGTGCTTCATGATGGCCTCGTCCATGTCCCTGCCGCCCAGCTGCGTGTCGCCGGATGTCGAGAGGACTGTGAACGTGCCGTCGCCGTATTCCATTATGGTCACGTCGAGCGTACCGCCGCCGAGGTCGAACACGAGTATCTTGTGCTCCTCGTCCTTCTTGTCCAGGCCGTATGCCATCGCGGCTGCCGTCGGCTCGTTGACGAGCCTCACCACGTCGAGGCCGGCTATCTTGCCCGCGTCCTTCGTCGCCGTCCTCTGGTTGTCGTCGAAGTATGCCGGGACCGTTATGACGGCCTTCTCGACCTTCTCGCCGATGAAGTCCTCCGCGTCCCTCTTTATCTTCTGCAGTATGAATGCCGATATCTGCTGGGGCGTGTAGTCCTCGCCCCTTATCTCGTACTTGTGGCCGGTGCCCATCTTCCTCTTTGCGCCGGTTATCGTCCCCTCGGGGTTCGTCACCGCCTGCCTCCTTGCCGGCTCGCCGACGAGCATCTGCCCGCCCTTCGCGAATGCGACCACCGAAGGGAACATCTTCCCAGCGACCGTGGCGCCCTCCGCCGATGGTATGATGGTGGGCTTTCCTCCCATCATCACCGCCGCCTGGGAGTTCGACGTCCCGAGGTCTATCCCTATGATCTTTTCCTTCTTCGTC
Organism: uncultured archaeon; assembly: GCA_964616715.1. Taxonomy (GTDB): domain Archaea; phylum Aenigmatarchaeota; class Aenigmatarchaeia; order QMZP01; family JAFGSV01; genus JAFGFG01. Next base: position 8,949 of record CAZTRL010000019.1, on the reverse strand, counting down.
TTCTCAGCTGCCATGCAAATCACCCCTTATTTTGCAACCTTTACCTTTGAATGCCTTATGACATTCGGACCTAGCATGTATCCCTTCTGTAGCTCCTCTATCACCGTGTCCTCCTCCTCTTCCGAGGGGACGCACATCATGGCCTCGTGGTAGTACGGGTCGAGCCTCTTGCCCTTGGCCTCTATCACCTTGAGTCCCCTCTTCTCGAGCACGGAGAGCAGGTTCCCGCGTATGAGCTCAATACCTTTTTTCGACTCATCATTTTTATTCTTTTCTATTGCGCTGTCCAGGTCGTCGAGGACGCTGAGGAGCTCCCTTATCAGGCCCTCGCTCGCCCTCTTCTCCACTTCCTCCTTCTGCTTCTCGAAGTGCTTCCTGTAGTTGTCGAAGTCGGCCTGCATGTAAGCGAGCCTCTCGCGAAGCTCCTCCGTCTCTTTCCCGATTTCGGAGAACTTGGCTTCGAGCGCTTTTGTCCTGCCGGGCTTCTTTCCTTTCGTCGGCATATGACCACCTGCAGCGAGTGTTATGAGCTGTTATAAGTAAGTGAGGGAATTATTTATAAGGTTTTTCATATGAGACTCTTCGTGGCGTGCGAGCTCCCGGCTGTTGTGAGGAAGTCGCTTGCAGTCATTGGCAGCGTTTTCGATCCCGGAAGCTTTAGGATGAAGTGGGTGGAGGAGCAGAATCTCCACGTCACCATGAAGTTCCTGGGAGACGTTCCAGAAGGCGCCGTCGGGAAGGTGAAGGACGCCCTTGAAGGTGTAGCGTTCAGCCAGTTCACCGTGCGGGTCTCGGGCGCGGGTGTCTTCCCGCCGTCCGGACCGCCCAGAGTGCTCTGGGCCGGCCTTGAGCCGCCGGATGCTTTCGTGGAGCTTCATGTGGCCATAGACGATGCATTGGAGGGTATCGGTTTTGGCCGCGAGATGAGGTTCAGCCCCCACGTGACCCTGGCGCGCGTCAGGAGCGCGGGAGATGCCGTGTCCTTCCGGGAATCCGCGTCCGCCTTGAGAACGGAGAGTAGCGGTTTCGATGTCGGGGGCTTCGTGCTCAGGAGCAGCGTCCTCACGCCTTCGGGGCCCGTCTATTCGGACGAAGCCGTCTTCCGCGCGCACGCGCAGCCATAGTCTTCACTCCGATCCTTCCCCTTATGAAGACCCTGGACACCGCCTTCTTGTGCCCGTACTTGGCCATCTCGCCGAAGACGAACGATGCCGTTATCCTCGGTCGCATTGGCACCTCCTCGAGGAACTTTATAAAGAGCACCGCCCCGAGGAGCCTCAGCATCCACGATATGAGGAACACCGCGTTCAGGCCGGTGAGGGAGAGCAGCGCCCTTTCTGCGAAGTACTCTGCGAGGAGGCCTCCTATCAGCGGCCCTGCGACGCCGGCCGCCCCGTAGACGATGTTGAAGAATGCCGAGAATGTGTGCCTGCTCCCTGAAGGGCTGACCTCCAGCAGGTAGTTGAAATATGCGAGGTTGAACCCTCCCCACGCTATCCCGCCGAGTATCTCTATCGGGACCATCTGTATAGGGGCGGTCACGAATATCCATGCCAGCGGATAGACGGAGGCGCCAAGCGCGCATATTGAGAGCAGGAGCTTTCCGCCGAACATGTCGAACGATCTCCCCCACAGCTTCTGTATCGACGCCATGGACAGGCTCATGAGTATGGCCTGTATGGAGACCCAGACGTAGCCGGCGTCAAGCTGCGTGAGTATCTTGACGACGTAGAACGGCGCCGACAGCGTGACCCCAACCTGCCACACCATGAATATTATCAGGAACTTCTTCATGCGGCGGTGCTTCCGAAGCGACGTCGTCTCGTCCTTTTCCGGCGCCATCTCGCCTTTCTTCAGGAACTTGGGCTCGTGCATCATCCGGAGGAAGAACAGCGAGACGATTCCGCATGCTACCGCCGCCGCGAACACGATCTGGAAGCCTGTCAGACCGTTCTCTGGGAATAGGCAGAATACCGCTCCTGCGAAGACCAGCGACCCGACAGAGAACAGCGTGGAGAGCCTAAGCCTCCTTGCGAAGTACTTTCCCCTTATGCTGTTCGGGACGAGGTCTCCCATCCATGACGACCACGCCGGGCTTGCGAATGCGGTGAAGAACGACGACGCCGAGACGAAGAACAGGAGGACAGGAAGCGGGGCGTCCAGGAAGAAGAATGGGATGGATGCTATCGGTATCAGCATAAGCCTCGCGAGCAGCGAAGCCGCTATCGTTATCTCCTTCCTCCTAGGCATGCGCTCGACCAGCTTCGCCGCGGGCATCTGAGCGATGGTCCACACGCTCAGCGGTATGGAAGACAGCATCCCTATGTATATGTTGTCCGCGCCGAGAGCGACCGCGAACGCGGTGAAGAAGGCCGTGGTAAGCGTGGTCATCATGGACGACGCTATGGCGTCCCTCACGGAGTTCCTGAGCGATGACGTCCTTTCCTCGTCGGTTATCCCCATCATCTTCCACCTCTTTATAATTGTCAGCGGAGCGTTTTATTCGCAGGAAGTTAAAAGTCTCCTGATGCAATATTAATGCATGGGTAGGGATGCCCGCCTGTCTTCGGAGATAGCGAGGCTCAGGGCGGAGTACGTCCGGTCCAAGCCCGCCTCGCGGAAGCTTTTCATAGAGGCGAGGAGGCAGATGCCCGGCGGGGTCTCCAGCAACCTGAGGTACTACCTGCCGTTCCCGCTGTTCTTCAGGCGCGCGAAGGGCGGGACCGTGACGGACGCCGATGGAATGGAGTATATCGATTTCAACCTCTCCTACGGCGCCATGATGCTTGGCCACAACCATCCGTACGTGGTCAGGAAGTCCAGGCGCCTGCTGGACTCATACGGCACCACCAACTTCGGGGCGAACGTCGACCTCGAGGCCGAGCTCGCCAGGAGGCTGAGGGCGGTTATACCCTCCGCGGAGAGGGTGCGCTACTGCAACACCGGGACCGAGGCCGTCATGCTCGCAATAAGGATGGCGAGGGGGTTCAGGAAGAAGCCGCTTGTTGCCAAGATGGAGGGCCACTACCACGGCGTCTATGACGACGTCCTGGTCTCGACTTCTCCCGGACTCAGGGAGGGCGGCACGAGGAGGAACCCAAGGCCCGTCACGACATCCAGGGGCATACCCAGGGAAGTCTTCAGGAACACGATGGTCCTTCCATTCAACGACCTGGAGTCCGCCGAGAGGATGATAAGGAAGAACAGGGATAAGCTCGCCTGCGTCATAATGGAGCTGGTATCAAAGGGCTACGTGCCCGCTGGCAGGGATTTCGCCAGGGGAATAAGGGAGATAACGGAGAGGTACGGCATAGTGCTTATAGTGGACGAGGTGCTCACCGGCTTCAGGGTGGACTTCCGGGGGGCCCAGGGACATTACGGCATAAGGCCGGACCTCAGCTGCTTCGGCAAGATTGCCGGCGGAGGGGTGCCGCTTTCGGTAGTTGCCGGCAGGAAGGACGTCATGAGCGTGGTCTCGCCAAGAGTCAGGGAGGGACCGAACTACGTCTACCACAGCGGCACCTACAACGGGAGCGTCCTGGGGCTCTCGCACGCCCTTGCGACGCTGGACGTTCTGGAGAGGAAGGGCACGTATCCGGCGGTGTTCAGGAGGACCGAGCAGGTGAGAAAGGGCCTGCGGGAGATATTCTCCGATGCCGGGATAGACGTCCAGCTCCCTGGCATAGGGGCCATGTTCAACGTCATATTCTCGGCGAGGCCGGTCGGCTGCCACAGGGACACGCTCATGTCTGACAGCGTGCGCAGGACGGTCTTCGACTACATGATGCTCCTAAACGGCGTCTACATAGTCCCCAAGAGGAGGCTCAACTTCAGTGCCGTCCACACCGCGCCCCAGATGGAAAAGACGCTTGAGGTTGCGTCGGCGGCAGCTGCCATGATGAAGGGCTGAGCAACCGTTTTTTATTGGAGCTCGACAAATACTTCTTTATGGCAGGCGGGCTGATAGACTCCACAGCGTTCGGGGAGATAACGGTTGCTGGCAAGCCCTACGACACAGACCTCACCGTCTACTGGGACGGCAGGGTGAGCTTCAGGTCCAAGGACCACATGCTGGAGGTGGGGGAACTCCTCAAGGTGATGAAGGCCATGCCGGAGGTCCTGGTCGTCGGGGTAGGGCAGACGGGAGGGCTGAGGGTGGCCCCTGAGGTTCCCCAGCTCGTCGGGGACAGGCGCATAGCCTTCTACTGCGAGGTGACACCGAAGGCAGTGGAGATGTTCAACGCCTTCGTGGGAAGCGGCAAGAAGGCGGTTGGCATCTTCCATGTCACTTGCTGATGTTTGGGTGGTATGATGTTCGAGGAAGTGGTAAGGTCCCTGGTGGCTATAATAAACTCCACGTACATTCTCCTGGCGGACACCTTCGGCTTCCTCGACAACTCGGCGACATACCTTGTGGTAATGGTGCTCGGCCTGTCCTACTGCCCCTTCCTCTTCAGGAGCATATACCAGCAGTACGTCAATCCCCACGAGTACTCTCAGGTTGCCCTCGAGAGGAAGGTCGTGCTGGGAGTCGTGATAGTCATAGCGCTCGTGGCCTTCGGATACCTCAACTTCATCCGCTTCCTGCCTACAGAATGATGCCGCGCCGGAAGTTAAAGTTTTTAATACCGGCGCACAAATAATGTGTGAATGCATAGGGCCCGTGGTCTAGCGGTTATGACGCTGCTCTCACACAGCAGAGGTCCCCGGTTCAAATCGTCCCCGGATTGCCTCCGGGCGCGGGAGATTCCGGGCGGGCCCACTCATGCTATCTGGGCTATAACGAAGCCTGCGGCCGCGACGGCGAGGAGCGCTGACCACGTCCTCTTGTCAAGCCTGAACAGCTTCTCCCCGTCCAGCATCCCGAACGGGAGCAGGTTGAAGATGGCGAGCCACCCGTTTATGGTCGCCATGTAGGAGAGCATGGACAGACCGGTCGCGGCGAAGAGGGCGAGGCAGGCCCACATGAGGGCGACGTTGAACGTTATGCCTGCCATCGATATCCTCCGGAGCTGCCTCCTGTCCGGCATTCGCTGGAACATCCCGGGGCTGAACTGCACGGCTCCCGGCGCGGCGAAGATGAACGCGCCGCCAGTGGCAAGCGCGAGCAGCGCCGCCATCGCTAGCCCCTGCGGCCACATCCTGTACTCGGACCAGTAGCCCTCCCTTATGGCCGCGAACTTGTGCGACAGCTCGTGGCCCATGAACGCTATGCCGACTGCCAGGAGCGATGTAAGGAAGAATGCCGGCGCCGACAGCACCTCCGGGTACGAAAACAGGAAGCAGAGGACGGCCATGGATATGACTATGTCCCTCACTTCTGTCATGCTGAACTTGCCTTTCATGCCAATCGCCTCATGAGTGGTAGAAGCTTAGCTTCCCCGTGGCGTCGTACGTCTTCGACAGCCTTATGCTGAGCGTGAACGGCGGAGGGTCCGGCGGGGCGTTGTTCCATATGTTGCAGTCGAGGTCGAAGTTCGTGGAGAGTACGTAGCCCTCGGCGCTCACGTCGTCCTTGAGGTCGGACAGGTATTCCTCCACGTTCTCCTGGAACTGGATGCAGTCAGGCGTCTGCTTTATCGTTCTCTCGATGCCGTCCTTCATGCCTTTCAGTATGTAGACCTCCTTCGTGAGGAAAGGCCTTGTGTTGTCTATCGTAGAGTACGTGACGAGCGCCTGCTGCAGGAAGAACAGCATGCTAGTCAGGAACACCGCCGTGACGATGAACATCTGGGCCTTTCTTCGGGACATGATAAAAGATTGCCGGGCGCCGTAATAAATCTTGGCGCTCACCTCAGGCTCTTCACTGCCTGCTTGGTGCCGCACGCCTCGCACTTGAGGAATTCCACGCGGTCGACCTTGAGAAGCTTCGTGTCGGGCTTGCAGCAGTTTGGGCAGAGCACGTAGTTCTTCGCGTAGATTTCCAGCTTCCTGTTTATGAGGGGCTCGGGGAACCTTCCCTGGAAGACCACCTTCCTGTCCTGCTCCTCAGATGACGTGGCGAGCTCCTTGACGAAGAACTTGAGCATGTGCTTTGGGTCCCTGCGCAGGCACCCTGCGACCTCGTTGAAGTTGACGAATATCGTCTTTGCGCCCTGTATGAGCACGTCTGCCCTCGGCATGGTGAACCTGCCGCCTTCCCTGCATCCGCTGGGCATCCTGTCCATGCATCTTCCAAGCAGTTCGTCGTATCCGCTCATGGTCGCCACCAAGACTTAATTGTATGCGCACTATATAAAAGTGCCGCAGCATCAGAAGGGCTTCAGGCCGGCGGAGCCGAGGGCTTCCGTTATGTCGGACTTCATTGCAAGCGCCGCCTCCCTTGCCGCCGCCGCGTAGTCCTTCCTGCCGGTCTTCTGGTATGCGAAAATGACGCCCCTTGCAGAGTGCACGAGCGCGCCGTAGCCGTCCTCGTTGAAGCAGGGCACCACGTCTCTCGCGCTTCCTCCCTGCGCCCCGTAGCCCGGAACCAGGAACACTGCGTGGGGCATGATCTTCCGCAGCCTCGCCGCATCCTCGGGATAGGTAGCCCCGACTACCGCCCCCACGGCCGAGTAGTCGTCGAGCCCGTTCTTCGCCTTGAGTCCCCATTTGTGGACCAGCTCCGCCACCCTCTCGTAGACGGTATTTCCCCCGCACCGGAGGTCCTGTATCTCCGCAGACGAGGGGTTCGACGTCTTCACGAGCACGAATATGCCCGTGCCGTTCCTCTTGCAGTCGTCGACGAAAGGCTTTATGCCGTCGCTTCCGAGATACGGGTTCACCGTCATCGCGTCCAGGCCGAACACGCTCTCGCTCCTTCCGAAGAGCTGCGTCCTGCCCATGTATGCGGATGAGTAGGCGGCGCACGTGTTGCCTATGTCGTTCCGTTTGAGGTCCCCCACCACGACGAGTCCCTTCTCCTTCGCGTACGCCGCCGTGTCGATGAACGCCCGTATCCCCGGCGGCCCGTACATCTCGTAGAATGCGGACTGCAGCTTCACGGCTGGCACGACGTCGTGCACCGCGTCTATTATGCCCCTGTTGAACTCCAGCATGCAGTCGCCTGCCGCGTCGAGCGGGTCCCCGCGCCGTGAGTGCTTCTCCCGGAGGTCCTCGGGGAGCTTTGAGAAATCCGTGTCCAGGCCGATTATGGACGGGTTTCTCTTCTTCTCTATCTCCTCTATGAGCCTGTTGGCGAAGTTCTCCATAACTCTCATATGGCCTTCCGGAATTAATATAAGGAGGCAGCCCAATCCTACATGATGAAGCCCTTTGTCGTCTATTCCACCAAGACGGGGAACACGAGGAAGGTAGCACTGGCCATTGCAGACGCCCTCGGCACGGAGGCGCATGACGCCGCCAGGACCGATGTCTCGGAAATCCCGAAGGGTGCGTTCGTGATAGCCGGCTCCGGCGTCTACGGCGGCAAGGCGGGAAGGGAGATAATGGACTTCGTCCAGTCGCTTCCCGATGTCAAGGCGGGCAAGGCCGCGACTTTCGAGACGTCGGGCGAGGGCGAGACCCCGGTTGCCGGTAGGGAGATAGCGGGCATTCTGAAGAACAGGGGATACGATGTCATGGGGCATTTCGTCTGCCCCGGAAGGCTGTTCTTCATACTTAGAAGGGGATACCCCGGGAAGAAGGACCTGGATGCCGCAAGGAAGTTCGCCCTCGGCCTGAAGAAGTGACTCCTGCAGTTCCCAAATGTTTTTAATCCATGCATCCAAAGACATAGAAAGCTATTTTGGGTGCTGTACATGCCTGCCTTCAGCGATGCCGACTTGAAGATTCTGGACAATCACGTATCCGACACGAAAGGCAATATCTACACTATCTTCAACCTCCCGCCGGAGGTCATCGCCGTCCTCTTCGCCTACGTATCGAGGAGTCCGGCAAGCTTCCGGGAGAACCTGCTCAAGCTGCTCAGGGAGAAGGACCTCGACGTGGACGCCCTTGCTGTGTCGTATGCGGAGAAGGGCATGGACTACGGCGCCGCCAAGGAGAAGGCGCGCAAGTTCCACGAGAGGTGGGTTGTCGGCTACGGCCACGGAAGCGTCGCCGAGCACGCGGTCGCCCACATAGCCCTCGAGGACGTCTCGATACTGGCGAGCAAGGTCATAGAGGATAACCGCCTGGCATCCTACACCGAGAAGTCCACCAGGTACCAGGTATTCGACAAAGGGAGATACCACAAGCCCGCAAGGCTCACGGGGTCGGAGCTGGGGAAGGTCTACGAGGAGGCGTGCGACGCGCTCTTCGGCTTCTACAGCGGGAGCTTCGACAGGGTCACCGGCTACATGAGAAAGAAGCACCCGAAGCCCGCGGACATGCCGGACGCACTCTACGAGTCGGTGACCAAGGCGAGGGCCTGTGACATCCTCCGCTACGCGCTCCCCGCGTCCACCTACACCAGCATCGGGATGACGGCCAACGCCAGGGTCATAGAGCACATGCTAACTAAGCTCCTCTCGAGCCCCCTCGACGAGATGGTGCGGATAGGGAGCAAGGTCAAGGAGGAGGTCAGGAAGATGATACCGACCCTCGTCAAGTATGCGGACGCGAACGCCTACATGAAAGGGACGGAGGAGAGGATGAGGGACATTGCAGGAAAGCCCGTGGCGGCTGCAGCTAAAGATTCTCCTCCCGTCAGGCTCGTGAGATATGACGCCGACGCCGAGGACCGGCTCGTCGCGGCGATGCTCTACAGGTTCTCTGACGCCTCCTATGAAGATATAGAGCGCCTCGTATGCTCCATGGATGAGGGGGAGAAGGCCGGCGTGATAGACGCTTTCCTGAAGGACCGCGGGAGGCACGACCAGCCCCTGAGGGAGCTGGAGCACACTTCCTACACCTTCGACATACTGGTGGACTACGGCGCGTTCAGGGACCTGCAGAGGCACAGGATATGCACCCAGACCAACCAGGACGTCACGACAGCGCACGGCTACGACGTGCCACCGGAGCTTT
>CAZTRL010000018.1:16947-22504 GCA_964616715.1 uncultured archaeon | reverse complement strand
GCCTTGGAGAACGCGAGAGTGTGGCACATGTTGCATATGCCGCATATCCTCTCGGCAAGGAACGTTATCTGTATGGGGTTCCTCCTCGTCCCTGCCCATTCTATGCCCCTGTGGACCTGCGACAGCTCGAAGTCCACCCCGGTGACCTTCTCCCCGCTTATCTGCAGGTCAAGCTTCACTGGCTCCTTGAGGGCCGGGTGCACCGGCCCGACGCATATGGAGTACGAGCTGTCTCCCTTCTCCAGGCTGTATGGCTTGTCAGTCATGATCATTTCCCTCCGTGCACGTTCCTCACGAGCTTGTGCGGCCCCTTCTCGTCCTTCCTCCACGGATAGACGCCCTTTGGGAAGGTCTCGTCCAGGAAGAGCCTCCTGCCGTCGGGGATGTTCCTCACCTTGACCCCGAGCATCTCCTGCATCTCCCTCTCGGATATTATCGCCGCCGGTACCATGTCGGTTATGGTGTCTATGGAGAGCGATTTCTTGTCGATTGCCGCCTTGAAGGTCACCGCGGTCTCCGCTCCCCTCTGGCCGTAGTTTATGGTGAAGTGGTAAAGCATCTCTACGGTCTTTCCCATGTCGTATCCGGAGCAGACCGAGAAGTGCGGGTCGGGGTGCGCCTTGATGAGCGCCGACACGGCAGTCCTGAGGTCCCTCGGGTCCACCGTGAGCCAGACGCTCTTCACTGTGCGCTTCTTCTTAGCGCCGACGTATGTCTTCTCGTCTATGCGCGACTCCTTCACCTTGACGCCTTTCTTTAGCGTCGCGAGCATCTCTTCCGGCTTCATTTCTTCTTGCCTCCCATATCTTCAAGCTTCTTCCACGCCTTGACCACGCCGTCTATTATCGCCTCCGGTCTCGGCGGGCATCCGGCCACGTAGACGTCGACGGGTACTATCTTGTCGATGGGTCCCACTATGTTGTAGGACTCGTAGAACACACCCGTCGTGCTCCCGCAGTTCCCGATTACCATGACGACCTTCGGGTCCGGCGTCTGCTCGTATACGGTCCTGAGCTTCTCCTTCATGTCCCTCGTGACCGGCCCCGTCACGAGCAGCACGTCGGCGTGCCTCGGGCTCCCCACGAGCTTTATACCGAACCGCTCGACGTCGTACCTGGGCGTGAGCGCCGCGACTATCTCTATGTCGCAGCCGTTGCATGAGCCGGTGTTCACGTGGAACACCCAGAGCGACCTGTTCAGCGTCCTGGCGTTCATGCGGACACCCCCAGCATTATGACCGCGAGGACGACCACCACTATGACGAAGCTGTATACGTAGTCGTTGACTATTCCTGTGTGCATCCTGCGAAGAAGCGTGTAGTACCTCTCGAGCGTCTCGAAGAATCCCCAGTAGATGTTCCCGGCCTTTATGTGCGACCTCTCCACCTTGTTCCCTGAGTAGAACGGGAGCCTCTGCGTGCCTTCCTTGTGCCTGTTGTTCCCGCCGGACCTTATCACGTACGCTATTACCGCCATGACTATCATGGCCGCTATCCAGAGCACCGGGTTCCAGAATCCCGAGGACGTCATGATGAATCCTGCCATTGTCACACACCACCTATATAGGCTGCCTGGCCTATTAATGCGTTCGCCGCCGGGGTTATCACCGCGTCGATCACCACGTCAGGGAATAGCCCGAAGAGCACTATCGCGACGGCCATTATCCCCATGGCTATCCACATCGCCGCCGGAACCTCCCCTGCCTTTGCGAGCTTCTCGTCCTTCGGCCCCATGAAGGCCGAGTGGAATACCTTGACGAATGACGCGAGCGTGAGTATGCTCACGAGCATCGCAATCACCGAGAGCACCGGGCTGAATAGGAAGACCGACTCGTATATCATCAGCTTGGACGCGAAGCCGTTGAACGGGGGCAGGCCCGCTATGGAGAGCGCGCCTATTATGAAGAATATGGTCGTGAGGGGCATGCTGTGGGCGAGACCTCCCATCTTGTTGAGGTCCTTGGTTCCCACCCTGTATATGACGGCGCCCGCCGTCAGGAATAGCAGTCCCTTGTAGAGCGCGTGGTTCACCACGTGGAACAGTCCTCCCCTCATCGCGTCGAAGCCGAACGCCGCCATGGCCGCGGGGTTCGTGAGGACGGCGAGCCCGACACCGACGCCGAGGAGCATGTAGCCCGTCTGGGAGACCGCATGGTAGGCCATCAGCCTCTTTATGTCCTTCTGGGGAAGCGCCATCGTGACCCCGACGAACATCGAGACCGTGCCGAGCGCTATCATCGCCCATCCGAGCAGTTCTGTGGCGGGCACCGCGCCGAAGAGCGTGAAGGATATTCTGAAGAGCGAGTACAGCCCGGCCTGGCTGGCCACGACGAGCGCGGCCGTGACCGGCGCCGGGGCCTCGCCGTAGGAGTCGGACACCCACATGTGAAGGGGGACCGCGCCGCACTTCATTGCGAACGCAGCGAATAGCAGCACCAGCGCTATCTTGTCTATTGTCGTGAACTGTATGGCGCTCGCGAGCTGCGCGAGGTTCAGCGCGTTGTACTGTGCGTAGAGCATGCCGGCCGCGAAGAGCACCATGAGCGCCCCTACAGAGCTCACCGCCATGTACTTGAATGCCGCCTCCGCGCTCTCGCCCTTGGCGTACATGGCTATGAGCGCGCCCGACGATACCGAGAGCAGTTCCAGGAACACGAACATGCTGAACAGGTCGCCTGTGGTTACCAGGCCTATCATACCTGCCGCCATGACGAGCAGGAGTGCGTAGTACTTCTCGAGTCCCGTCCTCTTGGACATGAACTTGAGGGAGTATATGCAGACCAGCGTCGCTATGGTGGCCGATATCATGGCCATGAATGCGGACATCGCGTCCACCTGGAGTATTATCCTTATCGGGAAGCCGTCGGGGGATGTCAGGCTCGGGACGGACGCTCCCAGCGTGTACACGACGGTCCCGGCCGAGAGGACCTGCATGCCGAGCGTGAGTACTATGAATTCCGTCACGAGGAAGCTCAGGAGAGCCCACGCGTTCCTGGCCTTCCCCCCGGCCCTTGCGACCAGCGGCACCGCGAACGCGGCCGCGAGAGGCACGGCTATGGCGAGGGCGGGAGCGTTTGCACTGATGAGTTCCATAACGCTCATGCACGCAGCCTCCTTTCCCTGGAGTCAGCGCTCCCGTACTTGGAATGCATTATCATTGCAAACGACAGCATCATCGCGGTAACCGCAAGGCTTATCACTATGGACGTCAGCGTCAGCGCCTGCGGCGTGGGGAGTACCATCAGCTCCGTGGACGCTCCCGTGAATATGGGCGCTATGCCGCCCTCCCTGTACCCGAGGGAGACCAGGAACAGGTTGACGCCGCTTCCTATGACGCCTATCCCCATGACCATCTTCACGAGGCTCTTCCTGAATATGACCGCGGAGAAGCCAATCGTTATGAGGAGCATCACCGCGAGCATGTGAATGCCTATCATTTTCCGTCCTCCCCGTGTCCTGCCATGACTATGATTATCACGGACAGCGCCGCGAACACCTCTATCCCGACCGCGAGGTTCATGAGGGGCATTACCCCGGCGCTGAGCATGTATCCGGGGTTGGGGCCGAACGGTATGGCCATCCCGAACGGCATGCCGCTGTTTGCAAGGAAGTTGTTGAAGAACGTCACCTGGAGGCCCATGAACGCCAGCGCCGCGAACATCAGGAGTCCGAGGCTCTCGACTGAGGAAAGCATGTCCTTCCTCTTCATCCTCTTCGTTCCCGCGGCGCCGAACGCCACCGCGAGCATCGCCACCGCCGTCGCGAGCACCGCCCCGCCCGGGAAGCCGCCGCCCGGCGTCAGGTGGCCGTGGAGTATGACGTAGAAGCCGAATATGAGAGCCGGCACCACCAGCACGGCCGCCACGTTCTTCACTATCACGGACATCCCGTCGTCACTCATCCTTCCCGAGCCTCCTGAAAACTATGAGTATGCCGCTTGCCGCTGCGAAGAGCACGCTGGCCTCGCCGAGCGTGTCCATTCCCCTGTAGTCGAACAGGACCGCGGATATTATGCTGTTGGCGCCGGTCTGCTCCTGGCCGTTGTCTATGAAGTAGTCGTCCATAGGTGCGTTCCCGGGGCTCCCGACCGCGTGGATGCCGGATGCCGCTGCGATGAGCACGCAGAACAGCAGCGCGATGGTGAAGTATCTGACTAGCGCGCTCATTTCTCCATCCTCCCGGTCTTCTTTATCGCGGTCACGTATATCGCCGTAGTGAGCCCCGCTCCGACTGCCGCCTCGGCTATTGCGACGTCAGGCGCCTGCAGCATGTAGAACTCCGCCGAGAGCACGAGGCTCATCGCAGCCAGGTATATCACCGACACTATGAGGTCCCTGCTCCTGAGGGCAAGGGCCCCGGTCGCCACGATTCCTGAAAGGAGGATGCCGTGGATTATCTCCGCTATCATTTCCCCTTCCTCCTCAGGCTGTCGGTTATGGCTCCCTTCGGCATCACGCCGCTGCGGTGGGCGGCCCTCGCTATCGCGTGGGCTCCCGCCGGGTTCGTGATCAGGAGAAGGGCCATGACTATGAATGTGTGAGTGGAGAGCGAGACGTATGCCGGGTTTCCGGACATCCATGCGTACGCCCCGTAGAGCATTATGCCTATGTACGTGAACATTGAGCCGAACGTCGTGCACTTGGTCGCGCCGTGCATCCTCGTGTAGACGTCGGGGAACCTGTGGAGCGCTATGGTCCCGAGTGCCTGGAACACGAATCCTGCCCCCAGGAGCACATAAACCGCCTCGAGTATCATTTCTTCCCCTCCAGGTACTTCGAGACGTAGAGAGTGGTGACAAAGGACAGCATCGCATAGATTATCGCGACGTCCACGTATATTATCTCCGAGAACGCCGTCCCGAGGACGACGAGCAGCGCTATGACGAGGGTGTTTATGGTGTCGGCAGCCACCATCCTGTCAGGGGCTGTCCTTCCGAGTATCACCCTGAGCGCGGCTATCCCTATGAGCACCGTGAGCGCGCCGGAGAGCACCATGAGATCGGCTGGAAGCGTCATTCGGTTATCCTCCTAGCCCATTTTATGAAGGAGCCGCACACCTCTTCGGGAGCCGGGTCCTTGCTCTTGAGATGGATGCAGTGGACGTGCAGGTCCTTGCCGTCAACGTCGACCGAGAGCGTTCCCGGCGTAAGCGTTATGGAGTTTGCGAGGAGCGCCATGCCGAATCCGGTCTTGAGACCCGTCGGGACCTTCACTATGCCGGGATTTATCCTTCCCGTCACCACTCTGGCGGCGACGTCGAGGTTCGCCTTCGTCATGCTCCAGAGGAACGGTCCGATGGCGTAAGCTATGAACTTTGCTATCCGCAGCGGGTTGAGGAAGGATGCGCTTCCCCTGACGCCTGCCGCTCCCAGGAGCTTCGTCGAGAGCACGGCAGTCACGGCGGAGAATATGATACCCGCCGCAAGCTCCTCCGCGCTCCAGAGCTGGAGCACCGTCCCGGAGCCTGCCGTCAGGGAAAGATAGAGGAGCAATGAGAATATGAACGCTACTGCTGCTACGGCCATATACTCTATTGTGCGATGATTTTATATTTATTTTG
>CAZTRL010000018.1:0-16847 GCA_964616715.1 uncultured archaeon | reverse complement strand
GCTACTGCTGCTACGGCCATATACTCTATTGTGCGATGATTTTATATTTATTTTGCCGCAGTGCCGGTTCGCCCGGGCACCAGAAGCCGCTCTCACTTGACGAAGAGGTTGCAGTGGCAGTGGCCGTCCTTTGCTATCTCGTCCTTGTGGTAGATGCACGGGCATATGTTGGCCTTGTCCTTCTCCTTGTCGCCTGTTATCATCCTGCATGGGCAGTACCTCGCGCCGTGGTTCTCCTGGTTCTTTATCAGCGCCTTGCATATGTTGTCGACTACCGCGGTGTTCGGGTTCAGCTGGAACCCCTGGGACTTGGCGTACTTGTCGTATCCCGCCTTCATCTGCTCGATCATCTGCTTCTCGTCCATGTCCGTCACTGCCTTTCAATCAAAACTCCAAAAGCTGGAAAACAAAAGCTTGGACCCGCCTCACTGCGATATCGCATCGACGGGACATGCGGAGATTCCCTCTGCTATGCAGGGGGCTTTCGGGTCCTTGACTGTGGACTTTCCGTCCTTCATCTCGAAACCCTCGCCGCACACTGCTGCGCAGGCGCCGCATCCTATGCACTTTTCCTGGTCAACTGTAACCATTTCAAAACCTCCAGTAGAGTATTGTCCGCCGATGCTTAAAATATTAACTCACTTACCATCCGGTCTGCAGCCCGTCGGTGACGAAGCACCTGCCGGAGACGGCCTTGATGCCGCTCTTCCCGGCGAGCTCGAGTGCCTCCTGCGACTCCGAGCCCGGCTGCATCCAGACCATGCTGACGCCGGCGTCCGCGCATTCCCGGACGATCCCTGCCGTCGCTGCAGGAGGAACCACGGTTATCACTACGTCGGGAGCGGGCCTTATTGATGCAATGCTCCTGTGGCACTGGATCCCGTCTATCCTGCAGCCCTTCGGGTTGACTCCGTAGACCGCGTATCCGACATCCAGGAGCTTCCGCACCATCCTGGCTCCCCACTTGGAGGCATCTGAGGACGCGCCTGCGACGGCTATCCTGTTCTCCTTCTTCGTGAACTCTTCGAACACCGGCCTCACCCGAGGTTCTTGTCCAGCCAGCCCTTGGCGACGCTCTCGGCCACCGCGCCGACGAACTCGGCCACGACCTTGCCGCCGCGGAACATCTTCACCGCGGGTATCGAGCTCACGCCGTACTTCATGGCGTTGTCGCGGTTCTCGTCGACGTTGACCTTGGCGAGGAAGAACTTGCCTTCGTATTCGCCAGCCAGCTTCTCGAGGGTCGGCCCGAGCATCGTGCACGGACCGCACCAAGGGGCCCAGAAGTCCACAACCACCGGGACGTCCGATGACTTCTCTATGACTTCCTTCTGGAACTGGGAGTCGGATATCTCTGCCTTGTAATCCATCATATCACTAACAATATAACGGAAGGCAACGCATTAAAATTGTTGTGGTTTCCCCGTTTATACTTTCTCCCGGGGCTCGTGAGGCCCCAGCGCGTCGTTTATCTTCCGGAAGTCCTCTATGAGCACGTTCCTCATCTCCGGGTTGTAGACCGCCGATGCAGGGTGGTACAGGGGGATTATCACGGCGCTTCCGAGGAGGAGGTTGCTTATCCTGTAGGTCTTCCCGTGCATCCTGCCTATCGGGAGCGGCTCCACGCCGAACTTCCCGAGAACGTAAGAGGTGGCGAAGTTCCCCATCGGGCATATCACCCTGGGCTTTATGAAAGCTATCTGCCTGTCGAGGAACGGCGTGCACGCCCTTATCTCGTCCTCCCTTGGGTTTCGGTTCTCCGGCGGCCTGCACTTGAGGATGTTCGCTATGAAGACGTCGTCCCTCTTTATTCCAGCCGCCTGGAGCAGTTCGTCGAGGAACTTGCCGGCCCTGCCGACGAACGGCCTGCCCTGGAGGTCCTCGTTCCTTCCGGGAGCCTCCCCTATGAGAAGCATCCTTGCATTGGGAGAGCCCTCGCCGGGCACCGTGTTGGTCCTCGTTCCCGAGAGCGAGCATGAGGTGCACGACGATATGTCGGCGGATATGTCGTCGAGGCTCATTTCCTCACCTTCTTGCCGGAAGGCTTCTTACCCGGGATGTTCCCCATGGCTTTCTCAAGCTTGTACCTCGCGCACTTCATGTAGCCGCCCGTGCAGTAAGCCTCCATCCAGTCGTCTCCCGGCCTCGTCGCCTCGTAGAATATCCTGAGCGGGCACGTGACGAAGAGCGCGCATTTGCCTGCCATGCGGCTCATCCCCCGAGCGCGTACTTCGTGAACATCATGAAGCCTATTCCGAGCGCGAAGAAGACGAAGTATAGTATCGACTTCTTGAGGTCGCTCTCCTTGTGCAGCTCGGGTATCAGGTCTGAAGCCGCTATGTAGAAGAACCCTCCTGCCGCGAACGGGAGCAGGTAAGGGGTGAAGCTGCTTATGGACGACGCCGCGAAGAAGCCCACGATGCCGCCTATGACGCAGGTGAGCTGGGACGCGAAGTTGAAGAACAGCGCCTTCCTCTTGTCGAAGCCACCGTGCACCAGGATGCCGAAGTCGCCGAGCTCCTGCGGTATCTCGTGGCCTATTATGAGGAGGGTGGTGACGACCCCGAACGGGACGCTCACTATGAAGCTTGCCGCCATGACGAGGCCGTCTATGAAGTTGTGGACGCCGTCGCCTATCAGTATGAGATATGTGAACGTGTGGACGTCGCAGTTGCCCTCGTGGCAGTGGTGCCAGTGGAGGAACCTCTCTATTATGAAGAAAGCTGAGAATCCGACGAGCGTTATGGCGAAGGCGAGGTCGGGAGTCATATCGCTCAGCGACTCCGCAAGCAGGTGTAGAAACCCGCCTGCTAGCAGCGCTCCCGCGGAGAACGCCACCAGTAGCAGCAGTATCTTCTGCAGCGACTTGTCCCTTATGAAGAGCGAGAAAGCGCCAACGAAGGCCACCAGGCCGTCTATTATGGTGGCGAGTATTATCAGCAGGAGGGTTGACATCTTGCATCACTTTTCTGTGCGGGCACTTGCCCATATTACAGTATGTTTGGAGGCATACTTAATAATATTATTGATTAGAATTATCAATAAGGATTCTATGCGGAAGAAATCGCGCAGGACGAGGCAGAAGGAACTGGTCGGGTCGGCGGTGGGAAGGATTGACGGCTTCTTCACTGCCGACGAGCTGCATGAAAGGATAAGCAGCGAGGCGAAGATAGGCATAGCTACTGTCTACCGCTCGCTGAAATCCCTCAATCGCAGCGGGAGGCTGCACTGCTACGTCTGCGGTGGCAGGAGGATATATTCAAGGGACAGCAACAGCCATTGCCACTTCGTCTGCCGTGAGTGCGGCAGGACTATCCACTTCGGTCTCAGGAAGATAGATTTCATCAGGGAGACCGGCGTCGGCCAGCCGTGCCATTTCCAGCTGGACGTGCACGGCGTGTGCAGCGATTGCCTCAGGAAGCGCGGGTGAGCCTTCGGGGGGTCATACCCATCCCATTATCATCGCGATGCCGAGGAGGACTATCATCGTCCCGGCGACAAGGTGGAGGTATCGGATGTTCTTGTCCTTCCATCCTGACACATCTTCCACCTTGGCCGTTCCGAAGTACACCATGAGCGTTATGGCCATCATCGGAATCACGAATATGACGTTGTATATGATAAGCCATGGAAGCGTCTGTATTATTTCCAGGGAAGAGAGGATGCCTCCTGCTATCACGTATGGGCCGATAGTGCACGGGAGAAGGAACACCGTGACGAACGCCCCTACAATGAAAGCGCCCCTGGGGGACGTTATCCCCGAAATTATCTTCTTCAGCATGGGCCTCATTCTCATGGGCATCTCCGTCATCATGCCTCCGGGCTTGTACCATAAGAAGTCCTTGAGGTTAAGTATTCCGAGTATTATCGCAGCTACCCCGAGAACGTTGTAGAGGACGAGCCTTATGCTCGTTATGGCCTGTATTATCTGGAACGACCGTATTATGACAAGGCCGTATACTATGTACATAACGAATACAGAGAGCGTGAAGGCGAACCCTGACAGCAGGACGTTCTTTCTTATCTTTGGGTTGTATGTGAGTATTGCAATGAGCATGAGCGTAAGAACGGCAAGGGCGCACGGGTTTACTGCATCCACCGCTGCAAGCGATAGTATCTTTATGACAGTGAACTCCTCTATGGACCTTGGCGTGTCGTATCCGGAGGTCGTGTTCTCGCAGGTCTCATTCATGTCCTTCAGTATATCAGGACATTCGCCGTTCCACTTGAAATATCCACCCCCGAAAGAAACGGCATGCTCGAATGCTATCTGCCCTCCGGAAAGCGGCATCGACTTTTCATCCGTAAGAGAGAAGTTTCCCGAAGAGAATACGCTTTCAAGGTCGTCTTCGGTCAGAAGCCTCTTGAGCATGTCCCCATTCCCGCCTCCGGTCGGAGTGAGCGTCCTGCCTTTCGTCCATATAGTTGGGTTTCCCGGAAGCTCTGAAAAATCGATGTCCGAGATGTCTGTGGATGTCCCGTCTTGTAGGGGGCAGCCATTAGAGGATAACCTTTCTATTGTCTGGCCGCCCTCTTGTATTATCGGGATGTCTCCCACTATTTTGTCATCCCGGTTGAAGAGAAGGAGGGGTATCCCCATGCCTGAACTATATTTTAGGTTGTAATTGTATATGAGGGGGGCATTGTCTTGGTTTTGATATATCTCGTACTCTATTATAACCAGATTCGGGTATTCGTTGAGCATGTCCTGGAGCACCACCGGGTCCGCCTTGGCGCAGTGTGGGCATCCTATGCCAGTGAAGTAGACTGCGCACACATCCTTTTCTAAAGCCGAAGCAAAGGAAGGTATAACGAGAAGAGCCATTAATACTGCAGCCGCAATGATGAGGGCACCATCCCTATCCAATCTGCCGGTTTCCATGTCTATTACAATGTCTGAAACCATATATAAATTTAAGTTTCATAATATGAA
The DNA here is from genome assembly GCA_964616715.1 of uncultured archaeon. Classification (GTDB taxonomy): domain Archaea; phylum Aenigmatarchaeota; class Aenigmatarchaeia; order QMZP01; family JAFGSV01; genus JAFGFG01. The sequence goes on along the minus strand of CAZTRL010000018.1, from coordinate 11,914 downwards.
ACCAATAACATGGAAGACAGGAAGAAACTCATAATAGTCGTGATGATAATATCAATTTTTGTCTTCGTAGTGGGATTTAGCTCGCTCTATGTGCAGATACAGATAGAGAATGGCAACGTCTGCGGCTGCCTGATTCCCATTACGCTTTTCATACCATTCCTTGCGTCGGTGGGGCTTTTCATAGGGACTATGATATATTATCTCCTGACCCCGCGTGCAGAGGCAAAGAAGATAGATAGGAACATGATGTTGGGATTCTTCGGGCAGGATGAGAGAATGGTATTGAAACTGATTTTTGATGGGAGAGGAGAGGCGATACAGTCGGACATCGTGAGCGGGACAGGACTGTCGAAGGTGAAGGTTTTCAGGATACTCGAGCGCCTGATGAAGAAGGGAATAATCAGCAAGGATCATCACGGGAAGACCAACAGAATAACGTTGAATGAAGATATCGTAAAATCGGTATCATGAGCCAATAGTCTTCATGGCGTTTTCAAGTATTTCCCTAAATATCGGCTCGAATTTCTTTTCATAGACTATGGCCGGCCTGCGGCTGACCAACGCTTCGACGAATTTCCTGTCGTAGGGTATCTTGCCGAGCACAGGAATGCCATTGCTTCTTGCGAATTGCTCTATTTTGCCACTGAAATCCTTATTGAGATTGAATTTGTTTATGACCATTCCATGTTCGATGCCAAAATGCGCGACTATTTCAAGTGCCCTCTTAACGTCGCTGAGTGCCGAGGGCGTGGGCTCCGTGACCGCTATGACATAATCAGAGCCTCTTATCGACGCTATGACGGGGCATCCTATTCCCGCCGCCGCGTCTGTGACGATTATTTCGGCCTTGCTCTTTTCGGCAAGCGAAGATGCCATCTCATTCACGGCGAATATGACTTTTCCTGAGCCGGATTCCCCCATCTTCAGCTGTCCAGTGACTATGGGGAAGCCGTATGGCGTCTTTCCGGTCCCTATCATGGCGTTCCTCACTTCCCGGAGTTCTATTGCCTTCTCCGGGCATATAAGTACGCATGACCCGCATCCCTCGCAGAAGAGGTTACCTATCACAGGTTTTTTGTTCTTCTGGTCCCAGTCTATTGCACCGAAAACACAGATATCCTTGCATTTGCCGCATCCGTTGCAGCGTCTCTCATTGAGCACGGCCTTCTTGTTGGTGGTTATCTCTTCCCATGTCTTGTAGTCGTCCTCGTCCATCCCAAGCGTCAGCCCGAGGTCAGGGGCATCCACGTCGCAGTCCACTGCCACTATCTTCATCCTCTTCGAAAGCAGGACTGCGAGCGAGGAGCTGAGCATGGACTTGCCGACTCCTCCCTTTCCAGAAACGATAGTTATCCTTTTCATCATTGCCGCCTCAGTGCTCCGGTCTCCTGAGCATCGTGTTCTTTTCATCAATCCATGGGGATTCGGGCTTTTTGAGCCTGTAGAATGACACGGCGTTCAGTCCGATTCCGGTGAATACCTCTGTTATCTCGTCAAGCTTCTCCTTGCTCAGGGGGCTTACGGGGCATTTCCTCGTCGGGGTGTCCACTATGACCCTGTAAGGGTTTATCCTTGCCGCCATCTCAGCCATCTCCGTGGCATAATCCTGATTGGATTCCATGAACATCATGTCGAGCGAAAGAGTCCCTTTGTACACCCTGCTGAATTCCTGAAGGTATCTGAATACGTCCGAGAAGCTCGTGCCCCTTGCAGGTCTGTTTATCTTTCTGAATATCTTCTCGTTCGGGGCGTCAAGCTTTGCATGCACCTCGTCTATGAGGAAGAGGTCCTCCATGACATCCCTGTATTTGATGAGCGATGAGTTTGTGAGTATGGCAGTATGTATGCCGTCGCCCTTCTTTTTAGCCAAGGCTGCAAGCTCGCCGAGGTTCCTTGCAAGCGTTGGCTCGCTTGTCCCCGAGAACGTTATCCTGTCGGGGTTGCATTCGGAAAGCGCCTTTTCAAGCTCCGCTGAAACGTCTTCCGGATTGACGAAGTTCTTCCTTGTTGTCAGGTACTCAACTGGTCCCCTGCCATAGAGCTGGCAGTAGGTGCAGTAGAAGCTGCATATCCTTTGGCCCTTTGTGCAGCTTACTGGATCTATGCCCAACGAAACACCGAGCCTTCTGGATTCGATTGGCCCGTATACGAATCTCATGCCTCTATCACGCTCCCTGCCTTTATCTCCCTGAACCTGTCCTTGCACGCCTTTCTTATATCGTCGGTGTGCTTGGTGCAGTGGCAGGGAGAGACCACATCTATGCCATCCAGTGCGCTGAAATCCGAGAAGCCGTGGAAGCCTCCCATTATCATGTATATCCTTCCCATCTCGCGGGCCTTGCTTATTATCTCGCTGAGTCCGGGATGCGCGCATCCAGTTATCACGATGAGGCCCTTATTCGTCCTGACGGCAAGCGACTGCTCGTTTGGCAATCCCTTGCTCTGAAGCTCGCCCGTTGTGTAAACATTCTCCGATATCATTCTTGGCCCTTCCACCTCGACCATCTCCGCATTATCCCTAATGATGCCTTTGGTTTCTTCCGAGAATGACGCGGGAACTATTACCTTTACGCTCCCTGTGCGCTTCAGAACTTCCTTCAGGCCTCCGGTGTGGTCCCAGTGGTCGTGGGACAAAGCGATGATGTCTATGGACGCCGGATCTACCCCCAGTTTTTCCATGTTATGCAGAAGCGGGGCGCCCTTGTCGCCGCAGTCGAACAGGACTTTTTGGCCGTCCTCTATGAGGCACGAGAAGCCCCATCCTGACATGAGCCCATCTCTTGCATTGTTGTCATATAAAACGGTTATCTTCATTTTGCCACCCTTCCTGCAAGTTCCTTTATTTTGGGATTCCTGACAGCCTCGCCCCTGGAATAGCTCTCCATCACGGACTTGCTGTATGGTATCCTTGATATTATCTCGACCCCGTACTTTTCTGCTATCTTCTCGACGGGGCCGGGGTCTCCGACGTCCGACCTGTTGAGTACTATCTTGCCGGGAACTTTGAGAACCTTGAGAAGCTTTAGTATGAGCTCCAGGTCGTGTGCCCCGAGAGGCGTGGGCTCGGTGACAGCAAGGGCGATGTCGTTTCCAAGGAGTGCCGATATGACATCGCAGTGCGTCCCGGCGGCCGTATCCGTTATTATGAATTCGTAATGGTCTGACTTCTTCCTGACCATCTCCTTTGCAGCGCCGACGACGAACTCGGATATGGGTTCACCCGGCTTCAGCTCTCCGCCTATGAAGTCTGCGCCTCCTCCACTCCCCTTGAATACCCAGCCTATCTCCTTCTTGGATTTGCCTATTGCGCCGGTTGGACACGCTATCATGCACGCCCTGCAGCCGCTGCACTGCTCGGGGACGAATATGGGATATTTTCCATTTATCTGAACTATGGAGCTCGTGGTGCACACCTCGGAGCATCTCCCGCACTTGGTGCACTTGGAAAAATCCCATTTTGGTATGGTCTGGGTGACAGTCTTTATCTTCTTCCTGTCCACGGAAAGTATTAGATGGTCATTGGGGCAGTCAACGTCTGCGTCGAAAAGCAGCACCCTGCCGCGGGATGAAAGCTCGGTTGCCAGGGCCGTCGCTACGGTGGATTTCCCCGTCCCTCCCTTTCCGCCAGTTACTGCGATTTTCATTTTACATCATCCTTGAGCATTCTTCTAAGGTAATAGCCGGAGTATATCGCCCCCAGTGGATTTTGCGCGAGGATACTGTCCTTCACTCCAAGGGTGGTTATGGGAGCCTTTGGGTGTTCGGTGGATAGGACGTCATGTCCCATTCAAAGCCCGAGTATCGCATTAAGCTCTGTTACTTCCTGGTTCAACATCTCGGCCTGGCCCGCCCGAACTCAGTGGCCGCAACTCTCGTTTAGGTCTTCAAGCTTTTCGAGGTTTGCGACGACCTCTTTGACCGTGCCAAACCTGCCGGTCTTCAGTTTTATCCCGCTTCCTCTGCAAAGGCTTATAGCACGCATTCCCATTCCAAACGTGTATATCGTATCCACCTTGAGGCCTTCAAGCGATGCTATCGGAGAGCAGCCTTGCGTGGGTTTTACACCCACTATGCTGAGGTCTTTGGTGGACGTGTCGTATACGCCCATGAACTCTACGTGGCCGAAATGCGGATGCACCCGTGAGTCCATCCCATTATTTTCCATGAGTGCCATTGCTATTCTCATATCTATCACCTTTTTTCTGAACATGCATCATTGCTACCACCTTCTTCCTCTGCCGGCGCCCATTCCGCCGCCTCTTCCCATTCCTCGTCCGAAGCCTCCGGTCATGCCTGCTCCCATCAGGCCGGGAGCGCTAACCTTTGCAAGCTTTCCCTGCATGAACCGCAGGACGTTTTCCTCTACCGTCGCTGATGCCGCTGCGTACGCTTCTATACCGACCTGCTGGAAGACTGCGAAAGCCCTTGGGCCGACGGCTCCCGATATTACCACGTTGGTACCTTCGTTTCCGACCGTTTGGGCCGCGGATATTCCCGCGCCCCCTGCCTGTGTGGCTGCCGTGTTCTGCACGTCCTTGTGGCCTATTATCTTCTTGCCGTCCGTCTCCACTATGACAAACCATGGACATCTCCCGAAAACCGGACTCGCCTGGCTTCCAAGTCCCTGCCCTGTCGAACTTACTGCTATCTTCATATCAATACCTCCCTTGAACGCTCATATATTTGCTTATATTTCTGTACTTATAGAGTTCTGTTCTCATTATCCTATGGATTTATTTTTCCTTTTTGATTTCGGCTATTCTCTTTTCTATGGATTCGATGTCCTGCTTGATTGCACTCATTTGCTGTTTCAGTGCATCCTTATCATGTTCCAGTGACGCCTTTTCCTGCTCTCTGGTCATCTGCCCTATCGGATACGCTTGCTGCTGGGCAGGGAATGACTGGGCCTGAGTGGTCCAGCCTCCGAATGCCGGATATCCTGCCGATGTCCTGTACCATCCGGGAAGTCCTGTCGTTCTTGCCCAGAACCTGTTGCCTCTTCCCCTTCCGAAGGGAACAAAACCCCTCCCGAATCCCGGGGCCGGGTAACCGTTGCAGTAACCCATTCCCCTTCCTGTCATGGCGCCCATTCCCATGGGCCCCGTTCCATCTCCTCTTGGCATATTCATACCCCCTTTACTTTTTTAACGTCATGCCCTTGTCATGGGCGTTCCGCACTTCGGGCATTTCTGCTCGAAGCATGGTATTCCTCTCTCATGCAGCACCTTTTGCCCGCACTTCGGGCAAACGCAATCGCCGCCTGGTCCGAGACCTTTTCCTCCTTTGAGCCCTCTTCCCATCATGTAATTACCTCCTCCTATCCTCAGAGCCTTTCCCCCTATTAGTGAATCGGCTATCTTCTTCCTGGCCGATGTGATGATTCTGTGGAAAGTAGACCTTGAGATGTGCATCTTCTTTGCACATTCCTCCTGTTCGAGACCCTTCAGGTCCTTGAGCCTGACAGCTTCGATCTCCTCGACTGTCAGCCCGTTCTCTTCTAGTTCCCTCAGGGCTATCCCCGCGGGCTTGAAGTACGTAACTTGTGGTACATTGCCCACGACCCTCAGCTTCATTGGCCTTACCATAATGAACATATGACCATAATCATTTATAAAAGTTGTGGTCATCCGGGCTTTGTTTAATAAGTGCGTGAAAAGGGCCACATCTTAAACACTTGGTGTACTTTTTGGACAAAGCCAAAACTTTCATCCCTGTGCCCGCAACTGGCCGTGAATCTAGTCAGGCGTCCATATTCCTGTCTATGCTCTTCCGGCCAAGCTTTATGTCAAGAACGGGGGAACCGTTTATCGCGTCAAGTCCTCTCACAAAAAGAGTCGTTCCGCTGATTTTCACAAGCATGACTTCAGTTACGGCTATCCTGGATAGCCTGTGCGGCGTCCTTGATGCAAATACACCCACTTCCTTTCCGTCAAGTCCCCTCCTGAACTTCTCCTTTGGTGCCATTGCGTCGTGGAGGTAGTAGACGACAGTGATGTTCTCCTCTTCTTCGAGCTTGTGCATGAACATTTTCTGCGAAGGAAAGAGCTCTATCCTCGACACTGAATTCTTGTCCCCGCTGAGGCCGAATGCGCCAGCTGGGCGGCTGAGTCCATTTCTTACATAGCCTATCGGATAGATACTGAGAGGTTCCGAACCGGCGTACATGCATTCCGGGCAGAGCATCCTTCCGCATGCAGAAATCAACCTGTCGGGGTCATTTTCCCTTCCGCATACGCTGCATCTTCTGGGTTCCATCAAATCCTCCCCGCATCTTCTGCCACTTTCCTCATCATAAGATGCGGTCACATGTTTAGAAAGTCCTTTCCGTGTTTAAAAATCCCGTCGCTTCACGACTTATAGAAAAATCATGGTAAGAATCTTCCAGAGGGAAGCTATCTTCGCGCCAGTGTCTTTCTGTGTGGCAGGAAGTGGTTCATGCGCATCCACGGAACCTGCTCCCGCTTGGGGCTGTTCCTGGGCTTCATGTAGGGCTTGCCGCCAGATGAGTTCCCGGGCTCGTCGAGTTCGTGCCAGAAGTACTTTCCGTTCTCCTTCTCTATCACTATCGGGACGAGCTTGAAGTCGCCGTGGACAGGGTTGATTTTGTAGTCCCATGCGTAGGCTATGCAGTCCATCAGGTCGCTCCCGTTTACGTAGTGGTAATCCACGGACAGGCCACGGGGCAGCTCGTCGGGCCTTGGCGCTTTTGGCGAGAGCGTGGGAAAGTCCACGCCGCCTTCCGGCGAGCGGACTATCATTATCACCCTGTCGGGGCCCATCCTGTTGTCCCAGAAGATGTACGATTCGAAGTCGCCGTCGTTGTCCGTGTCTGCATAGACCGCCATCTCCTTGAGGAAGTCCGGGACCTTGGAGAATTTCACAGCGTCGGGGTCGAGGTTCTGGCCGATGTAGACGTCAATCGTGTGCAGTTCTGCCAGCCTTTCGACCGTGTCCCCGCAGACATAGTTCGCGTATGAAAGTGCCGCTATGCCGGTTGCAGCAGCAGTGGCGTAGATGCTCCCGCGGACAGCCGGTGACAAACCCATGTTTTGTTTATGGCAGAAAGAAATTAAAGGGGAAACTATCTGCCGTCCCCGAAGCTTCCGAAGAAGAAGTTCTCCTTCGGCTCCTTCCTGGTCCTCGGCCTTGCAAGCTTGTCCTTTATCCTTTCCTCGAGCTTGTCCCAGAGCTTCTTGACGTCGCCCTCGTAGCCCAGCGCGAACACGACTATCACCCTGTGCTCCGCCGGGATGCCGAGGGCATCCTTCACCTTGCCTTCGTCCCAGCCTGCCATCTGGTGGACGGCGAGCCCCTGGTGCACGGCCTCTATGGCGAGCGACATCACGCTGAGCCCCGCGTCGTATGCGTAGTACGGGAGGCCGTTGGTGTCGCACGCATCCTTGGGGTCGGCTGACACCGCGACTATGTACGGCGCCTTCTTCGCCCAGCCGTTGCCCCTGGAGAGCGCTCCCTCGAAGGCTTCCCTCGTACTGTCGGCCTTCCCGGCCATGACGTAATGCCATGGCTGATTGTTGAAGCATGAAGGCGCCCATCTGGCTGCCTCTATCAGCGCCTCGACCTTCCCCTTCTCAACATCCCTCGAAAGGAACACGAGAGGGCTCTTCCTCTTCCTGATCTCTTTTAGCACGTCCATGGTGGAACACTTTCACGGGGCGATATAAAAGATGCGGGTTTCCTTTTGCATACCATAACCGTTATAAAGCTTCGCTGTCTCCAGTGATTCGTGAGGAAGATGAATGATTACATGTCTCATGAGGGAGACGGTGCATCCAGGTATCCCTCCCCCGTTCTCGGGATGTCCCCCGGCATGGTGTACGGGTCTTTCAGGGAGTATTCGGACCCGGGTCTGGGAGTTCCGGCTTCCGGCGGCGACGTCTATACGAGGACCAGGATGGAGCTTGACATAGGCGTCAGGCTGGCAGTGGCCGACGGCGAGCACGAGGATGCCGACAGCCTGAGGAAGGAACTTGAGGGTCTCAGGTTCTATGACATAACTCCCTACCGCGAGCACGGCCCCGAAGAGGACGCCTACATAGGTCACCTCGTCTCGAGGGCCATGGACCCTGGAGGCAGCGGGGTGGAAAGGGATTCCTTCGCGAACGAGTATACTATGGACTCCGGAATCAAGGACCTCAGGATAAAAGAGCTGATAGGCGAAATAGGCGAGAACTGACTGCCGTCATGCACACTGCCAGTCTGTGCACCGGCTTCCGGCGGCGCAGTCCACGTCAGACACGCACGAGTCCTCTGATTCGCAGATGTTACCCATGTATCCGCACGTCCCCGCGGTCGTGTAGTCTATGCACTCGCCCTCCTGATACTGGGGGAGCGTGAACGGGCAGTCCAGCGTGCTCCCGTCGGGCTTCACTATGCGGAAGCCATCCGAGTAGTTCTCATGTATGGCCTGGAAGGAGCCGTCTGTGCAAGGGTACACCTCCAGGTATCCGTTGGCGCCGCAGTAGTCGGCCTTCGTTATGGTGTCTCCCGAAAGCACGTCGGTGGCGTACATGTATGCGGGTATCGCGACCACTACGACGACGAGAGCCGCTATCAGGATGTACGTCACCTTTTCCTTCATGCGCCCACTGTTAAATTAATCAATCAAACTCTTATTAATCTTCTTTTCAAGAGTTTAATGCCTTCCAGGTGATGTTCTATGAGATTCGCCCATTTTTCGGACACGCATCTAGGGTTCCGCCAGTACGGCATATTCGAGCGCGAGATGGATTTCTACCGGGCCTTTGAGAAGACGGTCTCCGCGATACTCAAGGAGAGACCCGACTTCGTCCTGCACACCGGGGACCTCTTCGACGTCCCAAAGCCCCCTCCGCGGGCGCTGTGGGTCGCCCAGCGCTGCTTCTCAAAGCTCCGGGAGAAGGGCATACCGGTCTACGCCATAACCGGGAACCATGACATGCTCATGAGGAGGGGGGCGATGCCTCCCCAGGTCCTCTACAGGGACTTCAACGTCAGGCTGCTCACGGAGGAGGACCCGTTCGTGGTCCACGACGGCGTCTTCATAGCGGGCGTCCCCTACATGTCCAGGAGCCACTCGGCCTCCCTTTCAGAGGCAATGAGGATAGCATCGGAGAAGGCGGCTGGCCACCCGAAGTCCGTGCTCATGCTCCACCAGGGCACCGACAGGCACCTGAGGCAGGCGTACGAGATCGAGATGAAGGACATCCCGGGCACCTTCTCCTACTACGCGATGGGCCACGTACACGCCAGGATAGTCCACGACTTCGGGAAGGGGAAGTTCGCCTATCCGGGCTCGACGGAGCTCTGGAGCGCCAACGAGTACGCCGACTACAAGAAGAACGGGAAGGGCTTCTACATGGTCGACCTGGGAGGTGACGTCCCAGACGTGCAACCCGTGACCGTGGAGCTCGAGCGCGAGATAATGAGGGAGCGCCTTGGCGCATCCGGCATAAGGGAGAAGGTTGATGCGATGAAGGCGAGCCTCTCCAGGCTTCCGGTGAAGCCCATGCTCTACCTAGACGTCGTGGACTCTGGCCTCGAGAGGTCCTCTCTGCGGGAGCTCCTCGACTCGAAGCTCTCCGGGCATCTGGTGTCCCTGAGGCTCTCATATGTCCAGGGTCCCGGCGAGGACGGGAAGCTGCAGGGGCTCAGGCCCTTCGACCTGCCGCAGGTCCACGAGATAATAGGCGAGATAGTAAAGGACAAGGGGAAGGCCGGCCTTGCGTCTGCGCTGCTCCGGTCGCTCTCGGAGGGCGACACCGAGAGGGCCCAGAAGGAGGCTGAGGAGTACTTCTCCTCGGGAGCGTGACAGCATGATCATAGGCTCTGTGAGGCTGAGGGACTTCAAGTCGCACAGGGACACCACGGTCTCGTTCGGCCCTGGGATAAACGTCATACTGGGTGAGAACGGCGCCGGCAAGACGAGCGTCCTCGAGGCCATATCGTTCGCCCTGTTCAAGGACTACTCGGGAAACGTCGAGGGGCTCATCAGGTCGGGTGCGCAGTCCATGTCTGTGGAGGTCAGGTTCACGGCGTCGGGCCGCAGGTACCGCGTCGTCAGGAGGCGCGGGAAGTCCTCCGGCGATGCGATGCTCTACGTCGAGGAGCAGGGGAAGGATAAGGAGCTGCGCTCCGGGGACAGCGGGGTCGACGAGGAGATCGAGGCAATAATAGGCATAGACCGCTACCTCTTCTCCAACGCAGTCTACGTCAGGCAGGGTGAGATAGAGAGGCTGCTCACGGAGACGCCCGCGAAGAAGAAGCAGCTGATAGGGAGGCTGCTCGGGATAGAGTCTATAGAGAAGGCGTGGGCGTCCATGAGGGATGTCATCGAGGTCTACCGGGACAGGAAGGCGAGGACCGAGGGGGAGCTGATGCGCGCAGACGAGCTCGCCGTCCAGCGGGAAGCGCTCAAGAAGGCCGTCTCCGAGTCCCGCGAGAGGATGGCAAAGACGGACGGCAGCATAAGGGCCGCGGAGGCCGCGCTCTTGAAGGCCAGGAAGGAGGAATCGGCGCTCTCCGAGAAGGGAAGGGTGCATTCGGTGCTCGCCGAGAAGGCGGCTGCACTAAGGGCCGAGACGAAGAGGGAGGCTGCGGCGCTGGATTCGCTGAAGAGGGATCTCTCGGCCTCTGAGGATGCTGAGAAGGAGCTGTCGGAAGTCATGAAATCCCTTCCCAGCGGCTGGAGGGAGAAGGCGGAGTCCGTGGTCTCCTCGCTCCAGGAGAAGGCGTCGGAGCTCGGTGCGAGGCACGGCGAGCTCTCGGGGAGGCTGTCGGACATGACGGAGCTCGACGGAAAGCTCGAAGGGGCGTCGGGGAAATGCCCGCTGTGCGGCTCGGTCCTGACGGAGGCGCATCGAAAGGAAATGATAGAGGAGAGGAAGGAAAAGGAGAAAAGAACGAGGGATGAGCTCTCGCAGGTCTCGGCCGGCATGGCGGAGGCGTCATCTGCTATTTCAGCGTCCAGGAAGGAGATGGGCATGCTGCTTTCCCTTGAGAGCAGGCGCGCGGGTCTCGCGGAGAAGGCATCGAGGAGGGAGAGCCTCTCGGCGTCGGTCCAGGCGTCCGGGAAGCTCATGAAGAAGCTTTCCGGGGAGCTCTCTTCGCTCGAGTCGGAGCTGAAGGGGACGCAGGAAGTCTCCGCGAGGCATGCGGAGGCCAAGAAACGCGTCGACATGATGGTCTCGGAGGTTTCCGCGCTCAGGGAAGCCAGGGGAAGGCAGGAGGGCAAGCTCGCCGAGACGCAGGCGGCGCTGGGCAGGCTGGACGATGAGGCGAAGGCGCTTGCGGGGAGGAAGGAGCTCCACAGGAAGCTCTCGTCATTCATAGCCACGCTCACCGAGATAAGGTCTCTCTTCGACAAGTCGGGGATACAGCTGGAGCTTCGGAAGAAGGCGGTGCCCGCGATAGAGGCCCACATGAGGGAGTTCTTCAGGGGGTTCAACTTCGAATATTCGGACATGAGGCTCACTGATGACTACGACGTTGTGCTGTCCGGGCCCTCCGGGGAGAGCACCTCGGGCATGATGAGCGGCGGCGAGAGGGTGGCATCGGCGCTGGCCCTTAGGCTCGGCATAGCCAAGGCCCTCGCCGGGCCGGGGGCCGAGACCGTGATGCTCGACGAGCCCACCATATTCCTTGACGAACAGAGGAGGATGGACCTCGTGGAGGCGCTCAGGAGTGCCGGTGCCCTCCCGCAGATGATAGTGGTCACGCACGACCCGGCGATGGAGGATGCCGCCGACAGCATAACGGTCCTGAAGAAGGAGAAGGGCGCATCGTCGGTGTCAGGGTAGGCCTCATACTTTTCTGCCGTAGAGCTCGTATAGCCTTCTCCGCTGGACGTCCTTCGTGAGATGGACTATCCACTTGTACGCGTCGTGTATCGCTCCGGGATCCCTGACGCCGTGATTCT
>CAZTRL010000017.1:15575-22790 GCA_964616715.1 uncultured archaeon | reverse complement strand
AGCCCGGGGAGATACACAACCTCTGCCGGCCCAACGCCATCCTCACTCTCAAGGAGTACCTCGAGGACTACGCATCGAAGGAAGTGAAGGAGCTGGGCGGGAGGGTGATAGCAAAATACCTCGCGAAGATACCCAAGGAGGAGACGCGCGCGGAGACCGAGAGGCGCCTGGAGAGGATAGAGAAGGGCGAGAGGGACCTCTACTTCTGAACGGTCCTCATATGACCATCAGCCCTATGACAATCAGCGTCTGGAAGAATATCCAGAGCGAATATGCTATTATTATCGGCTTCTCCCTGTGGAGCACGCCGTAGGCAAGCCACACGGCCGAGACGACATTGAACAGCCCCCAAGTAGTGAGCGACACCCCCGAGGTCCTGCCGAGGGCCCATATGTCGTAGAGCTGGGGTATCGTGAGGAAGGGACCGGTTATTCCGGCTACGTATATGAGCTTGTCCATCGTCCTCTTGAGCTTGTCCGGGTGGGGGTAGGGCTCGTGCTTCTGGTGTATTATCTTCCTCTTGTGTATGTGGAACAGCGGGTTCGGCATCCTATCATTCCTTCCCCGGAACCGTGAACTTGTTTATCTGGGAGTAGGCGTACATCACGGCCCTCACCGCCACGTAGACTATGAGCATGTCTATGAAGAGGACCAGCGCGTTGAAGTACGTGTAGCCCGCGCCGTCCTGCCAGTGCACGTAGAACAGCGGGAAGCCGAATACGTGGGAGTCCGCGTAGTCCGGCATGCTGTCCCATACGTTGACCGCCTGCAACGCCATGAAGCAGGCCAGGAATATAATCCACGTCCTGTACCTCGACCAGAGCTTCCGCAGGACATCCGCGGGTCGCGCATCTGCCGGTTTCATAACTAATGTTTTCCCCTGAGGCCCTTAAATAATGAAGGTTTTCCGCACCGGGAAAATAAAGTTTAAATATGAAAAATCCCTTAAATAGTGCAGGGCTCGAAAATTTATGGAAGGCGTCAAGACCGGTATTCTCAATGCCGCGCTCGCCCTACGTGATGGTTCTGTCTGGGCTGGCAAGGGCTTCGGCGAGCCCGTGAAGGCCACAGGCGAGGTCGTGTTCAACACCGGCATGATGGGCTACACGCAGTCGGTCACCGACCCGTCCTACACCGGCCAGATACTCTGCCAGACCTACCCGCTCATAGGAAACTATGGTGTTTCCAAGGACGAGTTCGAGTCGGAAGGTCCGAAGATACGGGGATACGTCGTCTCCGAGGCGTGCGGCGGGCCGTCGCACCGCACCTCCGAGATGGGCGTGCCCGAATGGCTCAGGAGAAGCCGCGTCCCGGGGCTGCAGGGCATAGACACCAGGCAGCTCACCAAGGTCCTGAGGACCGAAGGCACGATGATAGGCGCGCTCCACGTGTCGCACGACGAGATAGACAAGTCTGCGCTCCTCGAGGACGCGATGTCGGCGGTGGACCCGAGCGCGACCGACCTGGTCTCGGAAGTAACCGTGCCCAGGCCCGTGATACACCCGGGAGACGGCCACAGGGTGGTCGTGATAGACTGCGGGATGAAGCTCGGAATAGCGTGGTCGCTCATGCAGAGGAAGGCGAACGTGATAAGGGTCCCTGCAGGGTACGGCATCGACAGGATAATGGAGCAGGAGCCCGACGGCGTGCTCATATCGAACGGCCCGGGAGACCCGAAGATGGCGGACTACGTCGTAAAGGCCGTGAAGGGGCTTCTGGAGTACAGGCTCCCGACCATGGGCATATGCCTGGGAAACCAGGTGCTCGGCCTCGCGCTGGGCTGCGACACGTACAAGCTCAAGTTCGGCCACAGGGGACAGAACCACCCGGTGATGGACGCCTCTACCGGGCGCTGCTACATCACGAGCCAGAACCACGGCTTCACGGTGGACCCGGAGACGGTCGACGACAAGAAGCTCTCCATAAGCTTTCGGAACGTCAACGACAACAGCGTCGAGGGCATAGAGCACAGGAAGCTTCCCGCATTCGGCGTCCAGTTCCACCCGGAGGCGAGGCCAGGCCCCGTCGACACGGGATTCCTTTTCGACAAATTCATGAAGATGATGGTGCATGCCAAGGGATAAGTCCGTAAAGAAGGTGCTGATAATAGGCTCGGGGGGCATAAGGATAGGCCAGGCAGCCGAGTTCGACTACAGCGGCTCGCAGGCGCTCAAGGCGCTTAGGGAGGAGGGCATAGAGACCGTCCTCGTCAACCCCAACGTCGCGACCATCCAGACTTCCCACGACCTTGCCGACAAGGTCTACCTAGAGCCCATAACGCTGCAGTTCATGGAAAAGATCATCGAGAAGGAGAGGCCGGACGGAATACTCCTGGGATTCGGCGGCCAGACGGCGCTCAACATGGGCGTGAAGCTCGAGGAGAAGGGCATCCTCAGGAAGTACGGCGTCAGTGTGCTGGGCACCCAGGTCGAGTCCATAGTCAAGACGGAGGACAGGGACAAGTTCAAGATAGCGGTCGAGGAGGCCGGGGGGTTCGTCGCGGAGAGCAAGTCGTGCAGGAGCATCGCCGAGTCGAGGAAGGCCGCGGCCGGGATAGGCTACCCGGTGATAGTGAGGCCAGCGTACATACTGGGAGGGCTGGGCTCCGGGACCGCGTGGAACCAGGAGGATCTGGACGCGGTGGTCGAGAAGGGGCTCAAGCACTCCATGATAGGGCAGGTCCTCATCGAGAGGTACCTCCACCACTGGAAGGAGGTCGAGTACGAGGTCATGAGGGACGCAAAAGACAACTGCATAACCGTCTGCTGCATGGAGAACTTCGACCCCATGGGCGTGCACACAGGAGATAGCATAGTCGTCGCCCCGAGCCAGACGCTCACCGACAGGGAGTACCACTGGCTCAGGGAGATATCGATAAACGTCGTCAGGTCCCTCGGGATAGTGGGAGAGTGCAACATACAGTTCGCGCTCAACCCGGAGAAGATGGAGTGCGCCATAATAGAGATAAACGCCAGGCTCTCCAGGTCTTCAGCGCTCGCGTCGAAGGCCACGGGATATCCTCTCGCCTACGTCGCGGCAAAGCTCGTGGTTGGCTACACGCTGCCGGAGCTCTCGAACAGGATAACCGAGGTGACGTCGACGTGCTTCGAGCCCGCGCTGGACTATCTCGTCGTCAAGGTCCCGAGGTGGGAGGCCAGGAAGTTCGAGGGCGTCGACCCGTCGCTCGGCTCGCAGATGAAGGCGATAGGCGAGGTCATGGCGATAGGAAGGAGCTTCGAGGAGGTCATCCAGAAGGCAATCAGGATGCTCGAGATAGGGAGGGAGGTAGTCGAGGACAGGCCCGTGGCAAAGGACAGGGAAGCGTTAAAGAGGGAGCTCGAGGCCCCGACGGATCAGAGGCTGTTCGCCGTCGCTGACGCGCTGAGGTCCGGGATGAGCGTCGATACCGTCCACGAGATAAGCGGCATAGACAGGTGGTTCCTGTACAAGATAAGCAACATAGTGGAGATGCACGGGAGGCTGAAGGCCGCCAGGTTCTCCGACGCCGACTTCAGGCAGAAGCTCTCCGACGCCAAGAGGCTCGGCTTCTCCGACTCCAAGATAGCGGAATGCATGGGAGTGAGCCCGGAGAGGATAAGGACGCTGCGGAAGCACTATATGATAGTCCCTGTGGTAAAGCAGATAGACACGCTGGCGGCTGAGTACCCGGCGAAGACCAACTACCTCTACATGACCTACAACGGGAGCTTCGACGACATAGAGTTCTCCGAGAAGGGCGAGGTGCTGGTCATAGGGGCAGGCCCCATAAGGATAGGCTCCAGCGTCGAGTTCGACTGGTGCACCATGAACTGCGTCTGGGAGCTCAAGAAGAAGGGCTACACGACGGTGGTGGCGAACTGCAACCCCGAGACGGTGTCCACCGACTACGACATGTCCGACAAGCTGTACTTCGAGGAGCTCAGCATGGAGCGGATAATGGACATAATAGACAAGGAGACGCCGCTCGGTGCGGTGGTCTCGGTCGGCGGCCAGACGTCGAACAACCTGGCATACTCGCTCAGCAAGAGGGGCGTGACGCTCTTCGGGACGTTCGGCCGCGACATAGACTCCGCGGAGGACAGGCACAAGTTCTCGTCGATGCTCGACAGGCTCGGGATAGCCCAGCCCGAGTGGGACTCGTTCACATCCATGGCAGGGATAAAGGGCTTCGTGAAGAAGAACGGATACCCGGTGATAATAAGGCCGTCCTACGTCCTGTCGGGGTCGGCGATGAAGGTCGCCGGAAACGACGAGGAGCTGAAAGCGTACCTTTCCGGCGCGGTGAATCTTTCCAGGGACCACCCGGTGGTAGTCTCCAGGTTCATCAGGGGCGCAAAGGAGGTGGAGGTCGACGGAGTCGGCGACGGCAGGAACGCATACGTCGGGGCCGTCATGGAGCACATAGAGCCCGCTGGAGTCCACAGCGGGGACGCGAGCATGGTCATACCGCCGGTCTCGCTCGACGAGAAGACAAAGAAGAGGATATACGATTACACGAGGAAGATATCAAGGGAGCTCGGCATAAAGGGCCCGTTCAACATCCAGTACATGGTAAAGGGCGACAGGATATACGTCATAGAGTGCAACCTCAGGGCCTCCAGGTCCATGCCCTACACTAGCAAGAGCGTCGGGGTGAACCTGATAAAGCTCGCCACGAGGTGCATGCTCGGGGAGCCCCTCCCGCGGGGCCTCGTGACGAACCACATCAAGACATACTCCATAAAGTTCCCCATGTTCTCATGGTCGAGGTTCAAGGGCATAGACCCTACTCTCGGCGTGGAGATGGTATCCACCGGCGAGATAGCGTGCATGGGCGAGACGTTCGAGGAGGCGCTCCTGAAGGCCATGCTCGCGACGGAGTCCGACATAACGCTCGGCGGGAAGGTCATGGTGAGGGGGCTTGACGCGCAGAGGAAGGCCAAGCTCTCGAAGTGCGGATTCAGGGTGATAGAGGACGAGAAGGAGATAAAGGGCCTTCCCGACATGCTCATTGATGTTTCCGGGGACCCGGAGAAGAGGAGAGAGCTTGCAGCTCTCGGGGTCCCGGTTTTCACGCAGCTCTCCCTGGTGGACGCGTTCATGGACGCGCTCCTAAAGAAGCCCAGGCTTCAGGCCAGGGAGCTCAAGGACTACTGGAGGTTGTCAGGTATGGACAGGGAATACAGGATAGCGAAGATCGAGAACGGCACGGTCATAGACCACCTGCCTTCTAACAAGGCGTACGACGTTCTCGAGGCGCTCGGCGTCAGGAAGGAGTACCCGAACGCGATAGTGAGCATGATAACCAATCTCCCGAGCGGGAAGCAGGGAGTGAAAGACATGCTCAAGATCGAGGGCAAGATACTCTCGCCGGACGAGATAAGGAAGGTCGCCCAGATAGCGCCGAATGCCACCATAAACATCATAAAGGACTTCGAGGTGGCGAGGAAGGTGGCGCCGTCTAACGGATGAGACATTAACTAGCCCCGTGGAGGAGATTTATATCCGCGCTGCAAAGAATAAAAAAGACATGGGCAGGGAAAAGATGACTGCCATGGTCGGCGGCGGCATCCTCATTATTGCGCTCCTGGCAGTCTCGGCTGCCTATACGATGCTCCCGGCCGCCGATGTCGTGATGGACAGAGTCGACTGCGATTCCATGATGAGAGACTTCGATTACTACGCGGCGAGGAGCACGCTCCCGATAAGCGACCCGGATTCGCTCTGCCATGGGATGTACCTGGGATACGGAAGCGACTTCTCCGACCTGGAGCCGAAGTGGGCCGTCGGGAAGCTTGCGGAAGTGACCGGGGATTTCGGATATTCGCTGGTTCTCGAAGGGCTTGAAAGCGAAGTGACGATGTCCATGCCATTTGACGGGGAGCAGATGCCGGGACTCGCGGTGGGCAGGTATTACAGGGTCGACATGAACAACATATGCCGGCACTTCTTCATGATGGTCGACAGCAGATACCCGTCCCCGGTGGCCGGGACTTTTGTGAAGCCGGAAATGGTCCGGTGCGGCTGATTCTCATGGGCGTTGTCTTCATCAACCTCAAGAGGGAGGAGCTCGAGTCTCCCGCATACGGGAGCTTGCTTGGGTGGGCGGCCGGTATTCCCGTGGATTCTGGTGCGGGAGGCATGGAATCGCTCGCCGATGTGGTAATTCACAACGCCGGGCTGGAAAGTCCCTTCGGCGCGTTCGTACTCTACGACGACGCCAATCGCGTGGCGGTGGGAACCGTATCGGTGGTCCCGGACGACATGGATGTTGGGAAGGAGACGGGAATCGAGGGGCCGTGGATCGCCGATGTCAACGTGAGGGAAGACTGCCGCGGGAAGGGGTACGGGACCATGCTGTTCGGGAAGCTCGACGGGTACTTGTCCGGTCTCGGGAGGGGGCATATGAGAGTGAATCTCTTCGTGAGCAACCCGATCGCTCTCAGGATATACGAGAGGTTCGGTTTCAGGAAGACCGGCATCGTAGTGGCGAGGCACGGGGAGAAGAACTCAGTGTGCTCCAAGCATTACAATGGGAGGGCATCACGTCGCGTACATCTTGTAGGGAGCCGCTGACGGCTGTTGCGCAAAAGAAGAGAACTGCTCGATCAAGTCGCCGTATATCATGCTGACGGTCAGGTCCGGCCTCTTGCCTTCGCTCTTCGACAGTATCTCTTCCATGTTGCGCCTGAATGTCCCGATGTCGCCATCCGACATAACCCTGCCCCCGATGCGCTCGGCCCCGGCCAGAGGGTCGGTGCCATCATCCGCGTAATCCAGGTACAAGTAGCCGGGCGACGGCTGGGTGTGCCTCTCTTTCGACATCCCCACGGCGAGGGCACCTTCGACGTTCACCCTTATCCACTCCCCGGTGAAGTTCCTCTTGAGGAACGTCTTCGCGTTGACGAAATGCTTGCCAGATATCCTGCGGAGCTTTGCGTCTAGCTGGATGGGAAGGTCGTAGACCGCGAGCTCCTCGAGGCCGTAGTCCGTCTTGAAGGGCACCATGGTGCTCTGCGCTATGAACTTGCTCACCCCGACGGGCACGCCGTTGCTGTATATCACCATGCCCTTCCCGTAGTGCTTGCTTCCGGGGTCGGTGATGTTGTAGAACCTGTCCTCTAGCTCGTAGCATTTCTGGTTGGCTGGGAAGACCTGCATGTAGCTGCTGTCAAGGTCCGAAGAGTTCCTGAGGACGGTTATCCTGGGTTTTCTCATGTTGCAAGAGTGTGTCTC
>CAZTRL010000017.1:0-15475 GCA_964616715.1 uncultured archaeon | reverse complement strand
CATCTGGGGTTCCTGGGAAGGCAGACGCTCTGCCCGAACCTGACCATGAGGTGGTTTATCTCCTTCCAGTGCTTCCTTGGCACTGCCTTCTTGAGGGCGGGCTCCGTCTCCTCAGGCGTCTTCGTCTTCACGAGCCCGAGCCTGTTGGATATCCGGTGGACGTGGGTGTCCACCGGGAGCGCGTCGTCGCCGAAGGCGTAGACCTGCACGCAGCCGGCGGTCTTGGGTCCCACGCCATCGAGCTCCATCAGCTTGTCCCTTTCCCTCGGGACCTTCCCCCCGAAGTCGTCCACGAGCTGCCGGGATATGCGCCTTATGCGCGCGGCCTTGACCTTGTAGAAGCCGCTGGGCCTTATGAGCTCCTCTATCTCGGAGGCCGGCGCGGAGAGGATATCCTTCGGCGTCGCGTGCTTCGAGAACAGCCTCTCGGTCGCCACAGCAGTGTTCTCGTCGCGCGTCCTCTGCGAGAGGACAGTCGACACCAGCACCCTGAACGGGTCGTCGGAGGACACCACAGGAGCGTCCCCGGAGTGCTTCCTCATCTCGCGGACTATGAGCTCCATGTCCATAAGAAGAAGGGCCCGGACTGATTAATATGCTTAAGTGCCTACCCTCAGGGATGACGCCATTCCCTTAAGCGTCGCGATTGCCGAGAGTGCGGCGAGCCTCGAAGTCTTCTTGTTCTGGGGGAACGGCTCGTTGTCCACCCGGAGGGTCATCTTCCCGAACGCTCCCGCCGCCTCCACCTCGTGGGAGTTGGCCACGGTGAACGGGTCGGCGATTATCCTGACCAGCGTCCTGTCAAGGCCGATTCCGGCGAGCGCGAGCGACACCGACACGTTTATGTTCTTGGGGAACCACCTGGCGGCGAGCCTTGCGCTCCCCTCGAATATCACAGTGGGTTTCTTTATTGCCTTGAGCATTATGCCTTTCTCGGCTATCCAGGGAGCGCCAGATAGCGAGCCCGGATGCTTCCTCGTCGTGAGCCTGACGTAGTCCAGCTTGTCTGCGGACGCCGACTTGAGCGCGTCAAGACCCCCTATGGCACCCGAGGGGATGTACAGCTTCCTGCCGTTCTCCTCCGCCTTCCTGAGAACCTCCGAGAGCAGCTTGTCGTCGGAGAAAGCGCCGACGCTCATCACCATCAGGTCCGCCTTCTCCAGCGCGTTCGGGCCCCTCTCCCTGACGCACTCCTGGGAGGCCGCCTCGACTATCACGTCCACGCCCTCCATGTCGGCCACACGGACGACGGCCTTCGGGGAGGACACGAGCTTCCTGGAAAGCGCGTCGCACTTGCCCATGTCGTTGTCAAGGAGGTAGAGGACTTCCATCGACGGATTCTTGTCGGCGTGCCTTGCTATCGCGGAGCCTATGGCGCCGCACCCGATAAGCCCGATTTTGAGAACTCCTGCCATAACACAAATAGGTGCCTTTTGGAATTTAAATACTGGTCCATTTCCCTAGATGTGGTCCAGGGGATAGAACTCTTCGAATGTCATATCTCCCTTGGGAAGCTTGTAGACGACGCCGTGTGGCATCTTGTTCGTGCAGAGCCCGGTTCCGAACCTGCCTATAGAGTCAGAGTCCTCGAGGTCCCTTTCCGAGAGCATCAAGTTGTTCTTCACCCCGCGCGCGTCGAAGGGGACTGTCATCACGTTCATCTCGTCCCTCGTGAACGAGACATTCTTCGGCATACCGGTCCTCTTCCTTATCTTGTGGGACGCGAGCATGTCATCCGTGAGCATGAGCTCCCTCTGGAGGGCGTCAAGCGCTTCCTTCTCCATCCCCGGGCGGTACTGGACCACCAGGCGCTTCCCGTTCTCCCCCAGGTACTCTGCCTTGGGAGCCCTGCTCACTGCCGCGAAGTAGTTGGAATAGTACATGAGCTCCTTGAGGTCCTTCATCGAGTATCTCTTTATGAAGCCGAGCTTCATGTCGTCGCCCGCCAGCATGTATTTGTTCTGGTCTATCTGGTCGACGCCGTCTATGAAGACGTAATTCTCCCTCTTGTCATTGGCGTTCATCTCCATTATGGCTCTCCCCGGACCGTTGACCGGCATGATGCTTTCCGGTTCCACTCCCGGGCGCAGCATGGTATTCAGCTTCTTGGTCGCCAGGTTAACCAGCTTCTGGTCGTCGGATATTATGTACTTGCTCGACAGCTCCTCGGGGCTGTATGTGTCAAAAATCGCGTCAAGCTCTTCTTCGCTGCCTGCGTAGAGCCTCTGGCTCTCCTTTATGACCTTCAGGTCCTCCGTACTTCCCAGCCTCTTTGGGTTTATGCCCAACGAGAGGGCGTAGGCCTTGGACCTCCTGGAGGCGCAGTATATGTTCTTGTCCTTGTTCTCCGGCACCGTGAGCGCGCCGCTTTCAACGAGGAGCCCCATCATGTCGTCCGCGCCGCTGTACCTGCCGAAGACTATGGCGTCGCTCCTGTCTATGTAGTTCTTGAGGTTCTCGACGACGTATCTCTTATGCCTCTCGCCCTTGTCGAAAAGCCCGGAGAATATCTTCAGTGCCATAGACTTCATTTGGCCAAAACTTTTTTAAAGGTTTGCACTACTGCCCCGTCAAAAATATATAAGAAGCGCGGCGATTATTGTTCATATGATCCCGCAGGCGCAGGGCGTTCTGAAGAAGCATCAGTACAGGATGGCCGGAAGGCATTCCGCCGTCAAGATATGCGAGTGGACGAAGAAGTCGCTGCGCGGCGAGGGCGTCTGCTACAAGGAGAGGTTCTACGGCATAAAGAGCCACAGGTGCCTGCAGATGACCCCAAGCGTATCGTGGTGCCCTAACAGGTGCCTCTACTGCTGGAGGGCGACGGAGGAGACATCCGGCGTGCCTCCGGCGAAGTCGCTGGACGACCCGTCGGAGATAATAGACCGATGCATAGAGCAGCAGAGGTTACTCCTCACGGGCTTCAAGGGACTGTCGAAGGCCGACCCGGTGAAGTGGAGGGAGGCGCAGGACCCTAACCAGGCCGCCATATCGCTCTCCGGCGAGCCGACCGCTTATCCCCGGATATCCGAGCTCATAGAGGAGTTCGGCCGCAGACGCTTCACAACGTTCCTCGTGACCAACGGCCAGTTCCCGGAAAGGCTGGATGGGATGGCCGAGCCCACGAACCTCTACATATCACTCGACGCCCCCGACAGGGAAACGTACAGGAGGCTGGACTGCCCGTCGCTCCCGGACTTCTGGGAGAGGTTCGGGAAGAG
Organism: uncultured archaeon; assembly: GCA_964616715.1. Lineage (GTDB taxonomy): Archaea > Aenigmatarchaeota > Aenigmatarchaeia > QMZP01 > JAFGSV01 > JAFGFG01. The sequence goes on along the minus strand of CAZTRL010000017.1, from coordinate 12,254 downwards.
CCTGGAACTCATGAGGTCCTTCTCGTGCAGGAAGGTGCTGCGGCTGACACTTGTCAAGGGCCACAACATGCAGAACGCCGAAGGCTATGCGAAGCTCATAGGGAAGGCGGACCCCGACTTCATAGAGTGCAAGGGCTACATGCACGTGGGATTCAGCAAGATGAGGCTGAAGATGGAGAACATGCCGTTCCATGAGGAAGTCGTGAAGTTCTCCAAGAGGCTGTCGGAGCTGACCGGCTACGCGTACAGGGACGAGCAGAAGGAGAGCAGGGTCGTCCTGCTCACGAAGTGAGCCCTAGTCACTGAAGTCGGGCGCGACCTTCCATGATGGAGTGGCCAGGCCGCAGTATCCGGCCTTCCCCTTCATCTTGCTGCTGCACATCGTCTTCGTGCTGTAGGGATTGTCGGATGTGTATCCTATGCACATGCCGTAGAGCCCGCATCTTCCGTGCTGGTGCTCTGGCCGCACGCCGGGAACGTCCGGATTCGTGTCCTCTATGTTTGCTGAACGGAACATGAAGAATTAATCGCGCGCTAAGCTTTTCATTCTTTTGACGTCCTCTTCCCGCGCTCGCATGGGATGACACTTATCTTGGCGCCCGGGAACTTTCCCGGAAGCTCCTTTCCCTGCGAGTATTCGTGGAGGAATATTGCCAGGGCCGCCACCTCGGAATGCGGCTGGTTCCCTATCCCTATGTTGTAGTCGGATATGTGGTAGACAGCCGTCGGGACCTTCTCCCCGCCCACTATCACCATCACGTCCTTGGCCTTGCGTATCTGCGATATCTTCTTCGAGAGCGGCATGCCGTACATGGTCAGGTGCACGGTCTTCCCGGGAAAGTCCGAAATGAGTCTTCTCCAGCTCTTCTCGTGCGATATCGTGAACTTCCCGCCCCAGTTGGCGGCTATCTTCCTCACCGATTCCTCCATCTCCGAGTCGTGCTCGCCTGTATAGAGTATCCTGTCCGCACCCAGCGCCCGCGAGACGAGGGCGCAGTGCGTGGCGATCCTCGGGTCCCTGCCGGCCCTGTGGCCTATCCGGAGAACTGTTATCATGCCAATCCCAGGAGAAGTACGCCTATGAAGAGCCCGACGAACAGCGCTATCGCGGTCTCGTGTGCCCTCCTGCCGCCCTTGACGACGGGCATCATCTGGTCGACGAAGACGAACGCCATGGCGCCGCACGAGAACGCTATGCCGCTCGAGACGAGCACCGGCATCGCCCCGGAGAGCGCGACGAATGACAGGAGTGCGGCAATGCACGCGGGCACCCCGGAGAAGAGCATGAACATGAACCCCTTCCTCCTCTCCATGCCAGCCTGCATGAAGGGCGCGTTGAGCGAAACGCCTCTGGGTATGTTCTGGAGGGCGAGGGCGAGGGCTATCGCGGCCCCGAGGCCCGCGGAGGACGCGAACGCAGAGCCCATGAGCAGGCCCGCCGGGAAGTTGTAGAGCAGTATCCCGGTCAGCACCAGCGAGCCGGTCTTGAGTATCGAGTAGAGCCTGTCCTCGTACTTCTCGTCGAGGTAGGTGTGCGGGAACAGCGTCCCGGTTATCATGAGCACCACGCCGCCGAGTATGAAGCCGAGCGCGGTGTAGCCCACGCCGCCGAGTCCCAGGGCCACGGGCAGCGCACCGAGCATCACGACCGAGAACAGTATGCCTGTGGAGGCCGAGAGCATGAACTGGAGCATCCTGCGGTCTATCCTGAAGAAGCCGTTGAGGAGCCCTCCGAGCACCGTGCAGGCGCCGACGGCAAAAGCGAGTGCGAAGACGGCTACAGCATCCATTTGCCCACAATTATATTATTCGGGCAGCATATTAAAGTTAGTGGCGGTCCAGGGAATCAGTCGGAGTCGCCATGCTCCTCCATGCCCTCGGCGAGCAGCTTGTTGCTGCCGAAGAAGAGCCGCTCGAGCACCTGGGTCACGAAGAGCTGCTTGGAGAGCTTTATGGGGTCGGAGTTGTTCTGTATTGAGCAGTACATCTGCACCCGCATGAGGGCGTTTCGGATGTGGTCCCTCTGCGCCTTCTTGTGCTTCTTGAAGCCCTCGAGGAGCCTCTCCATGAGATAGGGCACCTCGTCGGGGTCGTCTATGGCCTCCCACACGGAGGTAGCGAATGCCGTGTCCACCTTCCTCTTCTTCGCCCACGATTCCAGCGTGAGGTTCCTGTCCCCGGTCATCACTATGCTTTCCATGCAAATCACCCGGCCAAGCGCAAGGCCTTCTTTCTTTTATGGAGGCACGCTTTAAAATAAGTATCCCACAGGAACTGCTCATATCTCGTGGAATGTCCCCTCTATCTTGCGGTACTTCATCGTCTTCCCGTGCTTTCCGAGATAGCAGAAGAGCCCGTCCTTGAGCACCACGTCGTGTATCCTGTCCTCGCGCATGCGGGTCTGCCTTATGAGGAGCAGCCCGTCCTCCTTGACGACGCGGTAGGCCTCGGAAAGGAGCTCCCTCCTCCTCTTGGCCCTTCTCAGGACGTCGTAGAAGAGGACGGCGTCCACGCTCTCGTCGTCGACCCCCGTCTCGAGGTCCGAGTATATGGTGTCGACGTTGTGAAGGCCCAGGGATGAGGCGCGCCTCTCTATCATCTCAAGAGCCGTAGGGTGCAGGTCGACCGCATGGACCCTCCCGGAAGGGCCTACGACCCTCGCGGCCGCTATCGTGTAGACGCCGGTCCCGCAGCCGAAGTCAAGGACGACGCCACCTGTGCCAAGTCCTAGCGACCTGAGATCCGCCTCCGCGCCTGCGGTCCTGAAATCGCGGTGCCCCACCTTGCCTCTGAACTTGACTATCACGCCGGGAGTCCTCTTCTCGTTGTCTATGTCCCTCTGCCAGAGCCAGGCCAAAGAAAGCCACCTTCCTGTCTCTATTTTGATGATGTGGCTTATTAATGGATCCAGTGAGCAGCTGTACATCGCGACAGCCAGGGGCCATTCTCATTTTTTAACGGGCTCGGACAAAATATAAACCATGTTGGTAGAGCAGACGATGGTCCTGCTCCTAAAGCTCGTGATATCGGTATGCCTGGGCGGGCTGGTGGGACTCGAGAGGCAGATAAAGAGGAAGCCCGCGGGCCTTCGCACACACATGCTGGTCTCCATGGGGGCGTGCCTCTTCACCATAGTCTCCCTTCAGTTCGGCGCCGACCCTGCGAGGGTGGCGTCCGGCATAGTTACCGGCATAGGTTTCATAGGCGCCGGGACCATAATGGGTTCCAAGTTCCACGTGAAGGGCATAACCACTGCCGCGACCCTCTGGGTGACGGCGGCCATCGGCCTCGCCGTGGGTGCCGACATGTACATGGCGGCGCTCGTGGGCTCGGTGATGGTTTTCCTGATACTCCAGCTATGGAGGATAGAGGACGATCTGGTCTGAATGCAAGCGCTCTACATGCAGGACTCCTACCTCAGGGAATTCGAGGCCACTGTCAAGTCGGTATCTGACGGCAGGTTTGCGGTACTTGGCAGGACGGCGTTCTATCCGGCCTCGGGCGGTCAGCCCCACGACACGGGCACGCTCACGCGGCTCTCCGACGGCAAGGTCTTCAGGGTGACATACGTAGGCAAGTTCGGTGGCGAGATAAGCCACGAGGTGGAGCCTGCCGGGCTAGAGCCCGGGGACGAGGTGAAGGGAGAGATAGACTGGGACAGGAGATACGTCCACATGAGGTACCACACGGCCTCGCACATAATAAGCGGCGTGATAAACCAGGAGACAGGAGCGCTGATAACAGGGAACCAGCTTGGCGAGGACAGGTCCAGGATAGATTTCTCCATCGACGACTATGACCCGAGCCTCCTCGATGGCTTCATAAGGAAGGCGAGCGAGAGGGCGGCCGAGGGCGCGCCGGTGGAGGTCTCCATGGTCACGAGGGAGGAAGCCGAGCAGATGGACGGCATATCGAAGCTCGCCAAGGGCCTCCCGCCGGGGATAAAGCAGGTCAGGATAGTCGACATAATCGGGATAGACAGGCAGGCCGACGGCGGCACCCACGTGAGGAACACCTCGGAGATAGGGAAGATAGTATTCCTGAAGGCCGAGAACAAGGGAAAGAACAACCGCAGGCTCTACTTCCGCCTGGAGTGAGCTCACTGGCGCTCGTTCATGAAGAGCGCGTCGTACCTCTTCATGACGTTGAACACTGGGTCGTTCCCGAAGTTGTATCCAATCTCCTCAGGGCTCGTGCCTCTCTCCCTCAGCTCGTCGGCGAAGAGCGCCTTCATGTTGGAGAGGAGGCTCGGTGACTTCTTCGCTTTCTTCACGACATCGTACCACATGGCGATCGCCGTCGTGACCGGGCCCTCGAGTATCCGGGTCACCACCGACTTGGCATAGTCGTCCATCATGAAGTCGGCGGCGGCAAACTCCACCTTGTCGGGCAGCTTGACGTTGCACAGCGCCGCCCTGGTTGCGCCCACAAGGACGTTGCTCATGTAGACGGCACCGCTGAACTCGATTATCCCGCCATCCTTCGTCACCGCGCCTGATAGGTACGTGTCGAGCTCCTCGGCCAGGGTCTGCGCAACCCCTATGCTGTCGAACACCTTGCCAAAGTCGACACCGTAGCGGAAGACCATTTGAAGGTTTTCGAGGGAAGTTTTTTATTCGGTTATCCCCGTGCTTCTGCCTCAGCGGGAAATTCTCGGACGTCGCGGCGAAGTCTTCAGGATAGCCTCGCCCTCTCATGCCGCTCGAAAAGGGCGGCCACCGAGACCTCCAATGAGACTTCGTCATGCCCGCCGTTCCCCTTTTCCGACTGCTTCTCCTGCCAGCGCACGCCCTCCCAGAGCTCATTCATCCACTGCACCCGGTCGGACGCCAGCTCCGGCTCCAGCTTGGACTGTATCTCGTAGAGGGCCTCCGTCATGGAATTGGATGGCAGCGCGCTCTTCGCGGCCGTGCTGCACAGCCGGTAGAACGCCTTCTGGGACTCCTCGAGGACGGGAACGAAGCACATGCACTCGTATTCGCTGATGAACGCGGCTCCGGGGGTATAGTCGATGTAGTTGTAGTCCTTCAGGCGGAGCCGTTCCCCGGTTAGCGCCTTTATCGCGGCCGCGTGCAGCGCGTTCTCGGCCATGCTGGTCGCGGTGTAGTAGGATTTCATGTCATCGATCCTGTCGCGTATGTAGGCGAAGGCGTTCGTCACCCTGGTGATGTCGGAATCGAGGAATGGTTTCCCCATTAGAATATATGCGGGGGAAACTTTTAACGCTTGGCGTTCCCGCGGGACTCGGAGATGACGCGGAGCGCAGAGGGCCTGCCTTCCCAGCCGCCGGTCACGGTCTTCTTGCCCTCGAGGTCCTTGTATATGGTGAAGAAGTGCTTTATCTCGCGCAGGAGGTGTGGTGGGACCTGCTTGATGTCCTTTATGTGGTTCCACATGGGGTCCGAGACGGGAACGCACAGTATCTTCTCGTCCGGACCCTTCTCGTCGGACATCATGAAGACGCCTATGGGCTTCGCCTCTATCATGCAGCCGGGAAACGTCGGCTCCTCAACCAGTATGAGCGCATCTAACGGGTCGCCGTCCTTTGCCTTGGTGTCCGTTATGAAGCCGTAGTCACAGGGATAGTGGACCGACGAGAAGAGCATCCGGTCGAACTTCATATGTCCGCTTTTTGGGTCGTATTCGTACTTGTTCCTGCTTCCCTTCGGTATCTCGACCATTATGCTGACCGTGTCATGTCCTGCCATGGTAGATTATTTCGGAAGCTGGGTTAAAAGCGTTTCAGTTGGCTGGCGGGCTCAATTGGCAGGTGAGTGCTTTTTTATCCTTAAGAATATGTACGGCTCCCCGTGGACCATGACATGGTCCATCACACCGGAGAACCTCACGCTGTTGCCCGCCTTCCCCTTGAGGACCTTCTCCACCTCGTGCTTCCTGGAGAGAGCGCGGGCGACCTCGCTGAACACCTCGGCCGTGCTTATCGTGAACACGTCGCGCATGCTCCTTCCGACAATCTCGCCTTCGGCATAGCCGAGCGCCTTGGAGAACCTGGCGCTGGCCCACACCAGCTGCATGGTGAAAAGATTTATGAGGACGTCGAACTTCCCGAACTTCTTCTCGACATCGGAGAGCACCTTCCGCTCTTCGGAATCCATTAGGATAATTGGCTGGCAGCCACATAATAATCTTAGCATGCCGATAGTGGCTAGCGCTGGAACAAGTAATCTGTACCGTCGAATTATAAGAAAAAAATGCCTCGGGCGGGATTTGAACCCACGACCTCCGCGTTTCCCAGTAATCATCGAAAACCGAAAAAGGTTTTCTCAGCGCTCATAATGCGCTTATGAGCGCGGCGCTCTAACCGCTGAGCCACCGAGGCAATGAATAAAGATGATGGCGGTTGTTTTTTAAATAAGTTGCGCGAGGCCGGACCGTCTTCACCTTATGAGGCCTATGACTTCCCTCGTGGCCTGGACGTCGACCTTCTTGGTCATGCCGTCCACCAGCGCCTTGCGGTTGGCGTAGACCAGCAGCCAGTAGGGGTAGTAGATTATCTTGGCGGACTCCGTGGCCACCCCGAAGAGGTTGGCTATCTTCTCCGCGGTGTCCCTCGGCACCTCGAAGCTCACTATCTTCCCGTCGAGCTCCATCTCGGCGGCGCTCGTCTTGAGGCCCCTCTTCATGATGTCGCCGGGTATCTTTATCCTCGACGGCCTGAAGGTGTAGCCGTCGCTTGAGACGAGGCCCTTGTTCATGAGACCCTTGACCAGGCGCTGCGCGTCGTTGTTGAGCAGCCTGGTCTCGGTGGCCAGCTTGTCGAGGGTCGCGTACTTCATGCTGGAGAGCACGGATATGACCTTCCTCTCGGTGGAGGAGAGCGTCGCCAGGCTCCGCAGGCCCGTCGTCCTCATCATCTCTCCGCCCTGCTCGTAGACTATCTCGCCCATGAGGCCGTCTATGAAGACGTCCACTATCTCGCCGCCCGGGATGGTCCCGCGCAGCTGCCATATCGGATAATTGACCGCTACTATGCTGTCTACGCCCTTGAACTCCTCAGCTATCCTCGCCTTTGGGAACCTGGGAGGTATGGCGAGGTTCCTCATCTTGACCGGCCCGGCCTTCTGGGGCACGATGACGGCCTCGCCGCCGTGCTTGCTCCTTCTTATCCGTATCTCGGTGAGTATGGGCTGCTCGGCTATGCCGACCACGAGGGCGCTTCCTACAGGAAGGTCCCTTATGGCCTCGCTCATGCCCGGGGTTATGCCCTCGGCGGAGTCTGTTATGGCCTTGAGGTCGTTTGGGTTCGTGACCTTCATTATCACCTGGGTGTTGCACTGGGAGAGGACGTTCTTGTCGACCCTCGCGGGCCTCTGGGTTATGACGCAGAGGCTGAGCCCGAACTTGCGGCCCTCCGAGGCTATGGTCCTGACTATCTTGGAGGATGAGACCTCGCCGAAACCCCTCTCCGGGCAGAAGTTGTGGGCTTCTTCGAGCACGAGGAAGAACCCCGGGACCTTCCCGGCCTTCCTGGCTGCGAAGAGCTCCTGCATGACCTTGTACGCTATGGTCTGCTGTATCTCCGGCTTTGCGAGCTTTATGTCGATTATGGACATCTGGCCGGGCTTTACGAGGTCCTGGGGAAGCGTGGGCGTCCTGGAGAAGAGCTTGGTGTTCTCAAGGAACTCCAGCGCCGATATCAGGTTCCACTTGGCCTGCGAGGGGAGGGTGCTTATCTCGTTTATCATGTCCGTGAGGCTGTAGTCCTTCCCCCCGAGGTTCCTCATGGCCGAGTATATGAGGCCCTTCTGCGTTCCCGATATCTTTATGGGCAGGCACTGGAAGAGCTCCTCGGCGGTGAGCTTCGAGCTGAGCTTTATGGAGGCGTCCTCCATCGAGAAGCGCCTTATCTGGCTCGCGTATGACTTGGGCTTGACTCCGAACTTCTCGGCGAAGCGCAGCTCCTTCTCCTCGTCGTTTGCGACCGCGAGCGAGGCGTACTCGCCGTGCGGGTCCAGTATCACGACCGGCAGGTTCTTCTCGGCGAACTCCTCCAGGAGCACCCCCGCCATGTAGCTCTTGCCGGCTCCCGTCTTGGCGAGTATGGCCACGTGCTTTGTCATGAGGTGCTTTACCGGGAGGTTGACCTTGATGTTGTAGCCGTCCAGGATGCCTATGTAGAGGCCTTCGTCCGGGAGGCCCAGCGTGTTCTTTATCAGCTCCTCGGAGGCCGAGAAAACGGGCGTTTCGGGAGCGAAGGGGGCATTGGGGACCACGAGGAAGCCCCTCTGGTTCCGGTAACCTATTATCCTGCTGACCGCGACCGTCCTGTCCACGTACCTCGATATGCTGTCTATGTAGCATGTGACCCAGTCGCCCTCGGCCGTCTTGACCGCCACGAAGTCTAGCTTCTTCACCTGCGTCTCGGCCTCGAAACTGAACTCGGTAGTCGTCACCCTCCCGGTTATCTTTCCAAGCATCATTTTCCATCACACGGAGTAAATAGTATTTATGGGGAGGCTATTTTTATTTAAACCCCAATAATGAACGGAGCCGTATAAAGACCGGCGCGAACTAAAAGCAAAAATTTTAATTTAAGACTCACCAGAAGCCCTTGCCGGACCTAGAAGTTCCTGCGGGGCTTCTTGTGCTTCTGGAAGCAGTCCCTGCAGTAGACGGGCCTGTCGCCGCTGGGCTTGAATGGCACGTCGCATTCATTCCCGCAGTCAGAGCACTTCGCCTTGTGCAGTTCTCTTCCGAACTTGTCTACACTCTCATCGGACATGTTATTTTACTCCTTTAATTGATTCCATTTGTTTTCGTTTGTTGGTTGATTAATGGTTTTGCGCACTTATAAGCGCATCAGAGGAGATGGCGGCAGGATATATAAAGGGATACCACGCATTAAAGAAGCGCAGGATGCTATTTTACGTCATAAACCAGGGGTGGATGACATGAAAGCGGGAATGTCCGGCGGCAAGAATCTCACGAGGGGCCCCATCTGGAGCACGCTGCTCGCCATATCGGCACCGCTCGTGCTCGGGATGGCTCTGCAGACAGGCTTCAACATAGTCGACACCATATTCGTGGGGATGATAGGCTCCGACCAGCTCGCCGCGATAAGCGTCACCTTCCCCGTGGTCTTCATATTCATAGCGATTGCTAGCGGACTGACCATAGGGTCTACCGCGCTCATGTCGCACGCCATAGGCAGGGAGAGGATGAAGGATGCCAGCAACATAGCCGAGCATTCCCTCCTGGCGGGCCTCCTGATAGGCATCGCCGTGGCCCTCCTGGGCATGGCATTCTCGCCCCCGATATTCTCATTCATGGGCGTGAGCGGCCACGTCCTCGACATGACCGTCCAGTACGCCAACCTCATCTTCATGGGATTCTTCTTCCTGTTCCTGGGATTCCTCTCGCAGGGGATAATACAGGCCGGAGGGGACACGGTGACCCCGACCAAGTACCTCGCGGTGTCGGTTGTCTTGAACATAGCCCTCGATCCGCTGTTCATATTCGGGCTCGGCCCCGTCCCGGCGATGGGCCTTGCTGGCGCTGGCATAGCCACCGTCCTCTCGAGGGCGATAGGCGCGGCGCTCAACCTGCAGCACGTGCTGAGGGGGAAGGCGCTCGTAAAACTGGACCCGAGGAACTTCAAGTTCGACTCTTCCATAATCATGGGCGTCCTGAAGACCGGGACTCCCTCCTCGGTGAGCCAGTCCATAAACAGCGTCGGCATGATACTCCTCATGGGCCTCGTGGGCACGTTCGGCACGGCGGCCATCGCGGCATTCGGTGTGGGGCTGAGGCTGGAGTCGCTCGCGATACTGCCCATAATAGGCCTCTCGACCGCGCTCGTCCCGTTCATAGGGCAGAACCTTGGCGCGGGGAAGAAGGAAAGGGCGGGGAGGGCGCTTTCCCTGACGTCATACGTGGCGGCGCTCTACATGGTCCTGTTCATGGCTCTCTGGTATTTCGTGCCTGCTCTCCTATACTCGCCCTTCACCTCGGACCCGGCGGTCACGTCTGTCGGCATAGCCTATCTGAGGACCATAGCCTTCGGCTACGTCTTCCTGGGGCTGGACTTCGTGCTTGGGGCGGCATTCCAGGCAGCGGGCAGGACCACGCTCCAGATGCTCCTCAACCTCTTCAGGTGGGGTGTTACCGTGGCAGTGGCCTACGCGATGGTGGGCATCGCAGGTATAGAGGGCATATGGGTCGGTTTCCCGGTGGGCAACTTACTGGGTTTCATACTTTTCTTCATAGTCCTCAGGACAGGCTACTGGCTCAGGAAATGGGAGGGTGGTCCTCATGGCGATTCCGCAGTACCCGGCGTCTAGGGCGATAGTAAAGGGCGACAAGTCCGCATTTGATTCCATCCTGAAGGGCATGCAGCCGCGGGAATCCGAGTACACGTTCACTAACCTCTTCCTCTGGGGGCATGCCAGGGGATACAGCGTGAGCATGCTGGACGGCCATATCCTTGTCTCCACGGCGAATGGGGATTTCCTCCAGCCCATCGGGCCGGACCCCACAGGCGTGATGCGCAGGCTCATGGACAGGGAAGGCGGGGCCGCATTCGTACGCGTGTCCGAGGAAGTGGCGGATGCGCTCAGGGGCCCCGGCGTGGAGGTCGAAGAGTCCAGGGACGACTTCGACTACGTCTACAGGAGAAAGGACCTAGCGGAACTCGGGGGAGCCAAGTACTACTCCAAGCGTTCGTTCGCTGAGAAGGCCATCGAGCAGTACGGAGCCGGGGTGCTCGAGGGGAGGGACACGGACATCGAGGGCTGCAGGAGGCTGCAGGACCAGTGGTGCGAGGAGCACGCGTGCGAGAGGGACACAGCCCTCGCAGAGGAGGCAAGGGCGCTCTACGTGCTGTTCCTGAACAAGAAGGACCTCTGGGTGAAGTGCGTGGCCGTGGTGATAGACGGCAGGGTCGCGGCTTTTGCCGCCGGTGAGGAGCTCAACGATGACACCTTCGTTATCCACTTCGAGAAGGCCGACACCAGGTACAAGGGCATATACCAGCTCGTCAACAGAGAGTTCGCAAAGAGGGTCCCGGAGAAGTACGCGTACATAAACAGGGAGCAGGACCTCGGCGTGCCCGGGATAAGGAAGGCCAAGGAGAGCTATCACCCGGTCTTCATGGTGAAGAAGTTCAGGGTAAGGAAAGCCTAAATTGATGCTGCGCCAAAAGATAATGGTGTGATTCGACATGGAGTTTTTAGGTACCAGGCACGAGAGGATGGAGAAGAGGCTGTTCAGGACGCTTGACGCTGCACTTCACGTGCTCATAATACTTCTGATGCTCGCGCTCTTCATTGTCATAGCGTACGAGCTGTACCTCGTCTTCGTGGTCGAGATCCCGTCCCTTGGCGTGAATGCCACGATAGACGGCATACTGTTCACGCTGATACTGGTGGAGCTGTTCACGATCCTCTACGCCTACCTCGACAAGCATTACATAAAGGTGGAGAGGGTGATAGAGGTGGCCATAATATCCATAGTCAGGGAGATAATATTCAAAGTGTTCACGATGGAGGACAGCAAGATCTACGCCGTCGCGGCGCTCCTGCTGGCCCTGGGCGTGCTCTTCCTGATAGAGAAGCACTACTCGAGGCAGAGGAACGTGTAGAGGGAAAGCACTTAAATTCCTCCCGACAATTATGGTTATCAGGATTCAGGGATATGGATGGCTTCGGAAAAACTGAGGGCGCTGTTCAATCCAAGGGCGATTGCCGTCATAGGGGCAACCAACCGGAAGGGAAGCGTCGGCTATGCCGTCCTGAAGAACCTCGTCGGAAGCGACTTCGACGGGATCGTCTACCCCATAAACCCCAAGCGGGAAAGCGTGCAGGGTGTCAAGGCATACCCATCGGTTCTCAAGGCTCCGGACAAGATAGACCTCGCCATAATCGCGACGCCCGCAAGCACCGTGCCGGGGCTGGTCGAGGAGTGCGGGAAGGCCGGAGCGAAGGGCGTCGTCATAATATCGTCCGGGTTCGACGAGATAGGCGCGGAAGGAAGGCGCATGTCGGACAGCATGATGGCCACGGCGAAGAAGTACGGCATGAGGCTGCTTGGGCCGAACTGCCTCGGCTTCATAAAGCCATCGGCAAACCTCAACGCGAGCTTCGCCGACAAGATGCCGAGGAAGGGTCACATAGCGTTCATATCCCAGAGCGGGGCGCTCGGGACGGCCATAATAGACTGGGCGGTCAAGCAGAACGTCGGCTTCAGCTACTTCGTCTCCGTGGGCTCCATGATAGACGTGGGCTTCAGCGACCTCA
>CAZTRL010000016.1:18608-23202 GCA_964616715.1 uncultured archaeon | reverse complement strand
GGATAATGGAAGACGTCTGACTAGAAATACCACAGCGGCACGAACAACACATCGGTCTGGCCGATTTTTTTCTTCTCAAACTTATCCAGTGTGGCCACGACCGCGCGCTTCGGCTTGTACTCGGAGAGGAAGCTGTGGAATCCCCTTTCCACCCTGCCGCCCAGCTTGACCTCTATGGGGACGATTTCCTCGCCTTTCGTTATGACGAAGTCGACCTCGGCCTTTCCGGTGGTCCTCCAGAACCTGATCTCCCAGTCGGGATATTCGGTGACGAGCTGCCGGTAGACGTAGTTCTCGGCAATCGCTCCCCGGTCGGTCCTTGTGTCGAACGGGCTGAAGTTGTTCATGACAGAGTTCCTCAGCCCGAGATCCATGAAATACGCCTTCGGGGCCTTCTTTATCTCGGTCACCATGCTCTTCCGGAATGACCTGAGAAGGGAGATTATGTATGTGTTCTCGAGTATGCTGAGATACTCCTCAGCCTTCCTGTAAGGAATCCCGAGAGCCGAGGAGATGCTAGAGAGCGACACGAGAGAGCTCGTGTCAAGGGAGAGGAGCTTCACGAAGTCCTCGAATTTTCTCGTGTCGCTTATGCCGAAGAATGATGTGATGTCCCTCTCTATGTAGAGGTCCCTTATGTTTCTGAGTATCATCTCCTTGTCTGCATCGTCAGCCTTTATGACCTCTGGATAGCCCCCGTATATCATGTACTGTTTCAGGAAGCCCGTGAATTCGTTTCCGAAGGAAGGCCTCGATACAGGGCTGCCGCTCTCCAGGAAATCCCTAAGGGAGCCGCTCTTCTCGCCCAGTATCGCGGAGAGCTTCGCGTCCCTCGACCCTGTGTATTCGCCGAAACTGAATGAGAACATCTCGAAAAGGAGCGCCCTTCCCACAAGGAACGGTAGTATCTTCGACTTTATCTCGAGGCTTGAGGAACCTGTTGCAAAGATGCGGATGTCCGGGAATTCGTCGTATAGTATCTTCAGGGGCTCTCCCGTCCCTATCCTCTGGATCTCGTCCAGGAAGAGGTAGAAATCCTTGCCGTCACTCCTGTGCCTCTTTACGAGGTCTGTGGGATTTTCGAGGAGTGTCTTCCTGTTGTTCGGGATGTCAAGGTTAACGAAGAGCTTGTCCGAACTTCGCATTCCTTCTTCTATGCCTTTCAGGAGTGTCGTCTTCCCGACTTGTCTGGGACCCCTAATGATCCTGATTTCCCTTCTCTTCTCTATCTTGCTAAGCTCGTCGCTGAGCTTTCTTTTGTAAATCTTCATGATAACTCTATTATTTTTACATATATATAAAATTAACTCTATTATTTCCATAATAAGCATGAAGCCCAAAGAACTGGGAAGTGCCCGGGATACGGCCAGCAAGCCGCATGCCGCTTCGAATCGCAGTCAACTTCCGTTTTTAAATATTTGGTGCGAATATTGGCCTTATGAAAAGAGAGTATTCGGAAAGGAAGATGCAGGATGAGAATCAAGATTTCGGCCGTCAGTTGATAGGCCTCCAAGACAGACTCACCCGCTTCGCATACAGACTCACATGCGATTACAACGACGCCATGGACCTGACGCAGGAGACCATGAGGAAGGCGCTGGAGAACAGGGACAAGTACGAAGATGGCACCAACCTCCGGGCATGGACATTCAAGATACTGAAGCACAGTTTCATAAACGAGTACCGCAGGAAGTCGAGGATAGACTCGAAGACCGACCCTGCTCACGATTCATATGCACTGCAGGAGATGAGCGGAAAGTTCCATGACTACGCGGACTCTGGCATAATAATGGAGGACATCGAGAGGGAGATAGGCAAGCTCAACGAGGAGCAGAGAATCCCGTTCCTCATGCACACTGAAGGCTACAAGTACAAGGAAATAGCGGACACCCTGAACCTGAAGATAGGGACCGTGAAGAGCCGTATCGCATTCGCCAGGAAGAACCTCATGAAGAAGGTTGACGGCCGCTGAGAGACACGGGGTACCGCCAGGGCAAAGGGAAAACGTTTTATAGAATAGTCACCAAACCGTAACTATGGCGCTGGAAGACGTGATGGCATACAGCCTCGGCGGCAACACGGTTGGGAGCTACCTCGGGGCGGTACTGGTGTTCGCAGCCGTGTTCATATCGCTGTGCGCCGTGAGGTACATAGTTCTCAGGAGCGCCCACGGCATAGCAAAGAGGACGAGGTTCGAGAGGGAGAACTTCTTCACCCGGCTCGTGAGGAGCATAGGCTGGCCGCTTTACGTGCTCGCGGCCCTCTACATCGCGGTGAAGCGGCTGACCATACCGGTGGATTTCGTGGACATCGTCGACTACGCGTTCATGCTGGTGGCGGTGTTCTACGTAGTCAGGAGCTTCAACAGGCTTGTGGACTACTCGACCGACAAGGTCGTCGAGATAAGGAGGAAGAAGGCGGTGGAGAACGCCAAGGTGGACACAGGCGTCGTCGAGATATTCAGGAAGCTTCTGAAGGTCGCAGCGTGGGTCGCCGCGCTCCTCTTCATAGTGTCATACTTCGGCTACGACATAAGCGGGGCAGTGGTAGGCCTCGGGGTGACCGGCATAGTGGTGGGTTTCGCCCTGCAGAGCGTCCTCGCGGACCTCTTCGCTTCGTTCTCCATCTACTTCGACAGGCCGTTCCAGGTCGGCGAGTTCATAATAATAGGCACCGACATGGGGACGGTGACCAAGGTCGGCCTGCGTTCCACGAGGATAAGGCACCTCCAGGGCCAGGAGCTCATAGTGCCGAACAGCGAGCTCTCCAAGATAAGGATAAACAACTACGGCAGGATGGAGAGGAGGAGGGTCGTGTTCTCCTTCGGCGTCACATACGACACGCCGGCAGGGAAGCTTGAGACCATACCGGGAATAGTGAAGGAGATAATAGGGAAGATAGACATGGCGACCGTCGACAGGGTCCACTTCAAGTCGTACGGCGATTCCGCACTCCTGTTCGAGGTCGTATACTACGTGGAGACGGGCGACTACAACAAGTACATGGACATCCAGCAGGAGACGAACCTGCAGATAAAGAGAAGGCTCGAGAAGGAGAAGGTGGAATTCGCTTTCCCGACCCAGACGCTGTACGTCAGGAAAGGCTGATCCTTCACATGTCCGCAAAGGGTTAAAAGGCTTCCGTGCATATCAATCTCATGAGGATTGGGACCGTGCTGCTTGCCGGCACCGCGGCGCTGGCTCTCGCAGGCTGCGGGAGCGGGAGATACGCGGGCCAGGAGAACGGCGCCGGGGCTTATGACTTCTCTTCAGAATGGTACACGGACAACAGCAGGAAGCAGAGGTTCAACAGCGCAGACGACCTCCGGGAGTATCTGATGGAAGGCCTGGACGCGCGCATCTCCTCCGTTCTGGAGTTCTACAACGAAAGGTTCGGCGAGGGCATAGAGCCCGAAGGGACGGGGATAGACTGCGGGGAGTTCTGGATGTTCAGCGGCGGCATGCCGGTGTTCCGGTACGACCTGGACTCCCACCGGATGGTTCTAGAGTACGTTCCCCATGACAATGCCGACATGTACGCAAGGAAGCTTGGGAGGAGCCGGGACGCGATGGGAGAGTATGAAGCATCCACCTTCGGCCTGGTGCCTCATGAGACGGCCCACTGGTACCACGACATGGTGCTGGTGAAAAGCGGCTGCGGCGGCTTCTCGGGCCACGTCATGGGAAAGGACAGGGCGCTCGACAGGATGATGTCCATGATAGTCGAGGGGACTGCGGTCTACATGTCCAAGTTCCTGGACGCGGACGAGTCCTATGCGGGCAGGCCGGAGTATGCGGGAGCCATAGACTCGCTCATGGACGGCAAGCCCATTCCCGTATGGGCGTACCCTGCGGGCGAGGAGTTAGTGACCCCCATACTGGACAAGGACTTCGGGAACGGAATAAGGCTCATGTCGGGAAGCTTCCCCGATATCCGTACAGCCGGGGACGTGAGGACGTATCAGAAGGAGATACTGGAAAGGCTCGACAGCATAGGAAGTCCCGCATGTCCGTAAACGGTTAAAAAGGTTGGGACCCATTATTATACAATGGATTTGACCATAGACCAGTACGAGAAGCTTCTTGCGACTTACAGGACAGGAAAGGAGCTTGCAGGCAAGGTCAGCCAGATATTCTCGCAGGGCAATTCAGCCCTTTCCGACCCCGAGAGCGAGGCAGTGGTCGCCGGGTTCCTGCAGAATGGCGCGGTCGAGGGACTCTTCGAGAAGGTGGAGCCTGGGGCGCTCGGGACGGCCGTGATGCCGACCGACCAGAAGTCAACCGCCATAGCGCTCCTCACGAAGAAGGGCTACGAGATAGTCGCGACAGACAAGGACATAGCGGGCGAGGTCGTGGACGTGCTCGCTAGGAAGCCCGGGACGACAGAGGCAGTGGTCTTCAAGTGCGGCCCGGCCATGGTGAAGAAGGTGCTCGGATACATAGAGAGAAAAGGGACCGAGCTTTGGATACTCGACAGGAACAACCGGCTTTTCGTCTTCAGGAGGGGCACCAACTGGGACGAGTTCATGGACTTCCACAGGAGGCAGCAGGCGTTGAACTCATCCGCGAATGGGCCCGAGGCGGGTCCGCAGGAG
>CAZTRL010000016.1:0-18508 GCA_964616715.1 uncultured archaeon | reverse complement strand
ACGGGGAGGAGATAGGCCAGGAGCCCGAGGCGCAGCCTGAGCCCATGCCGTCCGGGGAAGCGGAACCCGCTGTCCATGAGGAGCCAGTAGAGCCAGAGCCCGCAGTGCCGGCACCGGCCGAGGAAACGGAGCAGCAGGTTCCAGAAGAGCCGGAGGAGGAGCCGGAAAAGAAGGAAGATGTGAAGGTCGACGACGGCAACGGAGACGAGGATGAAGACGAGGAGACGCCACCGGAGGACGAGGAACCCGCCGTGGACGATGATGAACCCGACCCCGAGGAGGCGAGGGAGATGAGGAGGGCCAAGCTCTTCGTCGGGAACCGCAAGATACCAAGGATACTGAATGAGGACGAGGTGGCCGAGATGATAAGGATATCAAGGCCCATACCGAGGGACAACCTTCTCCTGCAGTGCATGTACTTCCTCGGCATGAGCAACGCCGAGATACAGAACCTCAAGGTCGAGGACATAGACTTCGCGGATGGGAAGGTCAAGATCGCGCAGGGCAAGAACAGGCGCGACAGGTCCCTTCCGATGCCCGCCGAGCTCTCCCAGGACCTCAGGGCGTTCGTCGGCGCGAGGTCGGACGGCTACCTCATAAGGGGCAGGGACAAGAAGGGGAAGAGGATATCCGACCGTCACATAAGAAGGATAGTCAAGGCCTACGCCAAGGAGGCGGGGGTCAAGGGCTGGGACGAGATACACCCGCACACGCTGCGTCACTCGTACGCCACCCACCTGCTCAACCAGGGGACGCCTATAGAGACAGTTCAGACGATACTCGGCCACGAGAGGCTCGAGACGACCGCCATATACTCGCACGCTCACAACGCACAGAGGCTCGCGGAGCAGATAAACGGGTCCTGATGGTATTTTCTGCGGCTACAGGCTGCCGCCATAGCTCCTGTTAGGGAACTTGCCTCTCGGGACGCCCTCATTCATCTTGGGCAGGCGGGAGCTCCTGTACTCGAACTCGCTCATCTGCCTGACGATGCCGTTCCTTGTGTCTATGTACAGGTAAGCGCCGTTTCTTGTGTGGTCGACGAAAGCGCCGCCTTCCGCACCCTTCCCCATGGCCTCGTATGCCTTGAGGATTTCAATCTGCACCCTTTTTGGAACGCCATTCATGGATAGTACTGGACAGGGAATAAATAAAAAAAGGAAAGGGTGGGGAGACTAGATCATCTCCCCGATTTCTATCGTGTCATCTTCCCCTATTATGTCCGAAGCTATGTTGTCGACCGCGTTGCTCTGGTCCGTTGTGAGCTGCTGCCCTTCGGGGCTCCCTTCCTGGGAAGCGTCGCCCGAGGGGGCCTGGTCGCTCACGCAGCCGCTCACCAGAAGGGCGAGCGCGATGACCGAGAACGCCACAAGCGGTATCCTCGCGTTCATCTTCCTCTCCCTCCCATGTACCCTACTGCGTTGCCGGTCATGGGACCGGAGGCGGGCGCGGCCTGAGGAGACGTCTCCGCCATGTCAAGCCTCTGCTGTATCATCTCGGCAGATGACTCGACCTGGTGTATCCTCTCGCTCAGCCTTTGCTGCATCCTGTCTCCATAGCCCTGCAGTGCGCTCTGCACTGCGGACTCGGCCCGGACGGCGTTGGACGCCATCCTCATCTGGACCGCCTGGACGGCGGCCTGCCTCTTCTGGGCGTCCACTCCCTGGAGCATCGCCCTTATCTGGGACGCGACTTCACTGCGGCCTGCAGTGCCGTTCATGAGGCGCTGGGCGAGCTGCGTGCCGTTGAGCCCCATCTCGTGGAGCCTTTCGGTCACCATCTCCGCGTTGTGGACCCTGACGGCATTCCGTATCCGGTTGCTCAGGGCTGTGAGGTTGCCCTCCACGGCCCTGCCTATCTGCGCCCTCATGCCGTCTATCTCGCCGGGCTCGAAGAGAGCGCGCGCCTCGTCGCGGAACTGCGCCGTTATGTCGCGCGCGTCGTTCTTGAGGTCGATGAAAGCCGTCACGACATCCGTGAGGTTGCCCTCGGGGTCGATTGCGGCGATCTCGTCTTTTATTATCCCGAGCTCCTCAACGAGAGCCTCGAGGCCGCTTGTGTCGTAGGATTCGTTGGCTTCCTTGGCCCTCTCTATGACGTCCTGGCCGAACAGTATGTTCCTCTCTATCGACTTTTCGAGCTGCAGGAGCCTTACCTCCGCGCCGTATGACGTCGTCATCGCCCTTATCTCGCCAAGCGTCGTGCTGTCCACAGTCTCCGCGTCCTGCGCGGATGCAGCGGCGGACATCATGACAAGCGAGAGCAGGGCAATCGCAATTGCACTTCTCATGCTTTTCACCTCCGTCTTATGGGGACTTCCCCGGCTGATGATTGGACGGAACAGGATATAACCCTGACCCGGAACAGGGCGGAACGTCCCGGAACGGGTCACTCCCGGACGAACTCGAGGACGTTGCTCATGCCGCGGCTGGTCTTTCGGATGATGCCCATCCGCTCGAGCGTCCTGACGTTCCTGGAGAGCGAGGACTTCGGGAGGCCGAGCCCCTTCTCGAGGTCGTGCTGGCTGACCGGCTTCCCGGCCTTCTCCATGAACCTGACTATGGACAGCTGCCTCTCGGTGAGCGCTGCCGGGTCGTATGGCCTTCCCATCCTTCTGGGGATTCTCTTCCTGAGTAGAAGGAAGGCAGTGAGCGCGGCTGCCACTGCAACGGCAGCCATGGCGTAAGCTGTGTAGTCGGGAGGGTTTATGGAGTACTGGACGAGGACGGAGAACGGGTCGCCGCTGCCGTAGCCCTCTATCATTATCCTGCTTCCCTCCTCCCTTATGCCTATCCTGTCGTCCGACTTTATGTAGTTTATCACACTACCCTCGGGCATCCTGACGGTGTAGACGTAGTCGGAGAAGCTGTCGTAGGTCGTTATGTTGAGCAGCCAGTACTGGCCCTTCTTCGACGTGTAGGCGTTTGTCGGGCTATCCGAGAGCGCAGGGTGGTTGGTCACGCCGCTAATCGTGACGGCCCCGGTCTCGGAGACGTCTATCATGATGTCGGCGTAGTACAGCGGTTCGGCGGCGGAAAGCGGGCTGGAGAGCGCCATGGCGACGAACGCCAGCAGCGTGGCTTTTCTCATATCTATATTTCTCCGCCGGCCTAAAAAATGAGCGGCTTTCATGCGAATGTTGCCTCTTCGCTCCTTCACGCGCTACCGGAATAGCGGAAAGCTCCTACCGTCCGGGTTATAAGGCGGTGTCCGGAAAGGCTGATAATGAACACCCCTGAGAAGGTGAGGCTGCTCAGCGAGGCAGGCAGGTACGACAGCTGCGGCCCCAAGAGCTGCGAGGTTAAGGTCTCCGAGGCCCTGGGAGGGGTATACACGGCGAAGGCGGAGAGGAGCGACTGCCGCCTCTTCAAGACCCTGATGCACAACAGCTGCTCGTTCGACTGCGCATACTGCGGAAACTCGACGACGTGCAGGAAGAAAAAGGAGAAGGCATCGTACACCCCCAAGGAGCTCGCGGGCGTGTTCTCGTTCATGACGGAAAAGCTCTCGGTGGGCGGGCTCTTCATAAGCTCCGGCGTCGCAGGGGACCCGGACAGGGTCACCGAGGAGATGATAGAGGCCGTTAGGATAATAAGGAGGGAGCAGGGCTTTCGGGGCTACGTGCACTTCAAGGTGCTGCCGGGAACGTCCAGGGAGCTCATAAGGCAGGCCTCGGAGATGTCGAACAGGATGAGCATAAACATAGAGGCGGCAAGCGAGGGCGCGCTCTCGGAGCTTTCCAGCTGCAAGAGCTACGGAAGCGACATACTGAGGAGGCAGAGATGGATATCCCGCCTGCCGCTCCGGAGCGGCCAGACCACGCAGGTGATAGTCAACGGCCTCTCCACAGACAGGGACATGCTCAGGATGGCGAGGTGGGAGTACGAGAACGTAGGGCTCAGGAGGGTGTACTTCTCGGCCTTCAGGCCGGTTTCGGGAACGCCTCTGGAGAAGGAGGAGGCGGAGCCTTCCTGGAGGCAGAACGTCCTCTACAACTCGGATTTCCTGATGAGGGACTACGGGTACACGATGAAGGACTTCCTGTCCGTCATGGACGGAGGCATGCTCCCCCGCGGCGATCCCAAGGCGGAGATAGCCAGGGCCACGATGGACGGCCCGCTGGAGATAGACGGCGCGACCTATGGGGACCTCATAAGGGTCCCGGGCATAGGCCCGCGGACGGCGAGGAGGATACTCGGCAGGAAGGGAAGGATAAAGAGCATGTCCGACCTCAGGAGTCTCGGGGGCTGGACCAGGAGGGCGGCGCCTTTCATAAAGATACGGGGCAGGAGGCAGTCGTCGCTTGGCGACTTCTACAGCTGAAAGTGGAAAGCTTCACTGTGACGTTCCGACGTAAAGACCCTTGAGGTCCATGTCTGATTCGATGAAAGGGCTGTCGGTCTTAATTCTCCTGTCGCTGCAGCCGCCGAACTCCCCCCAAGACTGCATGAAGGCGTCTTCGACGTTGTTCCTCTTCCCTCCGTTCTTCTTAGGGTTTATGGCGTCCGTGAAATGGTAGCTGTACGAATCGTAGGGAACCGAGCACGTGGAGCCGTCCCATGAGCTGGATATTGACGTGTATGCCCCTTTCCCGAGAATCCGGGCAAAGTCGTACGAATAGCAGAAGTCCGAAAGAATGAAACCCTTCTCTGGATTTATTCCCTTCCCGGTGGCTCCTCCGAAGACCAGGCGCTCCACCTCGGCCACATTGAGCCTTTCATCTCCGAGCCACATGTACGAGAAGTCCTTGATACTCTCGGTCTGGCCCACGGGGACGCCCTTGGACCATGACAGCTCTTTCGTGGTGCCGTCTGACGTGACTACATAGGGTCCCTTGTATCCATGGTCGTCCAGATAGATGAAAACTTGGTCATGGGACTCCACATTCTTAGAGAGCGAGTGAAAGGCCTTGATGACGTTTTCCCTTGTGCATCTGCCGTCCACGCTGAGGAATCCACTGTTCCCGTCGGACAGGGGGACGCATACGTCCTTGCCCTTCACTGTGAGGACGTATATGTTCTCCGGGGGAAATCCAAGGTCTACGAGGTTCTCGTATCCGTTCTGAATGTCTATGAGGTTCCTCTTCTCGTCCGCGCCGCAGACGAGGAGCGCATGGTTGTCCGGGACGCCGTTCGGTATCGTGTCTGCCTCTATCCGGTGCATGCCGTCATCTTCCCTCTGCGCGCTGACGTAGGAGCCGCCGAAGATGGAGCCAAAAAGGAGGAATCCGAACGCCAGTGCATAGTTACGCATGGTCATAATGAACCTTGCATCGATTATTTATAAAATTAACTACTTAGTGGTCACTACTGTAACATTACCCAGAATCACCTAGCGGACGTGAGGTACGTCTTCTTGACGGCAACGAAGTGCGTGCGGTCGTTCTCGAACACGACGGGCAACTCATCAGTCCCGACTGAGCCGAAGGGAAAGCCTCCCGTGTATTCGTGGGCTCTGTCACCGGGTTTCCTGATGATGCCCAGGCCGTCGGTGAACTCGTCCGTGACCGTATACGTAGTCCTGCTGTCGATGTATGCGTCCGGGAGCTTCGATGCCTCCTCGAACTTCCTCTGCTTGTCCTCCAAATGCTTGTCATCTGCGCCTGGTGCCCAGTCCATGAAAATCATCTCCAGAGCAGTTATATGTAACCCGACCCTTATAAATGTTGGGTATCCAAGGGTAACCCAGCCCTTTATAAAGCTTGGGCGCACCCTATGCCCATGAAAAAACTCATAGTCAGCAACTACGGCCAGGAGAACCATGAAGGCGTGCTCATGCAGGGAGACGTGTATGCATCCGTGGAGAGGCTGGGCGGCATCATAGGAGGCGAGCTCACGGGGATGTCATGCAGGCTCCTGTCGGGAAGCTACCCGCTGGTGGCTCCGGAGACGGCAGATGTCATAAGGAAGTACACGAACGCAAGGGAAGTCGAGATGACGGACCTGCTGAGAGTGGACGAGGACAGGCTCAGGCTGGACATCGGATACCATGATTCGGAGATGGCGAAGCTGAGCGGGATGATAGAGAGCATAGAATGGGAGTCGGGCGTGGACGGGATAGTCATAGTGGCCCCGCATCTCGTCACCAACGGCCTGCCGCAGTACATTGCCAGGAAGAGGGAGTTCCCGGAATCATCGTTCTTCCCGCTGGCCCTGAAGGGACAGGCGCTAGAGCTTGACATGGAAAAGAAGTCAGTGAAGCTGATTCACCCGCCCTACAGCGAGATGTGAAGGCCGTTCATCCTTTTGCCAGCCCGGTGAGCTCTATGTCGTAGAGCAGCGTCTGGCCCGCGAGCGGGTTGTTCATGTCTATGGTTATGTTGCCGTCGGCGACCCTCACGACCTTCTCCCCGGTGTTCGTCATTATGACGGTCCCGTCCGTGACGTTCCTGAAGAAGACTATCTTGTCGGGAGTCATGGAGATGACGTCGATTGGCCACCACGTCTCCCCCTCGTCCGGTTCTATGCGGTAGCCTACCGTGACTGCCTTCTCAAGCATGACCGTGCTGTTCCCGGCGGAGCCCACCCTGACAGGATACGCAAGGTCGGCGCTCTCGTAGATCACGCCTACGACGGGCTGCCTGCCGAACTCAGCGACGAACTCGTCCCTCGTGACCGTGAACGTCCTGTTGGTCTCTGAGGTTACCGGAAGGACTATGATGTTGCTCGGGTCGTAGAGCCCGTACGCCTTCTCAGGCGGGACTGAGACGTGTTTGACCTCGGAAAGGCACATGCCGTCGACCGCCTCGTCGAACCCCTCAATCACCTGGCCTGAGCCCACTATGAAGCTTATGGCGCCCGAATAGATGACCGTCCCGTTGGTGAACCTTGACGTGTACGTGACATTGGCGGTGTCTCCCGGAGCGGCCGTCTGTCCCGCGGGGCAGGGATGGGTCTCGTTGTTCCCGCCTGCCGGGACGCCCCCGTTGAGGCACCCGGAGACCGCGACCGCTGAGATTATGAGCATTGCCAGGATGACGTGCCTGTACTCCATCTAGAAAGTAGGGGTGTCGGGTATTAATATTTTTAACCCATACCAATCAATTGGTGGTCAGATGCCATACATGGTGCCGAAGCTGAAGAGGATGTTCTACGACTCCAGGAAGTTCGAGGAGCTCCTGGACATCAGGAACAGGCTGGCCTGGGAGACGTATGTCCATTCGGGCCCGTCGCGGGACAGGGACAGCATCAGCCAGCGGGAAGCCGTGGAGATCTCATCGTTCCTTGGATACGCCGGAGAGGACGTCACCCCGGAGTCCGTAATGGAAGACCTGCGGGAAGATGTGCTCAGGGAGCTAGTGAACGAACTGATCTATGTGGACCGCAAGCTCTTCCCGCGGATGTTCAGGAGGAGCAGGAACGGAAGGCTCTACCAGAGCAGGAGCGACATCCTGAAGAATTATCCATGGCTCAGAAAAAGTCCGTGAGGTCCCCTTTCCTATGCTTCTGCCGCGGCTGCGGCCTGGCCTGCGCCACCCTGACGTCGGGAAGGGAGAAGTCCGGATTTTGGGAAGCGCACCTGTGGCTCTTCCACGGGACCTCGCCCCAGCCGAAATTCTCAACCTTCTCCCCGCACTTGGGACATGTCCATACTGGCATTTCTCATCACGTGTTCCTGCTTTAATGCTTCAGGAGGCCCGGCGGCAGTCAGCCGAGGGCGTTCTGGACATATCCGAGCCTCAGCATCACGATGAGCGCTGAGAAAGCGACGGCGCCTCCGATAAGGGCGTTCTGCAGGGCGCTGCCCATGTCGTCTCCAGATATCGAAAGCCCGGTGACCCCAGGGGCCATCATGCCCGTCACCGCGAAGAGTGCGGCGGCCGAGACGACCGCTGCTGATATGAACAGCGCCAGGTCCCTGCGCGTGAGGCTTCTCGCCGGATATGCCATATAATA
Organism: uncultured archaeon; assembly: GCA_964616715.1. Lineage (GTDB taxonomy): Archaea > Aenigmatarchaeota > Aenigmatarchaeia > QMZP01 > JAFGSV01 > JAFGFG01. The sequence continues at coordinate 10,613 of CAZTRL010000016.1, read as the reverse complement.
ACATTGCGGCGAATGGTTTTAAACGCTTGGGTCGCCGCCTTAGAACTCGAGGTCCTGGCTCACGGAGAACGACCTGCCGTCGCTCGTCTTGAACGTGACGTATATCCTTCCGCTGCTCTCTGTCGGGTACATGCTGAAGTCGTTGACGTTTATCGTGGGCAGGACGTACGCCGTGTCGCTCGCGCCTCCGAAGCCCCCTATGTTGGTGTACTCGAAGTCTTCCTTCTTGACGTCGAATGTGGAGTAGTACAGCCTGGTCTTCTCCTCGCCCTTGCTGTCCTGCTGCATTATGTAGACCGTGACCGTCCCGTCGGAGGTCGTGGTCCCGCCGTTCATGTCACGGAGGATTATGTAGGATGCGATGTTGCCGCTCCCGTCTGTGAGAGCCTTGGCGAAGAACTCCTTTATGCCGGCGGGAGCCGTCACGAAATCCTTGAGCGCCGTGCACTCCTCCTTCAGGGAGGTGCTCATTATCAGGTCGCACGCGCCTCCCGTGAAGATGTAGAGCTTGTGCGCCTTGGTGGAGGCATAATTCATGTAGCAGTCGTCTCTCACTGAGTCGCTGGCGAGGCTCGTGCAGACGTTGTAGTCGTCCAGCTTCAGCGCGACCTCGGAATAGCACATGCCGACGAACTCCGCGTCAGTCATGCCGTCGCAGATCGACGTGTTCTTATCCTTCACGGCGGGCTTGACGTAGTTATCCTGATAGCACCTGCCCCCCTCCGTCTCGCCGTAGAGCCTGAATATGTCCGTGCAGTCATCTACCGGGACGACACACTCCCCGTCCTTGCAGACGCCGCCGTCACCGCAGTCGGCACCGGAGAGCGGGTTGTTGGAGCACTTGAATCCGGTGGATTCGCTGCAGAAGTCTGTCGTGCAGGGGTTCCCGTCGCTGCATGAGGACGGGCACTGGAGCGCCGGGCTCTGGGTGTCCTGGGGCTGCGCGCCGGAGGGGCCGGTATCGATGACCTTGCCCGTCTGGACGCACCCGGAGGCTGCGACCACGAATACCAGCGCCAGCACCACGAGAATTGATTTCATTGCTTATAATATAACCTTCATTTTTAAATTCTTGCACCCCGTCCAGTGGTTGAACCCTTTATAAAGCTTTCCCACATCCACTCCACTTATGAAGAAGAACTATGCACCCACGAAGACGGAGACTCCCAAGATGTCTTTCGTGGAATACGTGGACTACGTCATGAACGGCAGGTACAGGATGCGCTCCATTATATACCGGAACGAGATGGACGCCCTCAGCGGAGCCGCGGCCGACGTCGGATTCTCGGGACGAAGGGAAACGGAACGCCAGGCAGAGGAGGCGCTGTCTAGAGGGGAGCTCGAAAGGGCCAAGGTGATTGCCCACATACCGCAGAAGAATGGATTCATGTACGGATTCTTCACAGGCGGCCGGAGCGAGCTGGGAGAAGACGAGGGCAAGGTGGCCCTCCTGAAGAGCAAGACAGATTACAGGAAATTCAGGAAGAGGATTGACGTGCTCATGGAGAATGCGCAGGACCTGGAGGCCGATGGCCTGAAGAAGGACGCCGAACATCTCTACAAGGACGCGAAGTTCATGGAGAGGAGGATAAGGGGAACCGAGGGCAGCATCATGGACATCGATGTGGGGGTCTACCGGATCGGCAACCCGTGGCTGCACAAGGGAAAGGGCGTCGAGGGCATGGAGAACCTCATGAGGCAGCTCGACGAGTACGAGAAGAAGGACGGGAGCCACCTGCACCTAAGGGAGATAGACGTGGGGCTCGAGCCCAGGAGCGGCGGATACAGGGCATGGGTCGTCAACCCGCAGAACTGGATGGCGATGCCCGTTCTGAAGTGCGACTACGTCCACGGGTGAAGGTGGCATGGCCGGAATGCGACCCAAATAAATAAGAGAGTTCACAATTATTATTCTAATGAGGATCGCGACTCCGCTGATGGTCTCACTCGCGCTTCTGGTGGTGCTCGCAGGCACTGCGTCGGCGTTCCCGAACCAGGCTGCGGTCTACTGCGAGAAGTCCGGAAACTCTCTGGTGGTTGACGAGACGCCGGAAGGCGACGCGTCATTCTGCGTGTTCCCCGACGGGGAGAGGTGCGACGCGTGGGAGTTCTACCGAGGCGAGTGCGGCATCTCTTATGCAGTGAGCGCATCCACCGTGCCGGAGACGTCAGGGACGCTCTTCGGCTCCGGCGTGGCTTTCGGCGGCCCGGTTTCAGTGCCTGCCGAGGGCGGCAAGTACGCCATCTCGCTCTACCGGGACGAGGGTGATGGCAACGGCTCTGGAGACGGGGAGTACACCGCGACGTTCGACTGGAGGCACGTCAACGGAAGCGACTGGACGACGCCCGTGAGGGACCAGGGCGCGTGCGGCGCGTGCTGGGCATTCGCCCCCGTGGCGATAGCCGAGTCCAAGTTCGAGATAGACCTGGGCGACCCGGGTCTCAATCCAGACCTCTCCGAGCAGTACCTCATATCGTGCGGTCCCGGGGACTGCAGCGAGGGAGGGCTCCCTGACGAGGCGCTGATGTTCATGCAGGGCACGGGGATACCGGACGAGTCGGCATTCCCCTACGAAGCGAGCGAGGCGGCATGCCCGTCATCCCCGGGAGGCGCGCTGAGGAAGGTCGCCAGCTGGGAATACATAACGCCGGAAAACGGCGTGGGAAAGCTAATGGCAGAGGGACCGGTGACCGTGGGCTTCGAGGTCTTCGCCGACTTCCCGGCATACTCGGGAGGGATATACGAGAAGACTACTGACGAGGTCATAGGGCTGCACGCGATGGCCGTGGTGGGCTTCGACCTTGAGGACCAGTACTGGATAGTCAAGAACAGCTGGGGGACCGGATGGGGAGAGGACGGCTACGCAAGGATATCGTTCGACGTCCCCCTCTACGTCATATACTACGACACGCTCCCAGGGACCGTGGTGACGGGAACCGACTGGGACGGGGATGGAGTCTCTGACACTGCGGACAACTGCGCCTATGTCGCCAATCCCGGCCAGGAGGACGCGGACGGCGATGGCATAGGCACCGCATGCGACGATGACGAGGTCCCGCCGGCCCCGGAATTCCCCGTGCCGGCGGCGGCGGGGGCGGTTGTCGTCTCTGTCCTTGCAGCCATGGCAGCGGCGGGAAGGAGAAAGGATTTATAGCATTCACCTTCCATATAAGCATGGGCTGTCACTACATCCCATTTGTTCTCACGGAGCGCGGCACGGACGTCGCGTGGGTGCTGCTGGAGACGGACTTCAAGGCACGCAAGCTCAGCAAGGAAGATTTCAGGAAGCGCGTCGAGGAAAAGCTGAAGGAGATGCTGCCGGAGCAGTACAGGCACAACTCTTGCGCGCTCGATTTCCGGTTCGGCGATTACGGGAGCGACCTCCTCGGAGCATGCAAGTCATACTGCAGCACAATGGGAACCGACATCCTCGACAGCATGGAGCTGACAAGGAACATGCTGCGCTAGGCACCGTTCGCAATCGATATATTAGCAGCCTTCTACAAAGACTAATCATGTACAGGTCTGTCATCGCATCTGCATGCATAATAGCGGCAACCGTGGCAGCCACGGCTCTGCTCTATCCCGCCCTGCCGGAGACCATGATCACCCACTGGGGTGCCGACGGCGCGCCCAACGGCTTCATGGACAAGGCGGTGGCCGTGTCCATAGTGCCCGTCATGGCGGTCGCCATACTGGCGCTCTTCGCGGCCATACCTAGAATCGACCCGCTGAGGAAGAACATACGCGGCTTCATGGGTTACTACGAGGGGCTGATAGTGGTCACGACCGCATTCATGGCGTACGTCGACATAGCGTCCCTGCTCGCGAACATCCCGGGCACGCAGGAAGCGATAAACATGAACGTGATGGTCCTGCCGGCGATGGCGCTTCTCATGTACTACATCGGCACGATCCTCGGGAAGACGAAGCAGAACTGGTTCATAGGAATAAGGACGCCTTGGACGCTCAGCAGCAAGGAGTCGTGGGAGAAGACGCACGCTCTCGGGGGCAAGCTATTCAAGGCCGTGGCGGTCGTTGCACTCATCGCGACGTTCACGGGAGTCGCCGGCATAATGATATTCGTGGCGGCCATCATCCTGGTCGCAGTGTTCCTGGTTGTCTATTCCTACGTGATATTCTCGGCTGGCAAGGGACGCTAGGGCCCGTCATGCCTTCCGTGTTCCAGCTCCCCAAGCCTGGCTGCTATCTTCTCGTGGAGCCTCGCCTTCACGGAGCCAGAAGGGGTCTCGTACCCAACGCGTTCGATGGGATTGTCAAAACATGTCCGTTTCTACCCAGGATCAGCGCTTCTTCTCGAGGAGCTTCCTTATCTTCACGAGCTCACCGAGGACGTCGCCGCCCTTCGCGCCGGGGTCGTCGTAGGACTCGACCGCCACGGGGGCCTTCCCCTTCACGAGGCCCATTATGAGCTCCCGGAGCTCCTCGAACTCCGTTATGCCGTCGAGCCTTATCTCCGAGCTCCTCTGGTTCGGGCCGGAATACCCGGCAGTCTGTATCTTAAGCGACGCTATGCCGAAGCTCCTGGACAGCGGGCCCTGCGTTATGTCTATGTTGGTTATGCGATTGTATGGCACTATCCCGGTGTTCCTGAACCACACGCCCCTCCTCCATGTCATGTCGTCCCTCGTAAGGGTGTACCTTATGGTGCCCCAGTACCTGCCTATCCAGTAGGCCATCAGCAGGAAGGCTATGAGCAGTATGGCAAGGCAGGCCCCGGTCAGCGGAAGCGGTGCGAAGAGGGCGAAAGGCATTATCCAGACCAGGAGGGCGAACACCGCGCCGGAGAGCAGGTACACGTAGAAGAGCCTGCGAAGGCCCGGGGAGGGGCCGAACTCCTGCCCAAGCTTCGGGACTTGCTTCTCCATGAACCTGGGTTGCCGTCCAATCCTTAAAAATCTTCGTACCAAAAGGGGGGCATGGGAAGCGTCACGTGCAACCTCAGGAAGCTGAGGGTGCTCTCGGGACCGCGGGGGGCGACAACGGTAAGCATAAGGAAGTCGAGGAACCCCTTTGGCAGGGGATACCCTCTGGCGGTCGTGGACTGCGGGGAATGCGGCGCCCGCTACAAGAGTTCATTGTTCTACATGCCGGATTCCGTTCTGGAGAGCTTCGGCAAGGTCACGAGGGACCTCGAGTGCCCGGAATGCGGCAACACAGAGAAGATATCATACATGAAGACTCCCCTGAGGCTTGAGCGGGGAGGGGCCTGGAGGACGGGAGCATACGAGCTCCACGACTACGTGTCCACGATGACCGTCTCCTACAGGAAGAGCGCATCCTGTTAAAACATTTAACTTTCGGCGGGACATCATTCTAATGGAAGAGAGAAAGGAAGAGGCGTCGGACGAGAAGAAGGACGACAATCCTTTCAAGATGACAAAGGAGCAGATAGATGAGCTTCCGATAAGCGGGTTCAAGGGAAGGATAACCGTCGTCAACACGCCCGAGAGCGCAGAGAGGGCAGCGTCCGCCCTCAGAAGGCACCGCATCCTGGGGTTCGACACCGAGACCAAGCCCAACTTCAGGAAGGGCCAGAAGCAGAACCCGATAGCCCTCATACAGCTCTCCGCGGAGAGCCACGCGTTCCTCTTCAGGGTGGTCAAGACAGGCATGACCCCCGGGCTGAAGTCCGTGCTGGAAAGTCCGGATATACTCAAGATTGGCCAGGCGCTCAAGCACGAGCTAGCTACCATGAAGAAGGAGCTGGGAGTCGCCGGCAGGGGATTCATAGACCTGCTCGACATAGGGCACACCCTCGGCTTCGAGCCCAAGAGCGTCAAGGGTGTGGCCGCCATATTCCTCCGTATAAGGATATCCAAGTCCATGCAGGTGACCAACTGGGAGAGGGAGTACCTGTCATCGAAGCAGCTCCGCTACGCTGCGACAGACGCGTGGGCGTGCCTCGAGATATACAGGGTCCTCGGCAGGAAGGGGCTCCTGGAGAAGGTGAAGACCAACAGGCACAGATAAGGAATACTTTTTTAAATACCAGATAGTAACAAAAATCATGTGCCCGAAATACAGGGTGGACCTGGGAACCTATGGGAAGAACGTGGAGATAGCGCCCGTGCAGAGGAAGTATGATATCGGGGACTTCCTCGACGTCGTGAAATCGGCGGAGAGCAGCGTGGTCTCCGTGGACTCCAGGAACGAGAAGTCCGCTTTTAGGAAGGCTCTTGCAGGAGCGATAGACCACTCGGTGCCCGAAGACTACGGCGAGAAGAAGAAGCTGTTCACGTTCATAGGCATGAAGGAGTACAACAGGATGTCAAAGAGGGGCACGACGGGGCTCTTCATGGAAGAGATGGCCGGCGACGGGACAATGGTTCCGGCTGCCATCGAGGAGAGCATCAGGTACATAAGCGGCTACTACATCGGAAGGGACGCTGACCTGCCGATGGACGAGTTCGCCAGGATACACGCCATAACCGCGGAGAACAGCCCGACGTACAGGATGATCTCGGAAAGCGGAATCGGGCCTGTGGGCATCGAGAAGAGGATAATGCTTGAGGAAGCGCTCTCCAAGTATCCGGTTTCCAGGATAAAGGCCATCGAGAGGCAGGTCAGAAGAAAGGCCAGATGAGCCTCTTTTTATAGGGCCGCGGGACAATTATTATCATGAGAGCCCAGGCGGCGTTCGAGTACATGCTCGTGGTCATAATAGCCCTCGCGTTCATGATACCCCTCTGGGTGTACCTCATCACGGTTAACACCGAGGCCAACGACGAGCTCTCGCTTTCGTACGCCAGGAACGCGGTGGACGCGATAGCCTCCGCCGCCGACCTCGTCTACACGCAGGGCGCGCCGGCGATGGTGAGGATAAGGGTCAACATGCCGGCCGGCGTGGAGAGCGCGAGCCTCACCAACAACACCATCATACTCAACGTGAGGCGCGGCGCCGGGCCGACGACCGTGTTCGCGACGTCCAGGGCGAGGCTCAACGGCACACTGCCCACGTCGGGAGGCTCATACTGGCTTGATATAAGGGCGGTGGACGATGCGTCGTGCGACGTCGACATCCAGAGGGCTTAGGGGCCAGTCGGCCTTCGAGTTCATGTTCATATTCGGGATATTCCTCGGCGCGGTCCTCATCGGCGCATGGGTCTCCCAGATGAAGACCGCGGAGATACTCAAGGCTCAGAAGGACCTTGAGATAGACGACCTGATGACGTCGGTGACGGACAAGATAAACACCGCCTGGCTGGAGGGGGAGGGATTCTCCACCAACCTGACCATGCCATCAAGGGTCGCGGGCACAGCCTACTCCGTGAACGTGTCGGCCAACCACGTGACGCTCTTCATAGGGGACGACTACTACATAAGGCCGCTCGTCACGGCAAACGTCAGCGGGGGCCTAGTGACGGGCGCGGTGAACCGGCTGGAGAACACGGGCGGGGCGGTAGTCATATCCTGACAGCCTGTTTTATTTTTATCGCGCGCCTATTATTCATAATGAAGTTTTCGCTCAGGGTCAAGACTGGATACGGCGAGAAGCTCAGGGAGGCCGCGAAGGCCGTGATAGAGAGCCACGGGGCCTCCTGGACGCACGAGATAGAGGACGACTGCGACTTCGCCCTCGTCTTCGGTGGCGACGGCACGGTCATGAGGGACCAGTCGGCGTTCAAATGCCCGGTTCTTGGCATAAACCCGGGAAAGAGCATGGGCTACTACCTGAGGGCGGGCCCGGATGACATGGAGGAGAAGATAGTGAGGCTCATGAACGGGGCCAACGGCCGCCACTATCACGTCTTCAGCCTCATGAGGCTCGAGGCTGCCATAAACGGCGAGCCCGTGGGTACCCTGGCCCTGAACGACGTGCTGGTCAGCCCGATATATGTCAGGCGGATGCTCAAGGCAAACATCGACGTCTGCTGCGGAAAGAGCCTCGAGAGGAACTCCGGCATAATAGTATACACGCCGACGGGCTCCCACGCGTTCGCGCACTCGGCGGGCGCGGGGAAGATGAGCTACGACAGCAACATGCTGGGGGTCGCGGCCTTCGCCCCATTCTCAGGCATCCTGAAGAGGAAGGAGATACTCCTAGACAAGGGGCCGGTGAAGATAGAGTGCCTGAGCGAGGAGGGCGAGGTGTGCATAGACGGCAGCGAGGTCAACATAAGGCCCATAAGGAAGGGCGATGTCGTGACCGTCAGGAAGAGCGAATCCCCGTTCAGGATGGTGTCCTTCAGCAGGGACTTCGACTGAGTGCTACAGCGTCCTCTCCAGCGCGTCCATGCTGAACTTGGTTCCCGCGCAGCCGTTCTTTATGAGGGGGACTCCCTGCACCTTCAGCCCCGTGCCGTCGAGCAGCCTGGTGGCGAGCTTTATCTCCTCCGTGCATGCCACCCCGACCAGGCCGTCGTAGGGGTTGCTCGCGAGCGCCTTCCTTATCCCGGAGCCGCCGGGAAGGACGTACACGTCGTAGCCCCTGCTCCTCGCGGCCTTCGTGGCCTTGTTGACGAGGCAGTCGGGCGAGCACCCGGCGCACACGTAGGAGGGCATTGAGGGGTCGAAGCGCGCCTTGCACCTGGAGTCCATGTACTTCCTCGAGCAGTGGGGGAGAAGGAGCGCCCTCTTCCGGGTCTTCAGGAACTCCTCGCGCTGGGAGACGTTCCTCACCTGCGCGTCTATGAGGTCCTGTATCACGGTGAGCGAGTCGGACACCGGAAGGCCGGTGATCTTGTCCACCCGGAACTTCTTTATCATGAACTGGGCGGCGTTGCCCATCTTGGAATGGACCTTCCTGCGGTCCGAGAACCTGGCCAGGTCGGCGAAGAACGACTGCGAGAGCTTCGAGAAGTCGAAGGTGAAGTTGTACGCCATGAGTATAACCCTGGTTTAATATTTGCACGGCTACATATTTATTTCATTGAGGATGGCCGCCATGTCTATAGAGGACCTTAAGTCGCCCAGCATGTTCATAGGGATGAACGGGAAGGGGATGTTATCGTTCGGCTCCGGGCAGCCCGACCTGCCCCCGCCGCCGGAGATATACGGAAGGGCCGGCGCGTGCAGCGACCTCAGGTACGGCCAGGTGCAGGGCATGGAGGACCTGAGGAGGGCGCTGTGCAGGCAGCAGAGAGGCTCCGGGAAGGACGACTTCGTCATAACGAACGGCGCATCCGAGGCTCTCGACATGGCGCTGCGGGTCATAGCGGCGAAGGGTCCCGGAGGGAAGGTCCTGCTCCCGAGGCCCTACTACTACTCCTACCCGCCGCTGGTGCGCTACGCCGGCATGGAGCCGGTGTACACCGACCTCGTGGACGGCAGGATCGACCTCGACGACTTCGGGGAGAAGGTCCGGGGATGCAGGGCCGTCATCATAAACTCGCCTTCCAACCCCACAGGGAGGGTCGAGTCGGTGTCGACCCTGAAGGCGATAGAGAGGCTCGCAACGGATCTCGGGGTGTACGTCCTCTCCGACGAGGTCTACAAGGACCTCATTTACACGAGGGGGAACTACATGCTGAGGGGGCCGCACGTCATAACTATAAACTCCTTCTCCAAGACCTACTCCATGTGCGGGGTGAGGGTGGGCTACATGTGGTCGCCCGACAGGGAGTTCATCGGCGACTGCACAGAGATGAAGACGCACACGTCGATGAACACGAGCATCGTGGGTCAGGCCATGGCCTTCGAGGCCACCAGGACGCCGAGGTCCTTCATAAGGAAGCAGCTTTCGGTGTGGAAGGAGCGCAGGGACGTCATATACGAGGGGCTCACGGCGCTCGGCCTCGACCTCTGGAAGCCGGAGGGAGCGTTCTATGTCCTCCCGAGGGTGGAGAGGCCCAGGGACTTCGTGCTTGGCATGTTCAGGAGGCACAAGGTCATAACATATCTCGGCGAATGGTTCGGCGCCCCGAAGAGGGTGAGGTTCTCCTACGCGCTCGACGTGGGGAAGATAGAGGAGGGGCTGAGAAGGGTGGAGAAGTACCTCGGCTCGCGGAAAGCGGTATCAGATTAATATATGCCGCCGCATAAAATTTCAAGCAGTTGGTTAAAGTGTTACTCGAACTCCTTGTGCTCGTGGTCCTGGTGGCCCTTTCCGGGCTGTTCTCCGGGGCCGAGATAGCGCTGTTCTCGCTGAGCGAGATAAAGGTCAGGAAGCTGGTCAGGGCCAGGAGGAGGGGGGCCAAGGCGCTGAAGAAGGTCAAGGGCAACCCCCACAGGATGCTCGTCACGATACTCATAGGAAACAACGTGGTCAACATAGGGGCGGCCTCCCTCGCGACCGTCGTGGCCATGGACAGCTTCGGCTCGCTCGGGGTCGGGATTGCAACGGGTGCCATGACGTTCCTCATACTGGTCTTCGGCGAGATAGTCCCAAAGTCCTTCTTCCACCAGAACGCGGAGAGGATGTCGCTCCTCGTGGCGCAGCCCCTCCTTGTGCTGACCTACGTGCTCTATCCCATCATAATAGCGGTCGAGGCAATAAGCAAGGGCGTCCTCAGGATTGCCGGGGCCAAGAGGAAGAAGGACGTGATAACCGAGGAGGAGCTGATGGCGGCGCTCTCGCTGAGCGCGGAGGCCGGCGTCATAGACCGCGACGAGGAGGAGATGATGCAGAACGTCATAGACTTCGGCGACA
>CAZTRL010000015.1:0-23722 GCA_964616715.1 uncultured archaeon | reverse complement strand
GGCCTCTTGACGAACTTCCCGAAGGGCTCGAATATGAACCGCGGGACCTTCTCGCGGAGGACCACGTTTGCGTAGAGGTGCGGCGCTATCCTGAGCTTCTTGCTGCAGTTGCCGCGGATGTCCAGCTCCATCCACTTTATGGAGTCGAAGTCCACGTCCTGCCCCAGCTGGAACGACACATCGGTCCCCGAGGTCCTCTTGGGCTCGACGTCCATGACGGAGACCGACGCGGGGAGGTTGAGCTTCCTGCCTCCCTTCATCATGATCGTGAGGGAGGCGCCCTCTATCGAGAGCGGGGCGAAGCTGTCGTTTATCACGTCGTACCTTATGGCGACGTTCCTGACCTTCTTCATCTGCGCTATCTTGTCCTTTGCGGCGTAGAGATTGACGAGCCTCAGCCTCGGGGAGTACAGCTGGCACTTCCTTATCCTGACGTCGCCTATCATGGGCACGTACTGGCGTATGAGCCTCTTCTGCATGCGGAGCTGCCCGTATATCACGACTATCAGGACGAGGAGCAGAAGGGCTATGAGCTTCGTCAGGAAGCCTTCCCCGGTGGAGCCGAAGAGCATGGCTAGGGCGAGCAGCACCAGCGCCCCGAAGAGGAACATCTCTGTGTGCCTTCCCAGGCGCTTTATTCCGAACGCCGCGTCCTCCAGGAGATATCTCGCGCGTCTCTTCGCCTTTGCGGACTTGAGCCCCAGCCAGCGGACTGCGTACCTCCTGCTCGGGATTTTTCTCACGTTGTGGGCGAGGGAGTCCCGCGCCCCGATGAGCAGGTGCCTTATCTTCTCCTTCGGCTTCCTCACCGGCCGGAACGGCACAATCATAATATAATCTTGCCTCTCATGTAATTAATGATTATGAAGGTCGTCTATTCCCCCGACTGCCTGTCCTACGACACCCCTGGGCATCCCGAGAGCCCCGAGAGGGTGCGGCTCATACACGACGAGCTGAAGTCCGCGGGGTACAAGTTCATGGACGCCGGCCCCGCAAAGAAGAAGGACATACTCCTCGTCCACACCAGGGAGCACTACGAGAAGATAGCGAAGGGAAACTACGGGAGCATGGACACGCCGAGGATAGACGTGAAGTATCCTCTCCTCGCGGCAGGGGTGACGATAAAGGCGTCGGAGAACCTGGCGTTCGCCCTCACCAGGCCCCCAGGCCACCATGCGGGGACAGAGACCGAGGAGGGCTTCTGCTACTTCAACAACCTGGCCATCGCTGTGAAGAAGCTCGGGAAGAGGACGGCCATACTGGACCTCGACGTCCACCACGGCAACGGCACCAAGGAGATATTCCTTGGAAAGGATGGGATCATATACGTGTCGATACACCAGCTGCCGCTCTACCCGATGTCGGGGTTCAAGTCGCGGCAGAACGCCTACAGCTACCCGGTCTTTCCCGAGACCTCCGAGGACGAGTACATGAAGACGCTGGAGAAGGCGATAGCGACCATCCAGGCGTTCAGGCCGGAGCTCTTGGCCGTATCAATGGGCTTCGACACCTACGAGAAGGACCCCCTCGCCGGCCAGAAGGTCACGGCAGACGGATACTCCAGGATAGGGAAGATGGTGTCGGGGCTCAACCTGCCGACCTTCATAGCGCTCGAGGGCGGTTATTCGAAGGATATCGGCACCCTCTGCAGGAACTTCCTGGAAAGCTTCTGAGGCAGGGGCCGGGCTTTATAAAGGTGACCCGGAACCTTTAAAAAGACCCATTCGAACCCTCAAACAGGTGATAAGAATGCCAGAACAGTACAAACCAGCATCAGCAGGCGCTTCAGGCCTGCCCGACGGCGAGGACATACCTCCCCCTATCAGGCCGGCCTATGCCGGCACCGGCGCCTACAGGAACCGCATGAACCCGTTCGCCTACGCTGACACCATCGGCCGCATCGATTACTTCTCCGGACTGCTTTCGCAGGAGGACAGAATGGATGCCGCCATGGCCAGGAAGAAGCTCGTGACGAAGCCTGTGTGGAAATACAGGAACGTGCACATAGACGGCCTGCTGAAGGCCCGGAAGAAGAAGGCAGGCGGCCTCTTCTACAGGAACAACTCAAGGAAGCATGCGTTCCCGGGCGCCGGGGAAGAGGAGTAGGCTCACTCTTCCTTGACCATGTAGGTGTCGGTCCCCCTGACATGGGTGAGGAATCCGCAGGACCTGAGGATGTCCTCGGCGTCCTTCTCCGGGAAGCCGAACTCCTTCGCGGCGTCCGCCGCGGAGACTACGCGCCTCCCGGACACCAGCTCCCCCATGGCCATGAGCCTCTCGCGGAACCTCCTGGGCTCCTTCCTCTGGCTGAACCATTCCGAGTAGGCGCATGCCACTGGGTCCTTTATGTTGTAGTTCAGGTGGCCATTCTTCGGCTCGGCCAGGTACAGGCAGAAGCCGGGATCCGAGAACCTGTTGACGAAGTGCATGGCCTCCATGGACGCGCCGTCGCTCACGAGCGCCAGGAGCACGTAGCCCTTCTGCCTCCTCGCGGTCTTGTGGACCTCCGCGTTCATGGAGTTCGCGTCGTCCTCGGCCTTGGCGTCGTATGGGACGACCACCACCGCGAGCCTCGGCTTCTTCATGAACCATCTCTTGGTGGACACCGTTATGGTGTGGACCCCGTCCTCTGACTCCATCGAGAACGTCGCGCCCTTCAGGTATCCCCTGGGGGTCCAGTCTATGGGCCCGGCCTCCTCCATCCTCTTCGCAATCATGCGGGCGTATTCAGAGGCGAAGTACCTCACCTTCTGCCTCCTGCTGTCGTCGTGCTCGTCCAGCACCGCCTTCAGGTCTACCTTCATCTCCGGCTCGTCGTCCTCTATGCCGAATGAGTGCCTCTTTTGCGGCTTATCGGACTTCTCGTCGTCGACGCCCTCCGCGTGCTTCTTGCAGAACCTTGACCTTCCTATCTCCCAGCACTCCCTGCATATGCGGTTGTCGCAGCTGCCCCAGACGCACTTCCCGCCCCACCCGGTCCTCGACCTGACGACCTTGCCGCACCTGTCGCAGAACTCCATGTCCTTCTCGGACAGCATCTCGTCGAGGCTCCTCTTGGCCTCGTCCTGCCTCCTCTCTATCTCGGCCTCGAGGCCGTCCCTCTCATCCTGCAGCCTTGCCTCGATCTCTTTCCTGCGCTCTTGGCCGTCTCCCATCTCAACCTCCGAGGGAGTGCCTTCTCTTCTTGTAGACGAACATCAGGTCGGACACGAAGCCCTTCACCTGGGCGCACCTCTTCACGACGCTCCTTCCCTTGCCGGAGAGCGTCTCCTTGTTAAGCCTCTCCAGCACGTCGGCGAGCTTGCCGCTGTCGGAGAGCAGCGTCCAGTCGGCCTTTATGAGCGTCGCGTACTGCTTCATGGCTGCGTGGTCCTTCCATTCCATCATGAGCCCGAGCTCCAGCATGAAGACGTCGAGCCACTGCATGACCTCCTCGAGGGCTCCCGCGCTCCCGAAGTCCTTCTCCATGTAGGCCGCCTCTATCATAGGGAAGACGTGGTCCCTGCACATGCCGATGTTTGCCGCCACGGCCTTCCTCAGGGCGGTGTCGGTCGTCTCCGCGGACTTGGCGCTCGCGTAGCTGTAGCCCTTTATCTCCTTCTCGATGAGCCTGTACTCCTTCCTGGCCCTTTCCTTCGCAGCATCCCACTCGCTCATGTCACGCACCCTTTATCGCGGCGTCCCTCTCGGCGAGGAGCGTCCTCACCTCGTCCACGCAATTGTTAATTTTGCCAAGATTTTTAATAAAGTACTTCTCCCTGCCCTTGTCGAGCAGCGCCCTGTAGAGGGTTCCCGTCTGCTTCTTCATGCCGAGAACCGAGAGCACGAGGTGCCGGTCCTTCCTTATGAGCTCATAGAGGCTGTCCTCGACGTTCTTCCTGCACACCTCGCAACCCTTCTTGTCCTTCATGTCGCATGCCTTCGTGGACTGGACCATGGTCATGAGCGCCGTGACGTTGTCCCAGGCGGCCTCGGCCTCCTCGCTCAGCCTGTCCTTCTGCAGCTCGTAGCTCACCTGGACCACGTGGAACATCATGTCCTTGACCTCCTTCATCTGGCCTATCATGAACTCCCTTATCTTCCGGTCCGTCTCGACCATCTTCTCTATCGTCGTGTAGCTGTACTCCGGGACCATGCTCTCCATCCTCTCCAGCATGTCGAACAGGCTCTCGGTCATTTCCCATCCCCCTTCTTCATCTTCACCTCAATCTCCGTCCTCTGCTTCTCGTAGTCCTGCATGAGCTTCCTGAAGGTGTCCTTGTCTATCTTCCTCTCGAAGTACTTCTTCTCCGTGGCGCCTATGAGGCCCTTGAGGTCGTTGTACTTGTCCTCGAGCTCGCCGGACCTCTCGGGTGCGACCTCCTTCAGGGACTGGAGGCCCAGGTCCCTCTTCTCGCTTTCGCGAAGCGCCTTCTGCCTGTCGTTTATCTCCTTGAGCCTCAGCGCCTCGAGGGCGTCCTTCATGTCCTGCTGGGTCTCTTCCTCCTCTATCCCCATCTCCGACTCCCTCTTGACGCGCTCCTGCTCCATCTCGTCCTTTGCGCTCTCCCGGGTCTCCGCCTTCCCGGTGGCCTCGTCGGTGTCGCGCTCGTAGAGCTTCCTTCTCTTCTCGGCGTCCTCCTCGAAGCGCTCCCTCTCGTCCTCCTCCTTCATGAGCCCGCGCTTCTTGAGGTACTCCTTGTACTCTGACGGGAGGACGAAGTCGACAGAGAATCCCATGAGGTCCAGCCCGAATGCCTCGAACTTCTTCCTAAGCTCGACCTCTGCCGCGACCTGCATCTCCTTCTCGACCTTCCTGTCGCCCTGTATGTCGTCTATCGTCTTCCTCTTCACTATGGGCTCAAGGGCGCGGGAGACTACCTCCTTCTGCAGCTCCTTCCACACGTCGTCGAGCATGAGGACGTCCCTCCTTCCCATGAGGAGTGCGCGCAGCTTCCCGGGGTCGTCCACCGAGATCTTCATCTCCACGACGGCCACTATCTCCTTGTCGTCCTTCGTCCAGAGGTCGCGCTCCTCCCTCCTGACGGACTTCGCTGACCTGTCCACGAAGACCACGGACATGCCCCGGCCGCCGCGCATCCCGGCGACCTTGTGCTTCCCTTCAGAAAAAGAGGACAGCTCCCTGCCCTCATCCTCGAGGAACGCGGTCTCGCCTCCGGCGACCTCTATGCTCTTCCCCAGGAATCCCCCTATCTGGGACAGGCCCACCCGCTGGGCCACGACGGCTTCAGACCTCTTCCACTTGTAAGCCATGTTTATCATTTGACGATTTTCTGTAATAAAAGCATCACGAATCCGTCCTCTGCACCACGGAATCCTTCACCGTGGTCTTCTTCTCCGTGACCTCCCCCTCCTCGCCGCCGGAGCCTATGCCGGACCTCTGCACGACGGAGTCTATTATGTTTATGACCTTCTTTATC
Source organism: uncultured archaeon (assembly GCA_964616715.1). Lineage (GTDB taxonomy): Archaea > Aenigmatarchaeota > Aenigmatarchaeia > QMZP01 > JAFGSV01 > JAFGFG01. Next base: position 18,302 of record CAZTRL010000015.1, on the reverse strand, counting down.
TCCACCTTCTCCACCTCCTTGGCCCCCTCCCCGGAGATGAGCGTGTGCCTTATTATGCCAGCTATCGCCTGGAGCTCCCCCGCGAGCCCCTGCATCCTCTCGGAGTAGAGCCTGAGCACCAGGTGCACGAAGTCCTCGTCCTTCTTCATGACGACCGTCAGCAGGTGGTGGGCGCCGTCCATCCTGAACGAGTACATGAGCGCCTTTCCCCCGCCGCTCTCGCCCTCCGCCACGGGCGACATGTCGCTGCAGTTGTCCCTCACGTGCCTCTCCAGGGCATCCAGCCCTATCCCCCTGAGCGTGTAGCCCCGCTGCTGGTGCCACATTGCCTTCTCCATATCCCTGTACACGGACTCCGCAATCGGGTAGGCGGTGATGCTGTCGTCCACTGCGCGCTTGTCCTTTGCGAACTCCTCCTCGCTCTCGTACGGCCTCTTCGGAGGGGTCTCCGCCTGGGCGACCGCGGCCATTATGTCCCACACCTCCTGGACGAACTCCGTCCCGTCGTCGCCCGTCATCCTGACGCTCCCGGAGGCTATCCTGTGCCTCCCGGGGACGGCTATCCTCATGCTCCATCCTGCCCCTTCCTCGTCCCCAGGCTCTATCTTCCCGAGACCCTTCTTCTCTGGGTGGGGAGCATCCACGTCCTCCCCGAAGTCGAGGTCCACCTCTACGTCGTGTATCGTTGTGGACGAGAGGTTCTTTATCATGACGACGAGCTTGCATGCCTTCCCCGCCACCGCGGGCTCGGGGTAGACGTGCGGGCTTATCTGTATCCTCGGCCTCACCCTGACCGACACCGGATTGAGCTCCGAGTCGAGGACGTCGCCCTTTGCGTTCTCCCACGTTATGAACGTGTAGGGAGATTCCAGCACTCCCACCCTTCCCCACGTCCTGTAGGAGAATATCTTGACATCCCCCGGCCCCAGCCTCTCTATCTCGTGGCTTATCCTCGCATCCATGTCGCCGACCATTATGTTCTTCAGGGGCTCCTTGCCGTGGTTCTCCACGACCGCCTCGAAGGTCACCGGCTCGCCCTCCGTGACCTCCTCCTTATCCGCGTACTGGTCCACCCTCGGGTGGCAGACGATGTTCTTGAGCCTCTGTATCTCCACCTCGGTCTCGTCGTCGTGCTCTATGGTCTTGGCCTTCTTCAGGAACTTTATGGCGTCGTTCTCCCTCCCGGACGCCTTGGCCGCCTGCGCCGCGGTCTCGTAGCACCACTTGGCGGCGTAGACGCTGCCCGTCTCGGAGAACCTGTCCGCGCCCTTCAGCGCGTAGCCGATGGTGAGTTCGTGGTTTCCCTTTCCCCTGGCCGCGAGCGCCGCGGACCTGTATGACCAGCCCGCGCTGAACATCCTCTTCTCACCCTCGCTGTACCCTGCGGCTTTGAGGGCGTTTTCTATAGCGTCATCCCACTCCCCGGCCCTCCTGCCGAGTATGGACGCCCTCTGGTACAGCCATGCCGCGTCCTGGAGCTTTCCCTTCTTCGCCGCGCCCTCGGCCTTGGGCAGGAGCTTCTTCAGCGCCTTATCGTAGTCCTTCCTCTTCATCTTCCCGGGACCCGGCTTCTCCAGCAGCCACCCAAAAACAGACATAATTATTAAATGAGGCAAAATTATATTAATAGCGGCGGCGAAATAGCAAGGATAGTGGTGATTTCCTATGGCAAAGCACAGGTGTCTCAAGTGCGGGTGGGAAGGAAAGCCCATGATAATGGAGCCCGCGACTAAGGTCTGCCCGAAGTGCGGCGGCGTCAGGCTTGAGAAAATCAAGAAGGAAGACTAGATCTTCTTTATCTTTCCGGGCATGGGCTCGTAGCACACGCCCTCTCCCAGAAGCTCGTTTATGACGTCCTCTATCTGCTCCTCGGGAAGGCCCGCCTGCTGGACGAGCTCCGCGTACTTTATGCCGTCGGCGTTCTTCTCTATTATGCCCATGACCTTCATCCTCGGGCTCTCCTCGTTCGGCTGCTCGGACGCCGGCCTGAGCTCTGGCTCCGGCCCGGACGGCATTGCCGTCGGCTGTTCCGCCGGTGCGGGCGCCTGCGCCGGTTCAGGGGCAGCTGGCGGCGCGCTCTCTTGGACGGAAGGCTTCTCCGGTTGCTGAGGCATTGCCGGGGCGGGCTGCGCGGGAGCCGATACCCGCGCCCCGCCGTCCTTCATCTTCTTCAGTATGTCAAGCCTTGCGAGGGCCTCCTCGTCGGGCGTCACTTCCTTGACTATCTCCGGGACCACGTATATCTCGCCTTCGTATTCCCGGACCTTGCCCACTACGCTGACCAGCTGGCCTACCGTGAAGCCCTTCAGGACGTCTAGCTCCCTCCAGAGCTTCACTCTCATGGTGCCGGTGGAATCGTCAATCGTAAGCGAAGAGAAGTTGCCGTCCTCGGAGTCGAACCTGCCGACTATCGTCCCCACGACCCTCGTCCTGGAGACGTTCTCGTTCCCGGGGGTCACGACGTAGCTGGGCTCCATGCCCTCCTTCTTGACGAACTCCCCGCTGACGAGGTCCACTATCCTAGAACGGACTGCTGTCTGTCTCTGCAACGGCATAACAATTCTATGGGTTCGTTGTTTATAGTCTTTTCGGTCAGAACGCCTTCTCCCTCAGCACCAGTCTCCTGAGATTGGGGTCCTGCGCGTGTATGTCTATGTGCTTCTTCCTTTCGGTGAACTGCGCAGTGTCCATGATGACGCACATGGCATCGAGGGCGTACTGCTCCATGTCGTCCTTGTAGAGGTCGTGCTTGTAGAAGCGGCTCCTGTCTCCCGCCTCCATTTCATCGGAGTCTTCCTCTTTGCTGCCTTCCTTCTTTTCCGCGCCCTCTTCCAGGTCGACGACCTCCTCGTCAAGAAAGTCGTCGGTCCCGTATTTGGGGAACGCCGAGCCGTCGAACCTCTTCTTCGCCATGCTTAGAGGTTAACATAGTGCTAAAAGGTCACGCATGGAGCTCCACTACGTCGCCGTCCCTCAGCCTGTGCTCGGCGCCGACCTTCTGCTCCGGGAACTTCGCCGACGGGCCCCATATCCTCGCGTACCTGAAGTATTTCTCCTGCCCGCGAAGTATCTTCCTCGCCACGTCGAAGACAGTGCACTTCCGCTCCATTATCAGGGGCTCCTCCATGTCGGGCTCGCGGCCTATCTTCTTCAGGTATATCCTGAGCAGCCCCAGCTTCTCCCATATGGCCTCCTTGAGGTCGTCGAGGTTCTCCCCGCGGTCGGCGGAAATCTTCACCACCTCCCGCGGGACGTTGCTGAAGTCCATAATCCTGTCTATCTTGTTGAGGACTACCAGCGATGGGACGTAGACGCGGTTCCTCATCATGGCGTCTATGAGCTGCTCCTCGTCTATGTTCTCCCTCGCGAGGACGTCCGCGTTGTGGACCTTGAACTCGTTCAGGACGCTCATGACGGCCTCCCTCGTGAGCTTCGGCCTCCTGACCGCGAGGTTGACGCTGATCCCGCCGGCGTCCTTCTTCACGATCCTTACGTCCGGCGGGTGCGTGTCGAGCCTGAATCCTGCCCTGTAAAGCTCCCTCCTCATGGGGGGAAGCTGCTTCATGTCGTCGAGGAGGAAGACTATGAGGTCGGCGCTCCTCACAGCGGAGAGCACCTGCCTGCCCTTGCCCGCCCCCTTCGCCGCGTCTGCTATCAGCCCCGGTATGTCGAGCACCTGGATCCTGGCGCCGTTGTACTCCAGTATCCCGGGTATGACGTCCAGCGTGGTGAAGTCATAGCTTCCTATCTTCGAGTCGGCGTTCGTTATCCTGGTGAGCAGGGTGGACTTGCCGACGGAAGGGTATCCGACGAGGAGCACGGTCGCGTCGCCGGCCTTCCTGACGTTGAAGCCCGGGCCGTAGCTCGTGCCCGACCCCTTCTCCGAGGCCTCCCTCAGCCTTGCGAGCTTCGCCTTGAGGGAGCCTATGTGGCCCTGGGTGTGCTTGTTGTACTTGGTCTTCGCAAGCTCCTCCTCGATGGCCTTTATCTCCTCCTCGCGGCTCATAAGAAACAAATGGTTTCTTTCGTTATTATTTTTAAACGCATGCGGCTCCGTGTCTCCCGCTATCAGGTAACCTATAAATTCGAAGAGACGGAATAATAGTTAATGGGAACCGAGCTGAAGAAGGACCTGGGCCTCATCCACGTAATAATGCTGTGCACCGGCGCCATAATGGGCACCGGCATCTTCATAATACCGGGCGTGGCAGGCGGCCTCCTCGGCCCGGGCTCGATGATAATGTGGGTCATAATAGGGTTCCTGACGATACCCATAAGCCTCTGCTTCGTCGAGCTCGCCTCCAGCTACAACATAACCGGGGGGCCGTACGTCTACGTCAGGGAGGCCATGGGCGACTTCTGGGGGTTCATAACCGGCTGGACCGCCTGGATAATGGCCTGCGTCTACATAGGCACCCACACGATAGCCATAAAGTACTACCTCAGCTACTTCTTCAAGCTCAGCTTCGTCGAGTCCGCCGTGCTGTACGCCGGCGTCATAAGCATCATAACGCTCGTCAACTACACGGGCGTCAAGCAGGGCGGCAGGACCCAGCTATTCCTGACTCTCGGGACGTTCTCCGTCCTCGCCATATTCATAATCATGGGGCTCCCTCACGTGGACCTCGCAAACTTCAACCCGCTGTTCCCGCTCGGCCTCTCCGCCCTGGGCATGACGGCGGTCCTCATAGTCGAGCCCTTCATAGGCTGGGAGACCACGACGGTCATAGCAGGCGAGGTCAAGGACACGAAGAGGAACATACCGCTCGGCCTCGTAATATCCACGGTGCTCATAATGGTGTTCTACCTCCTCACAGTCTTCGTGACGCTCGGGGTCCTCGACTGGAGGACGCTCGCCGCGTCCGTCTCGCCGATGGCAGACGTCATGAAGTTCGCCTACGGCAACGTCGTGGGGGCGCTGATGACCGCTGGAGCGCTCGTCGTGTCCCTCGCCTGCCTCAACGCCTGGATACTCACGACCGCCAGGGTCCCCTACGCCATGGCCAAGGACAGGCTGTTCCTGTCCTCCTTCGGCAACATAAGCAGCAGGTTCAGGACGCCCGGCAAGTCCCTCCTCGTGCAGGCGGTCTTCGCATTCTTCATCGCGCTCCTCGGCTCCTACGAGGGGGCCGTCTTCCTGCTCATGGCAAACGCCCTGATAGTCTACGCCCTCTGCGCGCTCTCGGTCATAAAGCTCAAGAAGAGGCCCATAGACAGGCTGGTGGACCTTCCGGTGATAGTCCCGGGCATCGCGCTCGTGATGTGCCTCGTGTTCCTCACCCAGATACCCCTGGTCCTCATGCTCTCCGGCCTGATGCTGATAGCCTTCGGCATCCCGATATACATGATGATAAGGGTCAGCTACGACAGGAAGTTCCTGGAGAACTTCTACAACCTCGTGTCACCGCTCTACGACGTGTTCTCGCCGCTGTGGTACGGGCGGGGCAAGAGGGAGAAGGTCATAGCCAACGCCGCCGTGAAGGACGGGGACATCGTGCTCGACTACGGCTGCGCCACCGGCTCCGACGTGCTCTCGCTGGCGAAGCTCGTGGGCAAGGACGGGAAGATTGCGGCGGTGGACATATCGATAAAGCAGCTGGAGAGGAGCGTGCAGAAGGCGAAGGAGATGCCGGGGATACCTAACGTGGTGTTCGTCAAGGAGGAGAAGGAGCTCATGCCGTTTGAGACTAACACATTCGACGTGGTGATATCCGTCGGCGTCGTCTCCTACCAGGAGGACCCCGAGGAGCTGCTCTCTGAGTTCCGGCGCGTGCTTCGCAGGGGAGGAAGGCTGAGCATACTCGATTTCGGCAGGTCGCTCTTCGTGCCGAGGCCCAAGTACCTGACCTCGACGGAGACGCTGAAGAAGACATTTAATAAGGCCGGGTTCAAAGAGATTAATGTGGAAAAGAGGAGCGGCATGTTCCTCGAGTACTACTACATAACCGCGGTGAAGTGATGCAATGAAGATCAACGAGATAATGACCAGGAACGTCATGGTTTTCAAGCCGGACGACACGCTTCACAAGGCGCTGGAGACGTTCACCGAGAAGAACATCTCCGGGGCGCCCGTGGTGGAGAACGGGAAGCTCATAGGGCTGATAACCGAACTGGACGTCATAAAGGTCATAGACATATACACGCCGAAGGTGCACTTCACCTCGATGCCCCATTTCTTCCTCGTGCTTGCGGGCCTGAAGAGCAGGAGCAAGGCGACCGAGCTCAAGAGGAAGGTCATGGCCGCCTCCAAGCTCAAGATAGAGGACTTCATGACGAGGGAGCCGGTCATAATATCAAAGGACGCGGACATAATGGAGGCCGCGAGGCTCATAGACACGTACAAGGTCAACAGGCTTCCCGTTGTCGAGAACGGCAAGGTCGTGGGGATAGTCACGAGGAACGACGTGATAAAGGCGGTCGCGAGGCTAGAGGACAAGCTGTGCTCCCCTTCCAGGAAGCCGAAACCAAAGCCGAAGAAGTAATTTAACTGTTTCCTTCAAAATAGACTCATGACATGCCCATTCACGCAGGACCCGGCTCTCGACCAGGTTTTCCTCAAGGACGAGGGAATACTCCGCACGATAGTGGCCATATCGTCCCCAGGCGATGGCGAGACGGTACTCGAGGTGGGCGCGGGAACCGGGAACCTGACCAGGCTGCTTTCCGAAAGCTATGCCTCCGTGGTGGCCGTTGAGGCCGACGGGAGGCTGATACCGGCGCTGAAGTCGAAGTTCAGCGGGAGCAACGTCAGGGTCATCCACGGCAACGCGCTAGATGTCATGGCGGACCCGGGGCTGTCCTACGACAAGGTGGTGAGCAACCCGCCGTACTCCATTTCGGAGCCGCTCGTCAAGATGCTCTTCTCAAGGGTCCCCAAGCCTGCCGTCCTCACGCTCCCCGTGACGTTTGCGGAGAGGCTGTCGGCGCTTCCGGGAAACCGCATGCATTCCAAACTGTCGCTCTTCACGCACGCCTTCTTCTCCGTAGGGGTCAGGCTCCGCGTGGGACGGGAGGCATGGGAGCCGGTCCCGGACACGGACGGCGCGGTGGTCGCGCTGACTCCGAGGAAGACCTTCCGGAAGTCCGATTCCCTGCTCCGCGGGCTGGCCCTCCGGGAGGACAAGAAGCTCGGGAACGCACTCAGGGACATATTCTGCGAGCGCGGGATGACCAGGAGGGATGCAAGGGAAGAGGTCTCGCGGCTGGGCCTTCGTCCGGGCCTCCTAGAGAAGAAGATAAGCTCGATGAGCCTTCCGGAGATCGGCAGGGTGCTGGAGGCGGCTCCATGAAGTACAGGATGGCATGCTTCGACGTCGACGGGACGCTCGTCGACGAGATACTCTACATATGGAGGATGGTCCACGCCGAGATGGGGATAGACCAGGCCAAGCTCGACCGCGCGAGCAGCATGTTCTTCGCAGGGAAGATGACGTTCAAGGAGTGGGCCGACCACGACATATCCCTCTGGATGGACGCCGGCGTCACGAAGGCGGACCTTGAGAGGATATCCGGCAAGTTCAGTCTTATGAAAGGCGCGGGGGAGACGCTGGACGAGCTCAAGGCGAGGGGACTGAAGCTCGCGGTCATATCCGGCGGCATAGACGTCGTCCTCTACCGCTTCTTCCCTGACGCCGACAAGATCTTCGACCACATCGTGATAAACAGGATAGCATTCAACGGCGACGGGACGATAAAGGGATGCGACGTCCCCCCGGAGTTCGACGACGGCGAGCACAAGGCGAAGGTGCTAAGGATGCTCGCGGAGCGGGAGGGGATCACGACGGCCGAGTGCGTGTTCGTGGGCGACTCCTTCAACGACATAGACGTCATACGCGAGGCCGGACTCGGCATAGCCTTCAACGCCGAGGAAGAGGTCAGGAAGGCCGCCGACGTGGCCATAGAAGGAAAGGACATGCGGGCGATACTGAGGCACATACAGTAGGACCACATGGGCCGTTGACCTGGCCATCCAGCGAATATTTAAGGACGAAGCTGCATCGTTTCTGATGGAAAAATGGCTTCTTCCGGTAGTCTGCTTGTCATTGGCGATTGTGTCGGCGGGCATGGCATCGGCGCAGCAAGCCGACTTGATGCTCTGCGCCTCAGGATCCTGCCATCCGTACAGCGACGCCATAACGATAAACGACACCGAGCAGCTGATACTGAAGGTCGGGATAGGCAACGGCGACGGCCGGTTCGCCTGCATAGGCGGGTTCAATTCCAGGTTCGGGATAGTCCCGGGCGGCGATTACGAAAACGGACTTTCCTACAACTACTCAGTCGGGCTCGATTCCGGCGGCGATTCCGACGGGTACGCCTTCTGCCTTCCCGGTGATGCGGGCGAGACCACCATCCTCTACCTGCCCCTTGGGAAGTACAACCGCCTGGAGCAGGTGGAGAAGGCCGGTAACTGGACCATTGAGGGCTTCAACCTGAGCCTGATTGACGTGGACTATGTCTCTCTTGACGGCTCCGGCGACGAGCACGCGCCTGTCGTCCATCTTACAAGCCCCGACATACGCTTCAGCGTAGTCAGCACCCTGCCAAAGGTCTATTCGCTGAACATGACCGAACCCACTGCGCTCAACGCAGTCAGTGTCACTGCGGGGCAGGACGTGCCCCTGCACTTCAACTTCACCGAAGGCAGCGAGCCCGTGGCCTCAGGGGTCTCGGTGAGCATGGTCACCATAGGCGGTGAGGAGGCCGGAGCGGCAGGAGCGGAAGCGCCCGGCGACGGGAACCTCTCATTCGTCAAGAAATACGACCTAAGGTCCAACGGCAACATAACGACGCCTACAGACATATACTACGACGGGGATTTCTACTACATCGCCGACGGCTCCACGGCCGAAGTCTATCTTTCGTACCCGAACAGGACATACTCCGGGATACACTGGGACACTGCGGCATCCGGCGACGGGAGGCCGGAGGGCATCTACTGTGACGCTGCGTACTGCTGGGTCACCGACGCCCCGGACGCCGAGGTCTATGAATACTACAAGAACGGCACCTACACAGGGAGCCACTTCGACACAGCGGCATCTGGAAACGGCAACCCGGAGGGGATATATTATGACGGCAGCCTCTTCTTCGTGACCGACAGCGCAGACGACGAGGTATATGTATACGATTCCGGATGGGCGTACACAGGGAGCCACTTCGACACGGCAGCCTCCGGCGACGGGGAGCCTTCCGGGATAACGGGCGACGGGGAGCACATCTGGATAGCAGACTACTCGGACTCGGAGATATACGAGTATTATGAGAACGGGACATACACCGGAAACCACTTCGACACGTATGCGGACAACGTGCGCGGGACCACGGGCGTCTACACGGACGGCAGCTACATATATGCAGTCGGCTACGATTCCCAGACGGTCGGCAGGTACGGCATGGACGGCACTTACGTCCAGGACTCCGTGTGGGGCGTATGCTCCGGCATAGGGAACGTGCGCTACACGGCCGCCGCCGGCGTCACCACCGACGGGACATGGGTGTGGATAGGCGACTTCAACGCGAAGAGGATACTCAAGTATTATCCCGACATGACATACACCGGCGAGTACTTCGACGACGCGCCTACGGGCTACAGCGTCCCCGAAGGCATCGTGCAGAACGGGACTTTCATCTGGGTCACCGACTGGTACAACAGGGAGATCTACAAGCATTACATGAACGGGACGTACACAGGGGAGCACTTCGACACGGCGTCTGCGGGCCTCGGGGAACCCGAGGGCATCTACTTCAACGGGACGCACTTCTGGATAGTCGATTTCGCCGACGCCGAGGTCTACATATTCACAGAGGACGGGACGTACACAGGCGAGCACTGGGACACCGCCTACTCGGGCAACACAGGGCCGCAGGGGATAACTTTCGACGGCACGTACTTCTGGATAATAGACAACTATGACGCCGACTACGCTAATCCTGGCTCCTCCATCTACAAGTACTACGCCAACGGCACCTACACGGGATACTACTACAACCTTACATCAAGCGACGGGCTGTGGAACTCGGAGGGCGTCTATGCAAACTCCACGAACATATTCGTGGTCAACGAGGGAGAGGCCGAGCTCTTCCTGTACTCCATAGATGCCGGCGCCACGCAGCCGCAGTCATACGAAAGCTCCTACGTCCCGGGGGAAGGATGGCATGTCAGCGTCACTGCCCCCTCTGACCTGTCCGGGCTCCAGGACCTGCGCTTGAGCGTGAGCTATGACGGGACGGCCTATGAGGCATACGAGCCCGGCGCAATCGACTACGGCGACGTGGACGTCACTGCACCGCAGTTCACCTGGATACCCGGGTATGAGACAATCACCTACGGAACCGACTGGGCCGGCGTGGACTTCGTCGCGCAGGACGACGAGGCTCTCGACTCGTTCCGGGTCAACGACAGCAGGTTCACCATGAGCCCCGAGGGGCATCTCGACGCAGGGGTCCTCGACACCGGGGGCTACATGGTCGAGGTCTCCGTGAACGACACGTCTGGGAACGCGAACTCCGTCCCGTACGTGCTCACCGTCCTGAAGGCCGACGCGTCCGGCTCCGTCGGTGGATACTCACAGGTAACCTACGGGACCGCGGCAGACGTCCAGGGCACGGAAACCAATGAAGGCGACGGGGACGTTACCTACGCGCTCTACAGGGACGGGGCTCAGGTCGGCAATCCCGACGGCGCCATCCTCGCGGCAGGGGAATACCATTACCTCTACAACTCCACCGGCGGCGCGAACTACAACCCGAACCCCTCTATTGGGGAGTTGTACCTGACGGTGAGCCCGGACGGCGGAAGCTGCTCGGTCATCTTCAGCGAGACGCCGCCTCTCAATTACACAACCGCTTTCACCGCCTGGTCGGACTGCAGCTCGGACTTCGCGCTGTACAGGAACGGGACCCAGATAGATAACGGCTCCGTCCAGATGCTGCAGCCGGGAACGTGGAACTTCACGGTCGCGAGGACCGACTGCCAGAACTACAGCAACTGCTACGACGAGAAGGCCTTCGAGATACTTCCGGCTCCTGACACAGTCCCTCCGTCATACTCGCAGGCAGGAGCGAACAGCACCTATGCGGGGGAGCCTGCGCTGTTCTCCCTGTACGTGACCGACGGGGGTGCGCTGGAGCCTGAGGGCTACTTCGTCTTCTCCACCAACAATTCGGGCACATGGGAGGATGACCCGGCGGTGAACTTCACCCAGACGCCGTCGTGGGCTAACGTGACGAAGACGCTGAACGCGGAAGGGAACGTGGCCATAGGCTACATGTGGCATCTTTACGACAGCGCAGGCAACGCGGACAGCACGCCTTCATACTTCCTCACGACGCAGGAGCAGGCGGCAGCATCGTACCCCTCCATCGAGATAAACGCGCCGCTGAGCCAGACCTACACGACGCCGCAGGTCACATTCAACGTCTCGGCGTCTGACGAGGACGGCGTCTCCTCGTGCACATATTCGCTCGATTCCGCACAGAACGTCTCCATGTCGCAGTCTGGCGCCTACTGGACCGCCACTAGCCCAACCATGGAAAACGGTCAGCATGGCATCGTGTTCTACTGTAACGACACGCTGGGCTACCGGAACTCGACCCTTGAAATGCCCTTCAGCGTCGACTTCACGCCCACCCCCGCCCTCCGCGAGGGATACAACACCGGAGACGATGCCCACTGGTACGTCTACGGCGTCAACGAGGAGGGCCAGTCGTTCACTGTCGGGAATACCGGACCGAACGAGGACTTCTATGTGACCCACGTGAGGATCAAGGCGTACAGGCAGGGCTATCCTGGGAACGTGACGTTCTCCATATACGCGGACAGCGGCGGAGTGCCCACGGGAAGCCCGCTGAGCACCACGGTGGTCAACGCGAACGAATGGGGGACTTCTCCCACATGGATAACTATAGAAATGCCTCAGGCCAGGCTGGACGCCTCGGCGCAGTACTCGCTGAACTGGAAATGCCCGCAGGGAAGCACCAGCAACCGTCCCCATCTCAGGTATGAGTACACGAGCCCGACATACACCGGAGGGACGGCCATGGAATCGCACGATTCCGGCTCCTCGTGGGCGCCATACCCACCCAACGACTACATGTTCGAGATATGGGGCTATTCCGCTTAAAACAGCGTACAAGACAGCACAAGGAGACGACGCGCTTTCGGCGCTGAGCCGCCGCATGGCCCGTCTCAGATGGATTCCACGAACTTCCCGATTCTTTCGACGCCCTCGCGTATTGTATCCGTGGAGCATGCGTACGACAGCCTCAGGTGGCCCTCGCAGCCGAACGCCGAGCCCGGGACCGTGGCCACTCCGGCCTCCTCGAGCAGCCTCGCGGAAAGCCCCAGCGAATCCCTTATGCCCTTCCCGAGACATGCCGTTATGTCTGGGAAGACGTAGAACGCGCCCTGCGGCTCCGGGCACTCTATCCCGGGTATGCCGCTGAGACCCTTCACGATGACGTCCCTCCTCTTCCTGAATTCGGAAGCCATCGACTTCACCGCATCCTGGCTTCCGCCGAGCGCCTCCAGATAGGCCGCCTGTGAGACCGAGCTCGCGTTGGATGTCGTGTGGGACTGCAGCTTCGTCATGCCCTTCACTACGTCCTCGGGGCCCGCGGCCCAGCCTATCCTCCACCCTGTCATGGCGTAGGCCTTGGACCCGCCGTTGACTATGATCGTCCTCTCCTTCATGCCTCCCATGCCAGCTATGCTCACGTGGCTCCCCCCGTAGACGAGGTGCTCGTATATCTCGTCCGATATGACGTAGAAATCATTATCCCTCGCAATCGCCGCGATCTTCCGCAGCTCGGACTCCGGGCAGACAGCGCCCGTCGGGTTGTTAGGCGAGTTTATCATCAGCGCCCTCGTCTTCCTGCCAACCTTCTCCTCCACGGCCGATGCCTTCAGGGCGAAACCGTCCTCTTTCCTCGTTCCCGCAAAGACAGGGGCCGCGCCTGAAAGCTTCACCTGCTCGGGATAGGTGACCCAGTAGGGCGCAGGTATTATCACCTCGTCGCCCGGATTGCATATGGCCATCACCGCGTTGTAGAGGGCCTGCTTTCCTCCGGCCGTCACTATCACGTTTCCGGGGCCGTATCCGAGGCCGTTCTCCCTCTCCAGCTTCTCCGCGATGGCCTTCCTAAGCTCCGGCGTCCCCGCAACGGGAGTGTACTTGGTCATACCCGCCTCTATCGCGCGCATGCCGGCCTTGCCTACGTTGTCCGGCGTCCTGAAGTCTGGCTCGCCCGCGGTGAAGTTCAGGATGTCGGCGCCGTTTGCCTTGAGCTCCCTGACCCTGGCGTTCAGGGCGAGCGTGGGCGATTCCGATATGCCCCTTATCCTATCGGAGACAGCCATTAGATAGAATTCGGGCGGGCCTTTAAATCTTTACTTGGATTTAGCTTTCCTGGTCTTCTTGCCCGTTCCCTTGAGCAGCGAGTCCAGCTCCTTGAAGCTGTCCCCCGCCTTCGGCTTCCCCGGCGCGGCCTTAACGGAGGAATCCGACCTTATCTTCTTCCCGCAGTTCCAGCAGAACTTGTCCCCGACCTTGTTTGCCATGTTGCACTTGGGACATATCATGACCTTGGCCACCCTCCTGTCGTCCACGACCGATATGGTGCCGGGCTCGACCGCTATCTCGGACTTCTTGTCCTCCTTCACCGGCTTCCTGCGGAGCTTGTTGCCGCACTTGTAGCAGTAGTAGTTCTGCTCCTCGTTCTCGGCCATGCACTTCGGGCAGACCAGCATTATGACGTCGGCCCTCGTTGCCGCTATCTTTCCCTTCTTTATGTCCTCCATCTCGAGGTTGTATATGTCCTCGGGCTCCAGCGGCATCTCCGTCGGCGCCCTCCTGAACCTTCCCATGAAGCTTCCTATCCGCTGGCCCATCATCTGCATGGGCTTCTGCGGGGGTATGAAGTCCTGGTCGTCCGGCTGCGGCTGGTTGTCGGGTATCGCGACCTGCTCCTGCCCGGCCGCCTCAGCAGGCGCTTCCTCCGCTTCCCCCTCCGGGGCATCCTGCGGCTGGGCTTCCTGCTGCATGCCCTTCTGCTGCATGAGCTGGTTTATGTCCAGCTGGCCCAGCATCCTCATGCGCCTCCCGTGGGCGGCGCCGATCGCCGCGACCGCGAGCCCCATCAGCATGACGAGGAAGCTGGACGGGCCGGTGTTGGAGGAAAGCATGAAGAGGCCGATGAATATTATGGCTATGCCGATGAGGTAGAGCCAGATGACCTGCATGTACTTGCTCATCATATTAAGAATAATGCCGAAGGCACAATATAAAATTTAGGCAGGAAATGCCTACTTCTTCTCTTCGACGAGGACGGCGTTTGCTATCCCCTGCTGGCCCGGCCTCGACGTCACCCTCGCAAGGCCCGCCTCGGTCTCTATCATGGCGCCCTTCGTGACAATGTTCCTCCTGACGTAGTGCGGGTTGGCCTTGTTCTCCTTGACGGACAGCACCTTGACCCTCTTTATCTTGCCGGTCTTCGGGTCCGCCACGTTGACCTTCTCGACGGACGACAGCTTGAGCTTGACGTTGCCACCCTCGCACCTGTCCCTCGTGACCTTCCTGGGGCCTATCCTGGTCTCTATCGGAAGGCTGCCCCTGTCGCTCCTCATCTTCTTCCTCACCCGCTGGAGCCTTCCCCCGGTGGGCTTCTTCTTCGACCTCAGATGCCACATCGCCATGAAATCACTTAACTGTATATTGAGCGATATCTTTATATATATTTTTATGGTATATACTTATCCAAGCGGTCACGTTTCCGCTTGATATTAAAAGGAACGGGTGATTGATGATGCAGAGACCACTGGATGTTCTTGGAAGCTCCCAGGACAAGAAGGTAATAATACAGCTAAAGTACGGTGCCAAGATAACAGGCACTCTCAGGGCGTTCGACTCCCACATAAACCTGTGGCTGGACGACGCAACGCTGGAGGACAAGGAGAGCAGCCTCAAGCTCGGCAAGGTGCTTGTCAGGGGAGACAACATAGTGCTCATCTCGCCCGAGAAGTAAGTGAACTAAAGAGCAAGTGATTTTCGATGGCAAAGGGAACGCCCTCTTTCGGAAAGAAGAACAAGAGGAGCCACATACTATGCAGGCGGTGCGGCCAGAGGTCGTACCACGTCAAGCACAAGGAGTGCGCGGCGTGCGGCTACGGCAAGAGCAGCAAGCTTAGGAAGTTCGCCTGGCAGTGGAAGAAGCTCCTCGGAAACAGGCGGAAGTAGGCCTTTCCCGCAGAAACCTTTATTAATGTTCCCTTGAATTATAATTTCATCGTGGGCCTGTAGCTCAGCCTGGTTAGAGCAGCCGACTCTTAATCGGAAGGTCGCGGGTTCGAATCCCTCCAGGCCCACTCGGATTCTGACCTGCCACCGTGGGGTTTTTATTTTTTTCTGACAATAATCTAGATGAGCTCCAGAGAGGTCAGGAAGCCTGACATCGTGGTTCTTAACGACGTCTGGGGAAACATGATAGCGGATTCTCTGGATGTGCCCTACGTCCCCTTCAGGAGGGAGTACCAGCCCGACGGCGCGCCGGCACCTCGCATAGACCTCAACTACACGATCACGAACTACGACGACTTCAAGGGCAAGAAGATACTGACGGTGTACCGCAGGAGGCAGCTCCCTGACAGGGACGACGTCGCAAGGCATCTCGTCAACTACCCGAGGATCGTCTACAACCTCTCCGACACCGAGACGTTCGATTCTGATGGAATAGATGTGCTCTATCCCTACTGGCTCGACGGGCGCGCAGACCACAACCCCAAGACGGACACCGATGACGCCGTGAGGTTTAGGGATGCAGGGAGGGGGATAGAATACAAGTTCGACGCTCTCTCTTTCAAAGCAGCCGGCGCCAGCAGGATACTCACGTTCCATCCGCACTTCCACAGGGAACCTGGAATCATAGACGTGGAAGGCATCGAGGTTGTATGCCTCGACGCCGTCCCGAGCCTGGTCAAGTATGCAAAGGAAAAGCTTGGCATAAGCGGAGACGCTCTCATAGTGAACCCGGACATGAAGCCGAGGAAGGAAGGCAAGTATGACATAGCCTTCGAGTTCGCTAAATCCGGCGACTTCGACCTCTCGCACATGCAGAAGACAAGGATAGATTCCACCAAGACCCATACCAAGGGCACTGTCAATGCCAAGGGAAGGGAGGTGCTGATAGTCGATGACATCGGCTCGACGCTCAGCACTGTCTACGGCGCCGCGGACAACATTTACAATGCCAAGAGCGTGGACATACTGTTCGTGCATTCCGTCCTTCCATCCGACGGCCACAAGAGGGCCAACAGCATGGTATCCCGCGACGAGAACAGGATAAGGTCCATACAGGGAACGCATACAATAGACTCCGACTTCTCCAAGATACCGATACACGACGAGATAAAATCATTCTACGACGGCAAGGAGCTCTACAGACAGAGACGCTCCTGAGCTCTTCTAAAAAAATAATAAGCAAGCACCCCAATTATAACCATGAAACCAGACTATGCGAAGCTCGGCCTGAAATGCGGACTGGAGATACACCAGCAGCTGGACACCGGCCACAAGCTCTTCTGCAGGTGCCCGGCGCGCTTCTCCGACGAAAACCCCACGCATTGCTTCATGAGGAAGATGCGCGCCGTCGCCGGGGAGACGGGCGAGGTGGACACCGCCGCGGCCCACGAGCACGAGCGCGGGAGGACGTTCTACTACAACTTCTACGGCGGCGAGGACTGCCTCATAGACTCGGACTGCGAGCCCCCGATGTCCCCGGACGCAACAGCACTCGACACCGCGCTGAAGATGGCGCTCATGCTGAACTGCGAGATAGCCGACGAGCTTCACGTAATGCGAAAGACCGTGGTGGACGGCTCCAACACGAGCGGCTTCCAGAGGACTCTGATAGCGGGTCTAAACGGCGCCCTGTCTACCTCCGGAGGGCGGGTCGGCATAACGAACGTCTGCCTCGAGGAGGACTCCGCCCAGATAATAGAGAAGACGGATGACAGGACGGTGTACGGCCTCGACAGGCTCGGCATACCCCTGATAGAGATAGGCACGTCCCCGGACATAAGGACGCCGGAGCATGCCAGGGAGACGGCGGAGAAGATCGGGATGCTGCTGCGCTCCACGGGTTGCGCCCGGAGGGGCATAGGCACCATAAGGCAGGACATAAACGTCTCCATAGCGGGTGGCTCCAGGGTGGAGATAAAAGGCGCCCAGGACCTTCGCATGGTCGCGACACTAGTGGAGAACGAGGCGCTGCGCCAGCAGAGCATACTCTCCATAGGGGAGGAGCTGAAGAGGCGCAGGGCCCACAAGGCCACGTCGAAGGCCGTGGACGTCTCAAGACATTTCAAAAAGAGCGAGAGCAGGATAATGAAGGGCAAGGAGGTCTACGCCATACTGGTGCAAGACTTCTCGGGCATGCTCGCAAGCAGGATAACCCCAACAAGGACGCTCGGGAACGAGATAGCAGGCTACGTGAGGGTGCGCGCAGGCATAAAAGGCATAATCCACTCCGACGAGGACCTCGGGAAGTACAGGCTGGGCGGCGAGTTCGTCTCTGTCGGGAAGGAGCTTGGCGCGAAGGAAGGCGACACCGTCATAATCATGGCCGCCGGCAAGAGGCTCGCAGAGGCGACGGCGCGCGCGATAGAGGAGAGGATAAACCAGTTCATGGAGGGCGTCCCCGAGGAGGTCAGAAGGGCGCTGGACAGCGGCGACACCGACTACCTGAGGCCGATGCCGGGCTCATCGAGGATGTACCCGGAGACGGACGTCCCCCCGGTCAGGGTGACATCAGAGCTGATAGCCGACGTCAGGAAGAGGCTCCCCGAGACCTGGGACAGGAAAATCAAGAGGCTGTCGAAGGAGTACGGCATATCGGCCGACATATCAAGGCAGCTCGTCCACGACGGAAGCGACACGCTCTTCGAGAAGCTCGCGAAGAATGCGGACGCGAAGCTCGCCTCCTCCGTCCTCACGTCGACCATCAGGGAGATTGAGAGGGAGGGCATGGACACGTCCCGCATAACGGAGAAGCACATGTCTGACACCCTCTCGATGGCGTCGTCGGGGGAAATCGGGAAGGAGGCCGTCCCCGAAATACTCAGGAAGGCAGCTAAGGAACCCGGAAAGGACGCGCAGGAGCTTGCCGCCGGGATGAGGTCGGTGACATCGGCCGACCTGGGCGCCATAATCCGCAGGATACTCAAGGAGAAGAAGGAGCTCCTCAGCCACCCGAGAAGGGAGAAGGTCCTCATGGGCCTCGTGATGAAGGAGGTCAGGGGAAGCGTC